>JALYUB010000043.1 GCA_030853945.1 Chloroflexota bacterium
GATGGTCTAGAGTCGGAATCGAATCATGCGCGCGTTCATCGGACTCGGAGGGAACCTTCCCGGTACGCGCGCGGCCTTCGCCAGCGCGCTCACCGAGCTGAAGGGAATCGGCCAGGTAGTCCGCGCATCGGGCCTTTACGAGTCTGCGGCGCGCGACCTGTTCGACCAGCCCGACTTCACCAACGCCGCCCTCGAGTTGGAGACCGAGCTGCCGCCGGTTGACCTCCTGTTCGCCCTCAAGCGCATGGAGGCGACGCTGGGCCGCGACCCGCAAGGGGTCAAGTTCGGGCCGCGCTTGATCGACCTGGACATTCTCTCGTTCGACGGCCATTGCGTGGCCGATGCGGAGCTGGACCTGATCGTGCCGCACCCGCGACTGGTGGAGCGTCGCTTCGCGCTCGAGCCGCTGGCCGAGCTGGACCCGGACCTGCGACCCTGGCGCGCCTGTGCCGACCTGCGCGTCGACGTCACCGTGGCCGACCTGCTGCCGAGCGTCGCGGAGCAGGACGTGCGGCTGGTCTGGGGACCCGACTGGGCTGACCGCTAGAGGCGCACTCGCGGCGGCTGCTTGGCGTCCCACATGTGGACGGTGTCGATGAAGCGGACGATACCCCGCGAATGGCTCATCAGCAGGGAGTGGGTTCGCGCCCCGCCGCCGAAGAAGCGGACACCGCGCAGCAGCTCGCCGTCGGTGACGCCGGTCGCGGCGAAGACGACGTTCTCGCCCGGGGCCAGGTCATCGGTGAAGTAGACCCGCTCGGTATCGTCGACCGCCACGCCCATCTTGCGGGCGCGCTCCTTCTCCTCGTCAGAGCGCCAGCGGAACTGCGCCTGGATCTCGCCACCCAGGCACTTGAGGGCAGCTGCGGTGAGCACGCCCTCGGGTGCCCCGCCGGTGCCCATCACGGCGTGCACGCCGGTGCCGGAGACCGCGACCGAGATGCCCGCCGTGAGGTCGCCATCGGAGATGAGCTTGATGCGGGCGCCGGTGGCTCGCACCTCGTCGATCAGGGCCTCGTGTCGAGGCCGATCCAGGATCACGACCGTGATGTCGAACGGGGCGCGTCCCAGGCGCTCGGCGATGGTGCCGATGATGGTGGCGGCCGGGTCGTTGATCGAGACATGGCCGGCTACCTGCGGCCCCACCACCAGCTTGCGAAGGTAGGTGTCAGGCGCGTGCATCAGGCCCCCGGGTTCGGCTGCTGCCAGCACGACCGTCGCGTTTGGGGAGCCGGTGGCGACCAGGTTGGTCCCCTCCAGCGGGTCGACAGCGATGTCCACCGACGTGGCCGCATCCGGGTTGCCGACCTGCTCACCGATGTAGAGCATCGGGGCCTCGTCGCGCTCGCCCTCGCCGATGACGATGGTGCCGCTGATCTCGGCCTCTTCCATCGCCGTGCGCATCGCCTCGACGGCGGCGTGGTCGGCGGCCATCCGATCGCCACGGCCCATCAGGCGGGCAGCCGCGATCGCCCCGGCCTCGGTGGCCGCAACCGCCTCGACGGTGATGAGCTTCTCCACGGGCCGATTATCGGGGGCCGGCCTCGGGAAGACCAGAGTGGAGCGACGCTCCCCTTACATATGGAACCCCCGGTCGTCCGGGTCGCGGGGCGCGTCTACTCCGCCACCGCTTCCGCCGTCGGGCAGCTTGTCCGGCGCGGGCATGTCACCAGGCGGCTGAACGTCTGGCTTTGGCGCGTCATCCTCTGGCTTCTTATCCGGCTTGGGCCAATCGCCCGGGATCTCCGGATCTTCCCTTGGCAGCATGATCTGGACTCCCTTCCCTAGGTGGTTATGGGGCAACCCCACCCCGCGAAACGCTTCAAGGCGGGGCGGGATCGCCTGGCCACGGACAAGGTCAGCCCGACTGACTGGCCTCGGTGTGGGTCGTTGTGGTGCGCGTCGCGGTGGGCTCTTCGGGGGTCTGGTCGACCGTGACGCTCGAGCCCTCGCCGCCGGTGTTGACGTTCAGGTTGACGCTCTTGGGCTCTTGCTTCGGTGGATCCACTTGCTCGGTGGTGGTGGTGGTGGTGGTCACCTTCTCTTCTTCGATGTGAGTCATGAGGGGGTACCTCGTACTGGGCCACAGGTGGCGTGGCCGGTGTCCACTGTCTGAGGCCGGCCGTCTCGCCAGGGTCACGGCCAGGCGGTCCGACCTTCCATTTGCGTATCACTCCCCGCTGGGCTGCCCGCCGGACTTCGCCGCGACTGCCGGCCCCCGCCTACGGCACCGTGACCCGGTTCATTCGCAGAGCCGCACGACGGCCGCTGCTGGCTCGGGGGAATCCGCCCCATGCGCGACCACCTTCGCCATCCGCCGCTCTACCGCCCGGCGGGGCTGCTCGGCTTCGCCTTCACGGGCTCTACTCGGGCGATCGCCTCGTTGAGGGTCGCGCCGCAATGACCAGGCACTGCGCGATCTGGCTGCCGTCGGCCGCCACGATGACCTCATGGATGCCACGCGGTGCGATCGCCGCGATGTGGCGACAGATCCGATCGGCGGCCGGCTCGGGCATGCTCGAGCGGAACAACACGACAGCGGACCAATGCCCACCCTTGTCAACGACCTGGACGACGGGCGCTCCATTCCGGAGCTCGAGGTCCTGGTACCAGGACTGCAGCGCCCAGGCGGCCTTCATGGCAGCTGCCATCGCTCGGGACCGCTCGGGGTCCGCCGGGAGCGACGGCAGAGATGTGCTCATCTGGGCTCATTGTCGTCCACCAGCAGCGTTTCAAAGCTCTCTTAGTCGCCTCGCCAGGTCTCGAAGCGCCTCATCCGGTGTATCCCCCCGGCCGGCCGTGGGCGTTTGGCGTGCGTCGGACGAGTCCGCCGTCGGTCGTGCCCATGCCAGCCAATCACCACTGTCGAGGTTCTGGGAGACGAGCCGTGGGCCTCGCACCAAAGCACGCACCTCCCAGCCTGGTGGCAACGCGGCTTCCGCCTGGGCCCATGCTTCGGACATGGCGACAGAGGACGTCACTGCCACGATCCGCCTCCTGCCTTGCGCTTTGAGAGGCGGGGCGGCCCAAGGTATCGCGAGCCTGCGCCGCCCCACCGAGCCACGCAGTTCAGATGCGAGGCTGGCCCCATCTTCCTCAGACGAGCATGCCAGGCGAATATCGGAGGTCACTGAGAGGCTTGCAGCGGCATGTGCGTCAGGACAGCCCACGGGCCAGAGGCACTCGCAGCTCCGAGGTTGACTGCTAACCGTGGTGCGAGTCGTGGCAAAAGGACCAACCGATGATGGTGCGGTGGCGCAGCCCGTATCAAAGGCAGCGAGTGCGGAGGACCGTGAGAGGCGAGGCTAGACCGGCTGCGGCGGTCTAGTGCTTGAAGTGCCGTCGTCCAGTGAAGACCATCGCCATGTGGTGACGGTCGGCGACCTCGATCGCCATCTCGTCGCGGATGCTGCCGCCGGGCTGGATGATGGCCGTCACCCCGGCCTGCGCCGCGATCTGGATTCCATCGGGGAAGGGGAAGTAGGCGTCGCTGGCCATGACTGACAGGGGCGCCCGTTCGCCGGCCTTGCGCAGCGCAACCTCGACTGAAACCACCCGCGATGGCTGGCCCGCGCCCATCCCGATCAGCGCGTGGCGCTTGGCCAGCACGATGGCGTTGCTCTTCACGTGCCGCACCGCCCGCCAAGCGAACAGCAGGTCCGTCAGCTCGTCCAGGGTCGGGCGCCGCTGGGTCACCACCTGCAGCTTGTTGCGGTCCTCCTCCAGGTTGTCGAAGGTCTGCACCAGCAGCCCGCCGCCGATCCGCTTGAAGTCGAAGTTGCCGATCCCCAGCTCGGGGCCGTCGCCTTCGGCCTGGGGTACCTCGATGATCTCGAAGCCCTTCTTGGTGCGCAGGATCTCGAGCGCCTCGGGGGTGTAGCCGGGAGCCACGATCGCCTCGAAGAAGCCGGGTCGAATCGCCCGCGCGGTTGCGTCGTCGACCACCCGGTTGGCGCCGATGATCCCCCCGTAGGCCGAGACGCTGTCGCCCTCCAGGGCCAGCCGGAACGCCTCCGCCAGGTCGACTACGCTGGCCAGGCCGCACGGGTTGCCGTGCTTGACGATGCACACCGTCGGCGTCTTGAAGTCCGATGCGATCTGCCAGGCGGCGTCCAGGTCCAGCAGGTTGTTGAAGGACAGGTCCTTGCCGGCGATCTGCCGCGCTCGGCTGATGGAGGTGCGCCGCTGGGCGGGATCGGCGTAGAAGGCGCCCAGCTGGTGGGGGTTCTCGCCGTAGCGCAGATCGGCCTTCTTCTCGACCACGAGTGTCAGACGACTCGGGAACAGGGTGCCGGCCTGGGTGTTGAGGTAGGACGCGATCTGGGCGTCATACGCAGCCGTTAGCGCGAACGCCTCGGCGGCCAGCTTCTGGCGCGTCTCGGGGCTGACCGTGCCATGGGTCTTGATGTCGCGCATGACCGATGCGTACTGGGTCGGATCGGACACCGCGGCCACGCCGGGGAAGTTCTTGGCCGCCGCCCGCAGCAGGGACACGCCGCCGATGTCGATCTTCTCCAGCGCCTGGTCCAGCGTCGTCTCGCTCTGGGTCACCGCTTGCCCGAACGGGTAGAGGTTGACGACCACCATGTCGATCTGCTCGATGCCATGCTCGGCGAGCTGGGCGAGGTGGTCCGGCTGGTCGCGCCGCGCCAGCAGCCCGGCGAAGATCTTGGGGTGGAGCGTCTTGACGCGGCCGCCCAGGATCTCGGGCGCATCCGTCAGCTCCGAGACGGCCTTGACCTCGACGCCGGCCTCCGCCAGGTGGGCACGGGTGCCATCGGTGGCGTAGCACTCGACGCCGGCCTCGGTGAGCCCCTTCGCGAGCTCGACGATCCCTTCGCGGTCCGAGACGGAGAGGATTGCGCGCAACGGGCGGCCTCGAACTGGAGGTTGCGTGGTCGTGCGAGGCGCCTGGGCACAGCGTCCGCCTCGGCGGGGTCAGTATAGCCGGGCGGCTGCTAGACTCGGCGGCCGATGGCCAAGCTGTTCGACTCGTTCACGCCCCTGAATTTCGGCGATCTGTTCACCACGCTGTGGATCGGGGCGTTCGTGATCCTGGTGGGCGCCATCCTGGTCTACAACGCCGCGCAGCGCGCCTATCGCCGCTACCCGGCGATCCTGTCGCTCCACGAATGGATCTTCTGGTCGATCATCGTGACCTGGGGCGTGGTGCCGCTGCTGATCGTGGTCCATGTGCCGCTGGCCCTGCTGCTGCTGATCGTGGTGCCGGGCATGGTCGTTGCCGCGTACGCCGCCTTCATCAAGTTCCCCCCGATCATCGAGGCGGCCAACGTCGAGATCCGCCGTCGCCGCTTCGTGCCGCCGCCGCGTCGCGAGGTGCGGGAGCGCTCGAAGCCGACCCCCGCCGGGCGCCGCCGCCGGCACCGCTAGGCGGGTACCGGGCCCTCGCGCACGCCGAGGACGTTGCCGTCGGGGTCCTTGAACCAGGCGCCGCGAGCCGGTCCGATCTGCGCAATGGAGTTGACGGTCTTGGGCGTCTCGTATTCCTCGAACACGACGCCGCGCGAGGTCAGGTCGCGTATCACCACCTCGATGTCGTCGACCTCGAAGTGCGCCACCGTTTGGCCGACGTTCGGCTGTCCGCGCCGCACGGTCAGCTGCGACCCCTTGCCGGCGCCGAACCGGCAGCTGTTCGGGTTCTCGTCCAGGAGCTTCAGCCCAACCTGCTCCTGGTAGAAGCTCCTGGAGCGGTCGAGATCCGACACCGCGATCGTCGTGACAGCCAGCGAATCAACAAGCATGTTCGTTACCTGTGAGGGACCGCGAGTATGCGCTCGAGACCGCCCGCTAGGAGCGACTCCGTCCGAACCGCAAGCGGGTGCCCACGCGCTCGGCGACGAGCAGCACGGCGTTCGCGGTTGCAAGGACGACGGCCGCTGCCGCGAAGATGGTCGCCACCGATTCGCGGCGAAGATATCGCCTCACGCCGCGGAGCCCCGTGGCCTGGTCAACGTCACGGCTGCCCCCCGATGCGACCGGCATCTTCTCCCCTGGTCGTATTCCTGCTAGGAGATCCCGCTCGACCTGCAGCCGCTGCCGGTAGACAACCTCCCACTCGTCATACGGGAGATTCGTCGTCGCCAGCCGATGGTCGATCGACGCGAGGGCTGCCGCCCGATCCGGTCCATCGGGACGGTCCGATGCGAGACGGCCAAGGCTGTCTTCGATGGACTGGGCTTCCGCCGTCATCGTCAGCCATACATCGGCGGTCGTCAGCCGGCTCGCGAGGGCAGCCTGGACGCGCGACACAACGGCGGCCTTGCCGCCGATTGAGATGTCGGTCGGGTAGATGAGGACCTCGAGGTCATTGCCGACCAGGCGCACCAGCCGCTCGGGCAGCAGAGCGCGGACACGTGGGCCGGCTATCGCGGCGAGGATGTGCGCGGGCACGACCAGGACCGCCGGGGCGTCGCGCGCGTCGACATCGATTCCGGAATCGGTGATGGCAGTGTCCATATCGGCTGCGAGGCGCTCATACCCCCCGGGCTTGAGCACGACCGGGATGTGGGCATCCGTCCAGCGGCGGGCGAGCGAAGCCCCCTTCCGCACAACCCCGATGATGGCCAGGAAGACGAGCATCGCTGAAAGGCCGGCCGCCAGGGGGTATCCGCGAGCGAGCTGGCCGGCGACCCCGGCGACGCCCACCGGGCGGTCCTTCGGGCGCAGAAGCTTCAGCGTGACGCCGCCCAGAGCCGGGGGCAGAGCGATGACCACTGCGAGCATGGCAAGCCGCACCCAGTTGTCGTTCACCCACGGTGGGATCGGCATGAAGGCCAGCAAGAACGCCCCGACCGCGGGCAGAGCCACACCAACCAGGGCGACGGCCCAGATCACCGCGCCGAAGCTAATCGCCGCGAGGAAGATCTGGCGGTCCCGCGAGACGCGGCCGAACAGCAGCGTGCTGGCCCAGCCGAGGCTCATCGTCAGGATCTTGCCGGTGAACCTGCCGAGCATGCCGAAGGCAGCGGCGAGGAGCGCCATTTCACATTCGAATGTGCGCACTAAGCCGCTGCAGTGGCGCGCGCGCGGGTGAGGCCCCGATAACAAGCGCCTTGCATTCCGTTACCGCGGCGATAATGGCGGCCAACGAATTGGCCGCCATGGTCCTTATTCAGTGCAAGGGCAGCGAGCATGCGCCACGCCCCCGGCTCAGGCGTGGATCCCGGAATCCCGCGAAGACGCGTGGCCAGCCTGCCTGCGATGGGTGGAGCTATCGGGGCGGTGGCGATCGACGTTCTTTACCTGGCGGCAATCGTCCAGCAGGGCTCCATCATGCCGGGTGGGCGCGTGCCATTCGTGGCCGCCTGGATCGCAATCGCCGCACTGCTCGCAGGCGTGGGGGCGTTAACGTGGGAGGTCGCCAACCGATCGCTGATGCTCGCCGTGTCTGCCTCGGCGATGCTGGTGCTGGCGGTCCCGGGCGCCTGGTCGGTCGGAATCCCACTCTTCATCTGCGCCATGGCAGTCGGCCTCGGTGCTGCAGGGGCGGCCGACGAGCTGCGCCTGCCGCGATGGCTCGCCGTCCTGGCGCCACTGGCCATCATCGGTGCCTGTGCGCTGATCTTGCTCGCGGGATTCGCCCTTACGCACGGCTGATCGAGTTCAACCGGTGCCTCCTAGAACCGCACGTCTGCCCTCTGCAGTGCACCAGACTGCACTGGAGTGCCACAATATGGGCTCCGCCCTCGCCCCTGCAGGAGGACTCCCAATGCGCCCCGAGCCGCGCCTCCGTTTCGTTTCCGCCCTGCTCGCTGCTGTCACTGCGCTGGCGCTGGCCGCAGCGCCGGTCGGGGCGGCAGGACCATCGGTCTGGGTCGTCGCCTCCGGCCTCGACAATGCAAGGGGCATCGCCGTGGGTCACGACGGACGCATCTATTTCGCCGAGGCGGGTACTGGCGGTCCCGGCGGCTACGGGACGACCGGCCGCATCTCGGTTATCGACCACGGCCGTGCCCATGTCTTCGCGGCGGGCCTTCCTTCGGCGTTGTCGCCGGAGGGTGACGTGACGGGCCCAGTCAACGTCGCGTTCACGCACGACACCACCCTCGCAATCGTCGGCGCTGGCCCCCAGGCGCTGAACCCCGTATTTGACAGCGTCGTCCGTGCCAGGGCTGGGACAGTGGTGGCCAACATCCAGGCCTACGTCAACGCGCATCCGGACACGACCGATGTGGATCGGCCGCCCAACCCAACCGACTCCAACGCGTATGGTGCTGCCTCGCTCGGTGAGGACCGGGTGCTGGTGACCGATGCGGCCAACAACACGCTGCTGCTGGTCGGGCCGGGTGGCAGGATTCAGACCGTCGCCAAGTTCCCCAACGAGGTCGTCTCGACCGCGCATCTGCCGATGCCGTTGCCGCCACGGCTGCCGGCCGAGGCAGTCCCCACCAGCGTCGCCATCGGGCCGGATGGCTACTGGTACGTGGGCGAGCTGAAGGGCTTCCCATTCACGCCCGGCGAGTCGCGGATCTGGCGCATCGCCCCGTGGGCCCGCAACGCGACCTGCAGCCAGGCGCACCCCAGCGGCGGCTGCGCGCTGTGGATGGACGGCTTCACCTCCATCACCGGGCTCGGGTTCGGCCCCGATGGCGCCCTGTATGTGGTCGAGATCGTGAAGCAGGGGGTTTTCGGGCTCTTCAGCGGCACTGACGCGGTCGGCGCCCTGTATCGCGTCTGGCACGGGCAGCGGACCGAGCTCATCCCTGGACGGCTCACCCTCCCCGCTGACGTCGCGGTCGCCCGGGATGGGACGGTCTACGTCACCAACAACAGCGTCAGCAGCGGGGCAGGAGAGGTGCTCGCCATCAAGCGGTAGTGGCCGCTGCGGTCTCCGCCTCTGGCGGAGCGGTGGTGCCGGTCTTCTCGAAGGTCAGCGCCCCATCTGCGACGTCGATCCGGACCGTGTCGCCGGCGGTGAATTCTCCGGCCAGCAGCTGCTTCGCCAGCGGGTTCTCGATGAAGCGCTGGATGGCCCGTCGCAAGGGCCGCGCGCCGTACTGCGGGTCGTAGCCCTCCCGTGCGACGAAGGCGCGGGCGGCATCGGTGACCTCGAGGGAGATCCGCGATTCGGAGAGCCGTCGCTCCACTCCGTTGAGGAGCAGGCCCACGATCTCCTTCAGCTGTGCCTCGCCGAGCGGCTTGAAGACGATGATCTCGTCGATCCGGTTCAGGAACTCCGGGCGGAAGTGGTCGCGCAGGGAGGTCTTCACCCGCTCGGCGGCGGCGTCGAAGGCATCGGCCCCGGCCTCGCCGGCCTCGATCAGCGCAGTCGAACCGATGTTGCTGGTCATGATCACGACCGTGTTGCGGAAGCTGACGGTCCGGCCCTGCGAGTCGGTCAGTCGCCCGTCGTCGAGAAGCTGGAGCAGGACGTTGAAGACGTCGGAATGGGCCTTCTCGATCTCGTCGAAGAGCACCACCTGGTACGGCTTGCGACGCACCGCCTCGGTCAGCTGGCCGCCCTCCTCGTAGCCGACGTAGCCGGGCGGCGCGCCGACCAGCCGGGACACGGCGAACTTCTCCATGTACTCACTCATGTCGATCCGGACCATCGCGCCATCGTCATCGAACAGGAACTCGGCCAGCGCGCGGGCCAGCTCGGTCTTGCCGACGCCGGTGGGGCCCAGGAAGATGAAAGAGCCGATCGGGCGCTTGGGGTCCTTGAGGCCGGCCCGCGCACGCCGGATCGCATCCGAGATGGCGATCACCGCCTCGTCCTGGCCGATCAGCCGCTCGTGCAGCCGGTCCTCCATGTGCAGCAGCTTCTCGGTCTCGCCTTCCAGCAGGCGACTGACGGGGATGCCGGTCCAGCGGGCGACCACTTCGGCGATGTCGTCGGCGTCGACCTCCTCCTTGAGCAGCAGCGAGCCGGCTGACTTCAGGTCGCGTAGACGTTCCTCCTGCTCGGCCAGGCGCTGCTGCAGCTCGTTGGCGCGGCCGTACTTCAGCTCGGCGGCCTTGGCGTAGTCGGCGGCGCGTTCGGCCGCCTCGATCTCCGGGGTGAGCTTCTCGAGCTGCTCGCGCGTCTCGCGGATGCCGGCCACGACCTCCTTCTCGCGCTCCCAGGCGGCCTTCATCACGTCACCGCGCTCGCGCAGGTCGGCCAGCTCCTTCTCGAGCGCCTCCAGGCGTGCCTTCGAAGCTGCGTCCTTTTCCTTGCGCAGCGCCTCGCGCTCGATCTCCAGCTGCATTCGGCGCCGATCCACCTCGTCCAGCTCGGCGGGCATCGAGTCCATCTCCATCCGCAGCCGGGAGGCCGCCTCGTCGACCAGGTCGATCGCCTTGTCGGGCAGGAAGCGCTCGCTGATGTACCGGTCCGAGAGGACCGCGGCGGCGACCAGCGCCGAGTCGGTGATGCGCACGCCGTGGTGCACCTCGTACCGGTCGCGCAGGCCCCGCAGGATGCTGATGGTGTCCTCGACCGATGGCTGGTCGACGATGATCGGCTGGAATCGACGCTCGAGTGCCGCGTCCTTCTCGATGTTCTTGCGGTACTCGTCCAGGGTCGTGGCGCCGATGGCGTGCAGCTCGCCGCGGGCCAGCATCGGCTTCAGCATGTTGGCGGCGTCCATCGCCCCCTCGGCCGCGCCGGCGCCGACGACGGTGTGCAGCTCGTCGATGAACAGGATGATCTGGCCCTCGCTGGCCGCGACCTCCTTGAGCACCGCCTTCAGGCGCTCCTCGAACTCGCCGCGGTACTTGGCGCCGGCCACCATGGAGCCCAGGTCCAGGGCCACCACCCGCTTTTCCTTCAGCCCCTCGGGCACGTCGCCGCGCACGATCCGCTGGGCGAGCCCCTCGGCGATCGCCGTCTTGCCAACACCCGGCTCGCCGATCAGGACCGGGTTGTTCTTCGTCCGTCGGCTGAGCACCTGGATGACGCGCCGGATCTCCTCGTCCCGGCCGATCACCGGGTCCAGCAGACCCTTGCGAGCCGCATCGGTCAGGTCGCGGCCGTACTTCTCCAGGGCCTCGTAGGTCGCCTCGGGATTCTCGCTCGTCACGCGCTGGTTGCCTCGAATGGTGGTGAGGGCCTCCAGGACCGATGCCGCCTCGACACCCTGTGCCTGCAGCAGGCGCTGCGCCGGGTTGCCGGCCGCGTCTTCGATGATGGCGAGCAGCAGGTGCTCCGTCGATACGTATTCGTCGCGCATGCGCTCCGCGAGCGGGTGGGCATCCGAGAGGATGCGGCGCGCGTCGTTGCCAAGGGTCAGCTGGGCGCCGCCGCTCACGTTGGGCAGCTTGGCCAGCTCCTCGCGGATCGCGGTCGCCACGGCACCCGGGTCCTTGCCGACCCGTTCGATCACCGTCGGCACCACGCCATCGGGCTGGTCCAGCAGGGAGAGCAGGAGGTGCAGCGCGGTCAGCTCGGAGTGACCCTCGCCCTCGGCCAGCTGCTGGGCCGCAGCGATCGCCTCGGTGGCTCGCGTGGTGAAGCGCTCGGTGCGCATTACTGGACCTTGCCGTCCTTGCGGGGATCGGCCTGCGGGTGCTTGCCGAGGACCTTGGCCAGCTCATCGCGCGCCGTCTCGTCCAGCGTGGGCAGCACGACCCGCGCTCGCACCACCAGGTCACCACGAGCGGAGGCGCCGGCGTTGCCACGGCCCGACTTCGGCAGTCCGCGCCCCTTGATGCGGATCTCCTGCCCGCTCTGGGTGTTGGGCCGGACCCGCAGCTTGACGCTGCCGGTCGGCGTGGGGACCGGCACCTCCGTTCCCAGCAGCGCCTCGGCGAGGGTCAGCGGCACCTCGGTGACGAGGTCCGCACCGTGGCGCTCGAAGCGAGGATCGGGCTGGACGCGGATCGTGATCACGACGTCGCCGGCGGGTGCACCACCAGGCTGTTTCACCGCCCCGCGCAGCCGCAACTTGGCCCCATCGCCAACGCCGGGCGGGATCCTGGCCTGCAGCCGGCGACCGTCGATGCTGACCATCCGCTCGGCGCCCGTCGCGACCTCGGCCAGCGTCACCTCGGCAGTGGCGTGCGCCTCCGCCGGGCGGCTGGCCTGGCCGGGGGCGCTGCGGCCGAGCTCTCCGAAGTCGAAGACCTGCTCGAACTGGCCGGGCGCCGCGCGACCCGTGCCCCCGCTCGCTCCGCCGCCGAAGAAGGCGCGGAAGAAGTCGCTGAAGCCGCCGAGGTCCGAACCGAGGTCCTCGGCGTTGACCCGCCGCGTCTCCCAGCGAACGCCGCCGGGAGCGCCGCCGAATCCGGCCCAGTCGGTCGCGCCGCCCGGAAAGCCGGCGTTGTCATACGCCTGCCAGTTGGCGCCCAGCTCGTCGTATCGCTGCCGCTGCTCGGGGTCCGACAGGACGGCATTCGCCTCGTTCGCTTCCTTGAAGCGCCGTTCGGCGTCTGCGTCGCCCGGGTTGCGGTCGGGATGGAGCTCCCTCGCCAGTCGACGGTAGGCCTTCTTGATCTCGGCCGCCGTCGCCGTCTTGGGCACGCCGAGGACTGCGTAGTAGTCCTTGTACTCCATCCCAACCGCCCCTAGGGTCGACCGGTCAGACGCCCCCTGCCGGGGGCTGCTCGACGGGGATCTCCGGCGTTGCCGGCACCGGCGCCTCGGGCGTCGGTGGCTTTCCGCGCGGCGCCCGCTTGGCGCGCGGGGTGACCCGCTGCTGCCGGGCGGCACGCTCCGCCTTGATCCGGGCAGCCGGCCGTGGCGCGTCGATCAGCGCCTCGGCCAGCACCTGGTCCATCGTCTCGACCGGAATCAGCCGCAGCTGGGTCCGGACCTCCTCGGGCACCTCGGCCAGGTCCTTCTCGTTGCGCTTCGGGATCAGGACCGTCTTGACCCCTGCCAGGTGCGCCGCCAGCAGCTTGCTCTTCAGGCCGCCGATCGGGAGCACCCGGCCCCGCAGCGTGATCTCGCCGGTCATCGCCAGGTCCCGGCGCACCGGTCGCCCGGTGAGCAGCGAGGCCATGGCGGTCGCCATCGTCACGCCGGCCGACGGACCGTCCTTGGGCGTGGCTCCGGCAGGCACGTGGATGTGCAGGGTCTGCTTCTCGAAGACGCTGGGGTCGATCCCCAGCTCCTTCGTTCGCGCCCGGATGTAGGACATGCCCGCACGGGCTGACTCCTTCATCACGTCACCGAGCTGACCGGTGAGGATGAACTCGTCCTTGCCTTCCATCTTGGTGGCCTCGACCTGCACGATGTCGCCGCCGGCGTCGCTGACCACCAGGCCGGTGGCCATGCCGACCTGGTCCTCGTCGTCCAGCTCACCGTAGTCGAAGCGGGCCGGGCCCAGGTAGGTCTCGAGGTCCTCGGCCTTGACGACCACCTTGACCGATGCGTCGGCTGCGACCTTTCGCGCCACCTTGCGCGCGATGTTGGCGAGCTCCCGCTCCATGTTCCGCACCCCGGCCTCGTGGGTGAAGGCCTGGATGAGCCGCACCAGCGCGGCCTCCTCGATCTCGAGCTGCTCCGCGGTCAGGCCGTGGTTCTCGAGCTGCTTGGGCATCAGGAAGCGCTGGGCGATGCGCAGCCGCTCGAGCTGCGTGTAGCCGGGCAGCTGGATGATCTCCATCCGGTCGCGCAGGGCCGGCGGAATGGTGTCGACCATGTTGGCCGTAGCGATGAACAGGACCCGCGACAGGTCGAACGGCACCTCCAGGTAATTGTCCTGGAAGCTGTTGTTCTGCTCCGGGTCGAGCACCTCCAGGAGGGCCGATGACGGGTCGCCACGGAAGTCCATGCCGACCTTGTCGATCTCGTCGAGCATGAAGACCGGGTTTGCCGATCCGGCCGTCTTGATGCTCTGGATGACGCGCCCCGGGAGCGCCCCGATGTAGGTGCGCCGGTGGCCGCGGATCTCGGCCTCGTCGTGGATTCCGCCGAGGCTCATCCGGACGAACTTCCGGCCCATCGCCCTGGCGATGCTCTTGCCGAGGCTCGTCTTGCCCACGCCGGGCGGGCCGACGAACAGGAGGATCGGCGAGCGGATCTTCTCGGCGAGCTTGCGCACCGCCATGTACTCCAGGATCCGCTCCTTGGGCTTCTCGAGGCCGTAGTGATCCTCGTTCAGGACCCGCTCCGACTCGGCGAGGTCCAGGTTGTCATCGGTCTGGACGCCCCACGGCAGGCTCACCAGCCAGTCGACGTAGGTGCGGATGACGCCCTGCTCGGGTGACGCGCTGGGGATCCGGTTGAGGCGGTCGACCTCCTTGAGCGCCTTCTCCTTGACGTCGTCGGGCATCGCCGACTCTTCGACCTTCTTCTTCAGCTCGCCGGCCTCGGCGACGGCAGGATCGTCCTCGCCGAGCTCCTTCTGGATCGCCTTGAGCTGCTCGCGCAGGATGTACTCGCGCTGGGTCTTGTCCATCTCGGACTTGACCTCGCTCTGAATGCGTCCCTTCAGCTCGAGCACCTCGATCTGCTTGGCCAGGAACTGGCCGACCAGGCGCATCCGCTCGGCGACGTCGATCGTCTCCAGCAGCTGCTGGCGCGCCTCGGTGGTCATGTCCGGGCTGTAGGCGACCATGTCGGCCAGCAGCCCGCCGTCGGCGATGTTGCGGGCGGCGACGGCCACCTCCGGCGGCACCGATGCCCCAGAGCTGACGTACTGCTCGATCTGCCCCTGGACCGATGCCATCAGGGCCTCGACCTCCAGGGTCTTCTCGTGGCTCTCGTCGATCAGCTCGATCCGCGCCTCGAGGTGCGGCTCGGTCTGCACCAGGTCGAGCAACCGAATACGTCGCTGGCCCTGCACGATGGCCCGGATGGTGCCGTCCTGCAGGCGGATCACCTGGGCGATCTTGGCCAGCGTGCCGATCGAGTACAGCTCGTCGACCGAGCTGATCTCCTCGGTCTCGTTGCTTCGCTGCGTGATGAGCGCCACCGGCTGCGAGGTGCGAACCGCGCGGTCGAGCGCTTTGACGCTGCGGTCGCGGCCGACCTGCAGCGGAACGATCATCTCCGGAAAGATCACCGTGTCGCGCAGGGCGACCAATGGGAGCACCTGGATCTGCTCGACCTCGGGCTCAACGTTCTTGTCATCCACGGTCACGTTCGTGTCCCTTCGCTCGAGGCTCTCACCGGCTCCGGTTCGTCAGCCTCGACATATCGCTCGACATCGTCTCCATCGAACAGGTCATAGACGCGGATCTTGCCGAGCGCCTCGAGCTGCAGGATGACCTTGACGCCCGCCAGGTTGACCCCCTGGCGTCGGGTGAG
>JALYUB010000057.1 GCA_030853945.1 Chloroflexota bacterium
TGTCCCTCATCG
Source organism: Chloroflexota bacterium (assembly GCA_030853945.1). Lineage (GTDB taxonomy): Bacteria > Chloroflexota > Limnocylindria > QHBO01 > QHBO01 > CF-167. The sequence continues at coordinate 13 of JALYUB010000057.1, forward strand.
TCGATGACCCGCACCTCGCGGACACGGATCATGTCGTTGATTCGGAGATCCTTGGCTATGAGTGCTGCCGCTCCTTCAACAAATGAGCCACCGTCCGATCCGGACGCGTGGCCCACACCGATGCGCAAACGCCGGGCGACTATACACCGACGCCCGCGAACGGGTCAACGCACGCCGCTCAGGCGGGGTAGTGATAGAAGATCGCCACCTGGCGGCCGTCCGGATCGGCGATGCGGAACGAGCGCGTCCCCTCCCATCGGTCGCCCGAGGGCGGGCCGAGCAGCGCGAACCCGCGTTGCCCCAGGTCCTGCGCCCAGGCGTCTACCTCGGCGGCGGTGTCGACCCGAAAGCCGATCTGCATCCCGTCCCGCGCTGCCCGCTCCGCGCGACGGAAGCTGAGTTCGAAGCCGCCGAGCTCCAGGTCGACGCCGCCATCGTCCGCAGCCCGGCGCCGGAAGCCGAAGGCCGACTCGTAGAACTCTGCAGTGCGGCCCGGGTCGGTGGTGTGGAGCGCCAGCTGTCCGACTCCGCGCATCTTCCTCATCGGGGAAACGTCAACCCGAACCGAGCCGCGACCGCGTCACGCGCAGCCCAGTCGGGTGCCGCGTGGAACTCCCCCAGATACTCCTCGATCCCACCCGGCGAGGCGATGATCAGCACGATCGCGCGGTCGCCGACGACGTCCCACTCGTGCTCCTCGCCCCGCGGCATGAACACGAACGCGCCTTGCGACGCGCGCCAACGGTCGTCACCACAGCGGACGCTGATCTCGCCCTCGACGACGTACATCGCCTCGTCCTCACGCTCGTGGACATGCTGCGGCGCGCCGCCATCGGTGTCGGACTCGATCAGGGTCAGCGACCCCATCGTCGAGGCGCGCGAGGCTTTGAGCGACACGTCGCCGTCGAGCCCCTCGCCGGCGCGGAGGAGGTAGGCGCGGCCCATCAGCTCAGGAATCGACGGAGGCCTCGCCGACGGCATACGGCCACAGCTCGCGACGCTCGACGCGACCGCTCAGGTCGGCGATGAAGGTGGCGAGCGGCACGCCCTGGGACGACTCTCCGGTTCGCAGTCGCGGGCTCACGGCGCGGGCCTCGTGGTCGCGGTCGCCGAGCACCAGCATCACGGGCACCTTCTGCTCCTGGGCGTCGCGCAGTTTGGCCTGCATCCGCTCCGAGCGGTCGTCAACCTCGGCCCGCAGCCCGGCGGCAAGGAGCGCGTCCCGGACCTCGGCGGCGTACTCGTTGTGCCGATCTGCGATCGGGATGACCATCACCTGCACCGGCGCCAGCCAGGCCGGGAACGCGCCGGCGTAGTGCTCGGTGATGACTCCCACGAAGCGCTCGAAGCTGCCGTAGATGGCGTAATGGATCACCACTGGCCGCTCGAAGCCGCCGTCAGCGGCGCGGTACTCCAGGTCGAAGCGCTGCGGCAGCTGGTAATCCAGCTGGACCGTCGCCATCTGCCACTCCCGGCCGAGCGCATCGGCGATGAAGATGTCGATCTTCGGCGCGTAGAAGGCCGCTCCCCCGGGATCCAGCGTGTAGGCCAGATCGCTGGCCGCCAGCGCGTCCCGCAAGCGGCCCTCGGCGCGGTCCCAGAACTCGTCGGAGCCGAGCCGCTTTTCGGGACGAGTGGCAAGCTTGAAGGTGGGCGTGAAGCCGAAGGGCGCGTATGTCTGCCGGACGAGGGACAGCGCCAGCCGCAGCTCCTCGTCCACCTGGTCGTCGCGGCAGATGACGTGGCTGTCGTCCTGGGTCAGCTGGCGAACGCGGAACATGCCGGCCAGGGCGCCCGTCCGCTCACGGCGGAACAGCCACGAGTAGTCGGCGAGGCGCATCGGCAGGTCGCGGTACGAGCGCAGCTGGGTCTTGTAGATCAGCATCGACTCAGGGCAGTTCATCGGCTTCAGGCCGGAGATGTGGTCGGAGTCATCCAGCACGAACATGTTGTCCTGGTAGTGGTCCCAGTGGCCGGAGGTCTCCCACAGCTCCTTGCGCACGATGCCGGGCGTTCGCACCTCGACGAAGCCGCCTTCGCGCCGGACCTGCCACGACCAGGCCTCCAGGGCGCGCCACAGCGCCATGCCGCGAGGATGCCAGAACGGCGATGCGGGGGACTCGGGGTGGAAGCTGAACAGGTCCAGGTCGCGCCCCAGCTTGCGGTGGTCGCGCTTCTTCGCCTCCTCGACCCGCCACAGGTATTGGTCGAGGTCGTCCTTCGACTCCCAGACCGTGCCGTAGATGCGCTGCAGCATCGGCCGCTTCTCGTCCCCGCGCCAGTAGGCGCCGGCGGAGCTCAGGAGCTTGAACGGCCCGATCGCGCCGGTTGCCTCCACGTGCGGCCCACGGCACAGGTCACTGAAGCTGCCGTGCCGATAGAAGCTGATGACCTGCGCCTGCTCGTCCGACAGGTCGCGGATGATCTCCGCCTTGTAGTCCTGCCCCGCGGCGGTCACCTGCTTGATCGCGTTGTCGCGCGATAGCTCGCTGCGCTCGAATGACAGGTTCGCCGACACCTGCTCGCGCATCCGGCCCTCGATCGCCTCGAGGTCGGCCGGGGTCAGCGCGCGCGGCAGGTCGAAGTCGTAGTAGAACCCGTCCCGTATGGCCGGGCCGATCCCCAGCTTGGCGTCCGGAAACAGGTTGAGCACGGCCGATGCCATGACATGCGCGGCTGAATGCCGCATCGTGTCCAGCCGATCGTGAGCGCCCGCATCCAGCAGCTCGGCCGCTGCTGTTCGGACCTCGTCACCGTCGATCGCCACGCGTCGTCCTCCTCCGCGGCCGTCCCGCCGCGCGCCGCGAAGCGTAGCGCATCGACTAGACCGCCTTGAACGCCTCGAAGGGCTGGCGGCAATCGGCGCAGTGGTAGATCGCGCGGCACAGCGTCGGTCCGAACGGATTCTCGAGGGTCGTGTTGCGCGAGGCGCAATATGGGCAGGTCGCGATCGGCAGGACGGTCAGCGAGTCGCCGCTGAAGGTGGAGCCGATGTGCAGCGGCGGGGCAAACCCGCTTCCGCGCAGGGCCTCGCGCCCGGCGGGCGTGATGCGGTCCGAGGTCCACGGCTCGGCGAAGCTGAGCTCGACGGCAACCTCGTCGGCGAGGCCCAACTCCATCAGCCGGTCTCCGATCTGCTGCCGCATGACCTCGATCGCCGGACAGCCGACGAAGGTGGGCATCAGCTCGACCGTGAGCCGTTGGCCGGCCCCGGGCAGCGTGTCGAAGGCGAACCCGCGGATCACGCCCAGGTCGACCAGGCTGATCGCCGGAATCTCCGGGTCGGCGATCCCGCCCAAGGCAGCCCAGACCGCAGCCTCGCGCGACATCGTTGCGGCTACCACGTGGCGTTCTCCTCGGAGGCCGCGACCATCGTGAACTCGCCGTGCAGCCAGGCGAAGTCATCGGTGTGGCGCGTGCGGCCATCGGCGGCGGGCGTGTGGGACATCACTGGAAGCGCGAGCCGGGAAGCCTCGAGCAACGGGCGGACGCGCTCCAGCCACCGTTGCCGCAACGACTCCAGGGATTCAGGCAGGATCTGCGCCGCGACCAGGCGGGGCTCGCCGGCGAGCGGTGAGAAGACCGCCTGAGCATCGGCCCACAACTGCTCGATCGCCGCCGCGAGCCGGGCATGCGACTCGTCGCCGCCCTCAGCCAGGCGCCGCAGCCAGAGATCGAAATGGAGGAGATGGTAGGTCTCCTCGCGCCGCATCTTGACCGCCAGGTCGGCGAGCGGCTGGTACGAGGAGCGGGCCAGCGACTCGAGCCGCACGGCATCGGCGTTCTCGTACAGGAAGCGCCGGGCGATGGTGAATGCCCAATCGGTGCGTGCGTGGTTCATCAGCGCCGCGTGTCGGTAGCCGTCCGCCGGCCGCCCGAAGGCGATCTGGTCGGCGTCGCCTCCGGTCAGCGTGGCGAGCAGCTCATAAAGCGCCTTGGCGTGGCCGATCTCGTCCTGGCTGACGGAGCTCATCGCCACGTCCTCCTCCAGGATCGGTGCGATGCCGGTCCACTCCGAATCCCAGAAGCCGAGCACGAACTCATCATCCGCCATGGCCAGCAGCAGCTCGGCCAGCGCCTCGCGAGTGGACGAGTCGAGCTCGCTCACTCCCCGACCTCGTCGACCGCGGGGCTCCCGGCGCGCTCGCGTGCGGCCTCGAGCTTGTGCTTGATCAGGAACCCCCCGGGACGTTTGAAGGACCGGTCGAACGGCGGCTTCAGCAGATCGGGGTCGTCCAGCTCCAGGATCGCGTCACGCGGCACGATCCACAGCCGCTCGCTCTCCTGCCGACGACCGTAGAACTCGCGCGCGTAGTGAGTCGCCAGCTCCTCGTCCGGGGCCTTGACCGATCCACCGTGGACCATCGGGTCGCCCTCCGCCTCCTGGCGGAAGACCTCCCACACGCGATCCCTGGGTTCGGCTGCGTCGGTCACGCTCAGGCTGCGGCGACCGCCTGCGGACCGATGATCGCGTCGCGCACCCATTGCGTCGCGGCGCGCGTGCTCCGCCTGAACTCCAGCCGCTCCTGCGATTTCGGGCCGTGGCCGGTGACCACCGAGCGCAGCTCGGCCCAATCCGGCTCGGTGTAGATCCAGCGCCGGGCCGACTCGTCGTATTCGAGCAGCGGATCGGGGATCACCAGCCCGAGCTCGCGGATGCGCGGCACGTAGATGGACAGGAACTCCTGGCGCAGCTGCTCGTTGCCCTTGGCCTTGATCTTCCAAATGAGGTCGCGATCGGTGGCCGGGTCGGTCGGCGGGCCATGCATCTGCATAAGCGGGCCCCACCACCGGTCGAGCGCGTCCTGCACGAGGGCGCGCTGCGCATCGGTCCCGTTCATGAGGGTCAGCACAACATCGCGCCCGTGCATGATGTGGACCGACTCCTCCCAGCAGATTTTCTTCATGGTGCGGGCGTATGGCGCGTACGAGGAGTCGCGCAGCGCCTGCTGGCTGACGATGGCGGCCGCGTCCACCAGCCAAGCGATGATCCCGACATCGGCCCAGGATCGCGTCGGGTAGTGGAACACGTTGTGGAACTTGGTCTTTCCCGCGAGCAGGTCCTGCAGCATCTGTTCGCGGCTCTTGCCCAGGTCTTCGGCGACCCGGTACAGCAGCTGGGCGTGACCGACCTCGTCCTGCACCTTGCTGGTGAGCGCCAGCTTCCTACGCAGGGTGGGCGCGCGCAGGATCCACTCGCGCTCGGGCAGCACGCCCATCAGCTCGCTGTTGGCGTGCATCTCCACGAACTTGAGGACGGCGGCCCGGTAGTCGTCGGGCATCCAGTCATCAGGCTCGACCTTGCCGCCACCGCTGACATGAGCGTAAAAGGCCTCCGCCTGTGGGTCCTGGTGGTCGGTGCCGCTCTCAGTCATGACCTAAGGGTACCCCACGTCCGGATGCAAGCATTTCAGCTCACTCATTCCAGCGCGTCAGCTTTGCCCTCGAGGAAGAGCGGGCCGGGGTCGTGCCTCCGTCCGGGCACCTCGACTATATCGACACGGGGCTGGAAACCTAGTCGTCGATCCCCGGTCGCACCGCACCCTCACTGATGCGGTGCGCGCTTGAGCGGCCGATGCCAGGCCTGATAGGCGGCTGATCGGTCCAGATCCACTTGCAGCCCGCGATCGGTGCTGGCCACCGCGTCCCGCGGCACGTACAGGTCTACCGGCAGAATCCAACCGCTACGAACCAGCAAATAGTCTGCGAAGACGGCGTCGACCCGGCCGATGCGCTTGCCGCCGGCGCCGAGAAGGTGATCACCCACCTCGATCCCGGTGGCTTCCTTATGCTGGCTCATGGCGCGGACGCTGGCTTGGCGACGGCCATGCTCACTGCCCCGGCGAGCATCGTCACCTCCAGCGGCACGTTGCCGAAAGGCTCGCCGTCCAGGTGGACCCGTGTCTCCGTGTCGCCCTCGATGCGCACCGTGCGAGCATGCACGATCTCGACCTTCGGATTCTTGAGGTGCTTCGCCTGGTAGATGCCCGGCAGCTCGCGGAGGGCAGCCAGGCGCGACAGGTCGCCGACCAGGCACACGTCGAAGAGGCCATCGTCGGTCTGGGCCGCGGGGCAGATCTGCATCCCCCCGCCGTAGAAGGGACCGTTGGCGAACGCCACGAACAGGAAGCGCTGACTGATGACTCGGTCCGCGCCGTCGCCGATGAGCGAGACCTGCAAGCGGGAGTTGCGATGGCGCCGCAGCTCATCCAGCGTGGCGAGGAAGTAGCCGGCCTCGCCGCGCATCCAGAAACGGCGACGAACCGCCATGGTGTAGGCCACCGCAGCGTCGAAGCCGACGCCTCCGGCGGCGCCGAAATGGCGCCACCGGCCGTCGTGGCTGGTCGCCAGGCCGACATCGAACGGCTGGGTGCTGGAGCCAAGCGCGATCGGCAGGCAGGCGAGCGGATCCACCGGCAGGTGGACGCTTCGCGCGACGTCGTTCCCCCGTCCGGCGGCGACCACGCCGATCGAGATAAGGTCGCGGTCATCGCCGCTGCCGGATGCGAGCAGGCCGTTCAGCACTTCCTGCACGGTGCCGTCGCCGCCGACCGCAACGACCCGATCGTGGCCGTTGCCGGCGGCCTCCGCCGCGAAACGCTCCGCGTCCCCGCGCGCACGGGTTTCCCGCAGTCGACCGTCGATTCGCCGCTCCCTCAGCCAGGCTTCGATCCGCGGCGCGATGCCGTGCGCGCGGCCGCTGCCTGCAACGGGATTGACGATCAGCAGCGGCGCCTTGGGGGCTGGCACGCCCCCGATTCTGCGCCGGGCGTCAAGCCGCCGGTCAGCCCTGGACGGTCACGCCGATGGTGTGGTGGCCGCGGGCTCCATCGGGCGCGGGGCGCGTCTTCCGCGCGGTCTGCACCTCGCCGGTGCCGTCGGTGGCACGCACGCTCAGGACGTGGTTGCCCGGCGCCGCGGTCCAGCGGTAGAGCCACTGCACCCATGTCGCATTAGAGATCGGAGTCGAGATCTCCGCATCGGCCCACGAAGCCTGGTCGACCTGCACCTGGACGCCCGAGATACCTCGATCCGGCGCCCAGGCGACCCCTGCGACCGCCACCTCGCCGGCATTCACCGATCCACCGTCACGCGGCACGTCGATCCGCGACTGGGTCAGGATCGGCGCCTCCTTGGCCCAGCCGAGGGGCACCCAGTAGCCGTCGAACGCCTCGAGCGTGGTCAGGCCGATGGTGACCAGCCACTTGGTCGCCGAAACGTATCCGTACAGCCCGGGCACAATCAGTCGAGCCGGATAGCCATGCTCGGCCGGTAGCGGATCGCCGTTCATCGCCACCGCGACCAGCGCCTCGCGATCCGACTGGTCCAGCCAGGCCGTCGGAAAGCCCGCGGTCCAGCCATCGAACGCGTGGCCGACCACCTGGGTCGCCCCGGACTGCACGCCGGCGCGGTCGAGCAGCTCTCGGAGACGCACGCCCTTCCACAGCGCGTTGCCGACGAGGTCTCCGCCGACCTCGTTGCTGACGCACGCGATGGTGACGTACTCCTCGTGCATCTCCATCGCCAGCAGCTCGGTGTAGCTGATGCTGAAGGGATGTTCGACCATGCCGTCCACGCGCAGGCTCCAGCTGCCGGCATCCAGGCGCGGCGTGAGGAGCGAGGTGTCGATCCGGTAGAAGTCGCGATTCTGCACGATCAGGGGACTGATGCCGTTGACCGCCAGCTCGGCAGTGTCGGGCAGCGGGGGCACCGGGTCGACGGCCGGCGGGATGGTCGCCGAGGTGGGCGCAGCCTCGGCCCGGTTGTTGAGCAGCAGACGCCCGATGCCGCCCCCGGCGACGGCGAGTGACGCGATCCCGATCGAAGCGCCCAGGAACCGTCGACGACCCCAGTCCGGCATCTGGGCTTCAGCGCTCGGTGTCGCCTGCTGCAGCAGCCAGCCGATGACGCCATACGCCACCACCACGCCCAGGAAGGCCGCAACCACCGCCAGCAGCGGATCGACGAGGGGGTCGCGCAATGAGGCGAACAGGCCGAGCACAGCGATCGCAGCGAAGCCCGCAGTCGTCCAGGGCCGGTGGTACCTGGCCACGATCCCGAGCACGGCCGCCAGCACCAATGCGCCGATCACGATCGCGACGTTCAGCGCAGCCTTGTCCGCCGTGCCGAACAGGTCGACGACTATCTGCTTGGCACCTGGTGGCTGGAGGGAGATCAGGAAGGCGCCGATCTCGAGCACGACCGATGGCGCGCCCGGGATCAGCCCCGCCAGCAGCTCGGTGGCGCCGAGCGCAACTCCGCCGGCGACGATCCCCGCCAATGCCGCTGCGGGGCGGGACGGGACGGAAGGGATGGCGGGCCGGGTCATCGGGGCATATGTGTACCACGCTCCGGCCGTTGGCGCTCTACGCTTGCCGGCGTGGCCCACCTGTTCCTCGCCCATGGCGCGTCCGGCAGTGCCGCCGGGCTGGCGCCGCAGATCGCAGGCCTCCAGCGGCGAGGCGTGGATGCAACCGCGGTGCAGCTTCCGAAGGGTCGAGCAGAGGCGGCCATGCCGGCCTACCTGGCGGCGGCGCCACCCTCGCTGGAGACGGCCATCGGGGGGCACTCGTTCGGCGGCCGCGTCGCCTCGCTGTTAGCCGCCGAAAACGACTACGGCGCGCTCGTGCTGCTCTCCTACCCGCTGCACGCGCCCGGTGCCTCCGAGCGGTGGGACGAGCGCACCTCGCATTGGCCCAAGATCAGATGTCCGGTGCTGCTGCTCTCCGGCGACCGCGACCCGTTCGCAAAGATCGGGTTGCTGCGCGAGGCGGTCGGGCGTCTGCGATCGGCGGAGCTGGTCGTCTACCCGAGCGTCGGCCACGGCATCGGGCCGGTCTTCGACGAGGCGCTGGATCGCGTGGCCGCGTTCGTCAAGGCAACCATCGGCTGATGCGTGTCAGCTGGAAGCCACCAGCCGGAATCGCTCGCATACGATCGGGGTGTCATCTGTCGGATGCCAGTCCGGATCCTTCAGCCATGCGCGCGTAACGTCGGCATACGAGAGCCAGAACCGCTCGTGCGCTTCTCGCCAATCCTGGACCGATGTAAAGCCCTCCCCCTCGTCGACCGCGAACGGCAGGTCCACCGCGCCGATGGTGGTGACGCGCACCTCGGTCATCTCGATGATGCCGACCGCCGCGTCCTGCTCGTCGATGAGCACGAAGCGCTCCCCGACTTCTGGGAGTGCGTCGCCATCGCGCTCGTAGTCGCTGAGCAGGCCCGTGGTCGAGGTCTTCTCGCCGCGCAGGATCGCCTCGACCAGGCTGCGCCGCAGGTCGGTGCGCGGGAAGCCGAACTCGGCTCGGCGAAGCGCGTCAGCCACGTCGCAGCTGACCGCTAGACATTCACCGCATCGAGGAATCCCCACCAGGCGTCCAGCGCGGCGCTTGTAGAGGCCAGCACGGCCTCTTCATCGGCTGCCGTCGGCGACAGGTCCGAGATCATGCAGCGCTCAGCCCCCGAATGCTCGACGTCGAGCGTCGAGTGCACCGTGAAGAAGGCCAGGGTGCGCGGATCATCGACGCCGTACTGCTCGACCAGGCCGCGGATCTTCTCCGTCGCGACCTCCGGGACCTGTCCCTCGTAGGCGTACAGGGCGGCGATGCCAGCGGCCAGTGGCCCCTCTGAGACGGCCGACCAGTAGCTGTCCAGCAAGGCGCGCGTTCCCGAATTGGGCGCCGCCTCACGCACGGACGGGCGATCGACGCCGATTCCCTCGCCGAAGCGCAGCCACAGCTCGGCGTGGTTGACCTCGCCATGCTCCTCGTCCCACAGGTTGTCCAGCAGCGACTGGCGGACATCGGGTCGGTCGGATCGGGTGTGGAGTGCCGAGAGGAGCCGCGGGAAGGTCGATTCGAAGGCGTAGTACTGGCGCGCGTACTCCTGCAGCGCTTCGCGCGGCAGCGTTCCCGCGCGCCACTTGCTGTAGAACGGGTGCTTGAGCAGGTGGCGCTCGGCGATGAGCGAGTCGATTCGCGCGAGAAGATCCATGCCGGGGGAGCCCTCCATCCGGTAGCTGCGGCGTGCCTTCGGAGCCGCCTCGAGCCAAGGATAGCCCGATCCCCGCCCGGGCGCGGCGCATCCTAGCCCGCAGCCAGCCGTCGCTCTACCACGAGCTCGGCCGCATCGAGGCTGCGCCGATCCCCGGACACAGCTCCGACGAACGCTGCGCAATCGAGCGCCAATGCCTGCACCGGGGCCGCCGCGGTCACGGTCGCCGTGCGCGGCACGTTCCGCAGCAGGGCGATCTCCCCGAACGAGTCGCCCGGTCCGAGCTCGGCAAGTCGCTCCCCGTCCGCACTGACATCGGCCTGCCCGGAGGCGAGGATATAGAAGCGGTCCCCGGTCTCGCCCTGGCGGATGATCAGCTCGCCGGCTGCGAAGGCCACCGTAACGGCGTCCCCTGCTACCTGCTCCAGGACCGTCATCGGCAACGGTGCCAGCATCGGCACACCCCGCAGCAGCTCCAGCTCGCGCTCGGGGATCACTGCGTCGGCGTCGATGCGCGCGAGTCGGCGCCAGCTGACGACGGCCAGCGCCGGGAGCACCAGGCCGGTTGCGATCAGCGCACCACGCACCCCAAGGACAATGAGCAGCACCGGTGCCAGGGCCGACCCGACTCCGGTTCCCAGCATCACCCCCGATTCCAGAACGCCGAAGACGCGACCGCGCACGGCGTTCGGCACCGTGCGCTGCATGATCGTGAAGCCGGCCACGTCCAGTACCGCGTTGCCAAGGCCCAGGACCCCCAGGAAGATGACCGCCGTGCCGGCGGCCGGCAACAGGCCGATCAGCAGGATCGGCAATCCCCACAGCAGGAGCCCCGCGCTGAATGGCGTACCCATCCTTCGCCGGGCGACCAGGGTGACGGTCGCCAGGACGCCGATGAACCCGCCCGCCCCGATCGCTGAGTTCAGGTAGCCGACACCCTGCTCGCCGATGCCGAGCAGCTCGACCGCGGCCACCACCAGCAGCACGTTCAGCAGACCCCGAACCACGACCTGCGCAAAGAAGAGGGCGACCACCAGGCCAGCCTTCGGGTGGTCGATCAGGGCCTTGACGCCGCCGAACAGGGTGGCCATCAGCCCGCTGCGGATCGTCTCGCGACGGAGCGCCTGCGGGGCTCGGACGCCGCTGATGCTGATGGCGGCGGTCGCGAACAGGGCTGCCGGGACCGCGAAGCCCCAGGGCGGCGCCGCGGACGCAAGCAGGACGCCGCCGATTGCCGGCCCAACCAGGGTGCCGATCCCCTCGAATGCGCTCGACGCCACGTTGGTCGCGACGAGCTCCTCGGGCGATCGGGCGAGGGCGGGCATCAGCGGCAGGTGGGTCGGCCGGTGCAGCACGCCCAGCAGCGCGTCGAGTGGCGCGATGGCATACAGCACCACCGGCGAGGCTCCGGTCGCGACGGCCAGGGCGGCCAGTCCGACGAGGGACGCGCGGCCCACGTGGATGGCCAGCAGGACCCGATGTCGTGGCAGCCTGTCGGTGATGGTCGACAGCACCGGCGAGAGGA
>JALYUB010000058.1 GCA_030853945.1 Chloroflexota bacterium
CAGCTCGCGGCCGAGGACGGCGCGTTCGACCTGACCGATGTGTACCGGACCCTCGGCGCCAAGATCGTGCGTCGACATCCGCACGTGTTCGGCGATGTCCAGGTCAGCGGCGCCGACGAAGTGATCCGCAACTGGGAGGCGATCAAGGCGGCGGAGCGCCACGAGGAGGGCGGCAGCCAGTCGCCGTTCAGCAGCGTCGCCCGCGCGCTGCCCGCACTGGCCGCCAGCCGCGAGATCCAGGAGCGCGCATCGTCGCTCGGCTGGGACTGGCCCGCGATCGACGGCGTCTGGGAGAAGGTCGGGGAGGAGCTGGCCGAGCTCCACGAGGCCGGAGCCATCGAGGGCGCGGCGGGGCGTGACGCGCGACTGCACGAGCTCGGGGACGTCCTGTTCGCGGCCGTCAACCTGGCGCGCTGGCTCAAGCTCGACCCCGAGGAGGCCCTTCGCACGGCCAACCGCCGCTGGATCGATCGCTACCAGGGCGTCGAGGCACTGGCCGCGACCCGCGGCGTGAACCTGGCTGACCTGTCCGCGGACGCGAAGGACGCGCTGTGGAACGAGGTCAAGTCGCATTGAGCCGACTGGCCCTGGTGGCACACGCCGTCTATCCGGCCGACCCTCGACTGCGCCGCCAGACGGACGCCCTCGTCGCCGCTGGACACCAGGTCGACGTGTTCTGCCTTCGGGGCCGCGGCGAGGCTGCGGAGGAGCGTGTCGGCAATGTGCGCATCTTCCGGCTGCCCGTGCATCGGGCCTTCAGCGGCCTCGCCGGGCACATGGCCGAGTACCTGGCCTTTGCCGGGATCGCCGCGATCCGGCTTGCGCAGGCGCATCGCCGTCGCGCGTATCGCCTGGTGCAGGTGGCGACGCTGCCCGACTTCCTGGTATTCGCCGCGACGCCGCTGAAGCTCGGCGGCGTGCCGCTGCTGCTGGACCTACACGAGGACATGCCCGAGTTCTTCCGTGACCGATTTGCGCACCGCGCGCTGCGGCCGCTGCTGCCGACCGTGACCGCGACGGCACGTGCCTCGGCATGGGTCGCCGACGAGCTGATCACCGTGCATGAGCCGCTCCGGCAGCTGGCGATCGCACGCGGGGTTCCCCCGTCGAAAATCACGGTGGTCATGAACAGCGCCGACACGCAGCTATTCGACGCCTCCCGTCATCTGCGCCGCCCGTTCATGGAGGACGGCGAGCTGCGCCTGATCCATCACTCCAACCTGTTGCGCGTCTACGGGTCCGGGGTGCTGGTCGAGGCGGTGGCCCGCGTCGGTGCGGAGCTGCCGCTGCGGCTGGATATCTTCGGCGATGGACCGTTCCGCGCCGAGCTCGAGGCCGTCATCGCGCGAACCGGCAGCGCCGACCGGATCCACCTGAACGGCGCGGTGCCGATGGACGAGCTGCCGCGGCTGATCGCCAACGCCGATATCGGGGTCGTGCCCTCGCTGCCCGAGCCGTACATGGCCTACTCGCTCTCGACCAAGCTGCTCGAGTACGCGGCCATGGGCATCCCGATCGTTGCCAGCGATCTTGCCACGTTCCGCGCGCACTTCAGCCCCGACGCGATCCACTACGTCCCGGGAGGCGACCCCGACGCCCTGGCGTCCGCATTCCGCAGCCTGGCAGCCGACCCGGTGGCCACGGCGCGCCTTGGCGCGGAAGCCCACCGTCAGGAGGCTCGCTACGAGTGGGCGGAGCAGGTCCAGCGGTACGTCGCCATCGTCGAGCGCCTGATGGCGCGGTAGCATCTGCTCGTCGGGGCGTAGCGCAGCCTGGTAGCGCACCTGCTTTGGGAGCAGGAGGTCGCTGGTTCGAATCCAGTCGCCCCGACCATTCAAGATCAAGGAGTTGACCGGGTCGATGACCACCGAGCCCGGCTTCGGCGTGGTGCGATCCTCGTCGCTCACCGTGCCCGAGGCTGCCACGCCGCGCGGCTATCGGCTTGCCAAGCGCAGCCTTGACCTGGTCGGCTCGCTGCTCGGCCTGCTGCTCGTCTCGCCGATCCTGGCGGTGGTCGCGGCCGCGGTGAAGCTCGAGTCGCGAGGCCCCGTGTTCTTCCGCCAGGAGCGCCTGGGCCTGGGTGGCCGCCCCTTCACGCTCTACAAGTTCCGGAGCATGTTCAGCAGCGCCGAACAGGACCGGCACCGTGATCACGTGCGAGACCTGATTCGCGGTGACGCGTCCGACGCAAGCGCCGCCGAAGCGGTCTGGACGCCGATCCTGGCCGACCCGCGCGTCACGCGGCTCGGCGCGTTCCTGCGCAGATCGCACCTCGACGAGCTGCCCCAGCTGATCAACATCGTGCGCGGCGAGATGAGCCTGGTCGGTCCCCGGCCGCCGATCCCCTACGAGGTCGAGGTCTACGAGGCCCGGCACCTGCCACGGCTGTCGGTGATCCCCGGCCTGACCGGCCTGTGGCAGGCAACCGGCTGGGGGCGGCTCAGCTTCGACGAGGGCGTCGCGCTGGACCTGGCCTACATCCAGCGCCGCTCGTTCTGGTTCGACGTGGGACTCATCCTGCGCACGCTCGGCCAGATCGCAACCGGGCGCCAGTTCTAGGCGGCGGCGGCCGGAGCCACGACGGCGGGCTCGCTGTTTGCCGGTTCGGCCAGCTGAGAACCGATGCCGAGCAGGAACCAGAACAGGAATGCGGCGCTGTTGGCCTCCAGCAGCATGGTGGTCAGGCCGTTGATGGAGAGCGCGATCGCCGCGCCCCCGATCCCCGCCAGGGCCACCCGCCGCCCCCACGCAGCGCCGCGAGCCGCGCGCACGACCTGGCGCAGGGCAGCGCCGACCATGGCGAGGAAGACCAGGAGCCCGGCGAGCCCGCTCTCGACCACCAGGTGCAGCCAGAAGTCGTCGACGGTGCGCTGGGTTGGGTTGACGAACATGCGATCAGTGCCGTAGCGAGCGTAGATCGGCGTTCCGAAGATGTCCGCCGTCGCGCCTCCGTATCGCCCCGGGCCGACCCCCAGCACCGGGTGGTCGGCGACGATCGGCAGGGCATTCTTGACGAAGTTCGATCGCAGGTCCTTGCCTGCGCCGATGGTGCCGACACGGCCGAACGTCGAGTTGATCAGATCGGGCCGCTGCTGGCCGGTGTCGCCCAGCAGGTCTCGCGGCATCACCAGCGCCACTGCCAGCGCGACGACAACCACCACGAGCCCGACGCGCAGCGCCCTCCGATCGAGAATCACGGCCGCGACCGCGAACCCGCCAACCGCTCCGAGCCAGCCGCCGCGGGAGAACGAGAGCCAGAGGGCCAGCACCAGCAGGAAGGCGGCGGCCAGGGCCACCCGTCGACCGCGCCGCGTGCGCAGGCCGGTCGAACCGAAGAGCGCGAACGGAATGGCTGCCGAGAGGAATGCGGCGAACGCATTCGGGTCGCCGAAGAACGCGGCGAGCCGGTACAGCTCGCCGAACTCGCCGCGCAGCGCCGACAGGCCCAGCAGGTGCGGCGTAAGGAGGGCCTGCAGGACGGCGACGATCGCGCCGACCACGACCAGCGCGATCACGACGCCGATGGCGAGCAGCGCCTGGCGCGGCTCGAAGCCCACGATGCGTGCCAGCAGGAAGAGCGCGACCGCGTCCATCGTGAAGCCGACCCCGGCCGCCGCCTGGGCGGCGGGGACGCCATTGGCGACGGCCGAGAGCACGGCCAGCAGCACGAACGCCGCGGCCAGCGCGACCGTTGGATGACGAGCCGCCGCGACCAGGGAGCCGCGCAGCGCGGACTGCGTCACCAGCGTCAGACCGACAGCGACCAGCAGCGCCTCGGACAGCAGGTGCGCGATCGTCACCGTGTCCGGGCCAAGCAGGCCCGGGGCCAGGTATCGATCCAGGACCGGGCTGAGCGTGACCAACACAAGCACCGGACGGGGCCAGCGCAGGCTGGCGATCGCCATCGAGCCCACCAGCAGGCCCGTCGCGGTGACGAAGAGTGGGGTCGAGACGTGGGAAACGGCGATTGCCACGACGGCAAGCGTGGCGATGCCTGCGATCGCCGCTGGCCCGTCGCCGGCCCAGATCGGCCGGGCCATCGGGCGGCAGGTCATGCGGCAGCTCCCAGCAGCTCGAGGATGCGATCAGCCCGTGCGTCCCACGAATTCGCCTCGGCCGCCCGCCGCGCTGCCTCGCCCCAGCTAGCCAGCTGCTCGGGCTGGGCGCTCGCGACCATTTCGATGCCGGCCGCCAGGGCGTCGGGGGTGTCCGCAACGACCACGCCACAGTCGGCAGCCTCGACGATGGCCGCCGTCTCGGTGGCATCGGTCACGATCAGCGGGCGGCCATAGCCCAGGTACTCCATGACTTTGATCGGCACGGCGAGGTCGTTGTACGGCGTCCGCAGCCGGGGCGTCACGGTCGCGAGGACGCGCGGCAGGAGGCGATCGATCTCCGATCCGCTGGCCCGGACCAGGCTGAGCCATGGCGGGTGGGGTGGCGCCGGTCCCTGGCCGGCTGGCGCGACACAGATCAGCTCGAGATCGTGGCCATGCTCTCGGACAAGCCGCATCGCCTGCAGCAGCAGATCGCCGCCGCTGGCTGCATGAGCCAGGCTCCCCACGTACAGGATGCCCCGCGCCATCGGATCGATGGCGATAGTCTCAGGCAGCTGAGCGCCCGGTGGCAGCAGTGGTGCGGACGCCGCCGAGCGGGTGTCGCCAAGCACGGCTTTGGCCAGCCCTCGGGAAGGGAAGGCGACCACCGACGAGACCCGGGCCAGCGCGCGGAACGCGGGCAGGAAGGCGTGCCGTCCGATGCGCCGTTTGAGAGAGTCGAGCGGGTAGTACTCGGGGAAGAGCTGGTAGGCATCCCGGATGTACGTCAGGACCCGGGTGTGGCGGGCGCGGGCCACGGCCAGGAACAGGAGGTCCGCCGGTCCGGGCAGGCTGCTGGAGCTTTCCACGTAGATGCCGGCCAGACCACGCAGCCTGCCTGCGAACAGGTAGCGGACGAACGCGCCCGCACGCGCCATGCGCGCCCCCGAGATGACATCCAGCTCCACACGATGCGCCAGCGCGTTCCTCACCTGGCCAATTCGCAGGGTCGGCCCGGTCACATCACGGTCGAGGCGATACATCGCCAGCAGCAGGAGCCGGGGAGCACGCCGGCCGGCATTTCGCGGGTGTGGACGATCCGTGATGGGCACCTCGAAGCGACGCTGTGCGACTGGGGTGGCGCCCCATGGTAGCAAGACGGTCCCGGGGACCCCGCTACCAGGTGGTGCGCCAGAGCCACAGAAGAACGTTTCGGTGTGGTTAGTACCTTTGCGCGATCCTCCGCCCGAACCCTAGACTAGCCCTGGCAGCGGTCAGCGGCTCTTGCGGGCGCAATCCGGTGGCAACAGGCGCCTGAGTGAGGAACGTGACAGCCGAACTGATCTTCATCCTGGTCACCGGTGGCATCGCCGCAGTGGTGGCCGTGGGCGCCCTCGTGGCCGTGATCCGCGAGCGCAGGACGCCGCGCCCGATCGTGGCGATCCCCACACCCCCCGCTCGCGCGGAGGCCGAGGTCGCCTCGCCGGCGTCGGTCGCGTCCCACGAAGGCGTCGTCCGGGTCGTGTGGTGGGTCGCCATCGCGGGAGTGCTGGTCGGGGTCGGGATCTCCGGCGCATACCCGGAGAACCGCGCGGCGATCTACGCGCTGGGAGGCCTGGCGGCGATCCTGGTGGTGCTGTTCCACGAGGTGCTGCCCGACCGATGGCGGAGCCGCTACACCGTGGCCGTCGAGGTGGTTGCCGCCCTGGCCCTGGCCAGCACCCTGGTCTGGCTGACCGGGGGCGCGTCGTCGCCGTTTGTCTTCACCTTCCACCTGCTCGCGGTCGCCGCGGCACTGACGATGGGCAGCCGGCTGGCTGTGCTGATCGCCGCGGCCGCCTCGCTCGCGTACATCGGCCAGCTGCTGGTCGCTTCGGGGGTCCCCGCCCTGAACATCGACCTCCTTCGCGTCGGGATCAACCTCGGCTCCCTGTGGCTGCTCGCGTACCTGGCGGGCGTGTACGCCAACAGCGAGCGTCGGGTGCGCGCCAAGGTCCTGGAGCTGTCGCAGACCGATGCCCTGACGGGCCTGTTCAACCGGGGACAGCTGTTCCCCAGGCTTGAACAGGAGGTCCAGCGCACTCGGCGCAGCGGGCGGGGCTTCTGCCTGCTGATGATCGACCTCGACGGGCTGAAGGCGATCAACGACTCGATGGGCCACCTGCGCGGCGACGAGGTGCTGAGGTCTGTTGGCCGGGTGATCACCAGCTCGATCCGCGGCGTCGATTCCGCCTACCGATACGGCGGCGACGAATTCCTGATCCTGCTGCCCGAGACCGAGTTCATCGGCGCCTATGTGGTGGCCGAGAAGATCCGGGAGGGAGCGGAGGAGATCGGCGAGACGCTCGGCACCGAGGATGCATCGACCAGCGTCAGCATCGGCCTCGTGTCGCATCCCGAAGATGGAATGTCCACCGAGGAGCTGATGATCGCCGCCGACCGAGCCATGTACCAGGCCAAGTCGCTCGGCAAGAACCAGATCAGCGGAAACCCCCGGCCGCGCCGGAGCGCGCAGCGCCGGTTGCTGGCCACTGCCGCCGAGGCCACCGAGGTGGCTCCGCCCGCGGAGCCATCACCCGCGGAGCCGTCACCCGCCGAGCCGCTGCCCGTTGCTGCAGCCCCTGCCGACGCACCCACGGCCGAGGCCTTCGCCATCGACCAGCCCTCGACCAACGGGTCGGCCCAGGACACGCACGGCGACGACGAGCCGGACCCGGCGGACATGCGGCGCAATATCGCAGCAGCGCGGCGCAACATGGATCCGGATCACCAGATTCGCCGGGCGATGGACGCCTTTCTGTCGAGTCCCTCGTCCCGTACGAGCGACCGCGAGTAGCGGTCAGGACTCGCTCAGCGACGCCGCAATCGGGACGATCTCCCACCACACGACGCCGGGGGGCAGCACGACCGGCGCGCCGGTGGCGGCGTAGGTCCACGACGTTCCGTCGCTCGCCGTCGGTCGCGACCAGTGCAGCTCGACCGCGCCGCCGTGCGTGTACAGCGTCCCGTTCCCGTGGCCGACCAGGTGCTGGAGCTTGCGCGGGTTGCCGCCCGGGTCTGGATCGCCCTGGACCGTCTCCTCGACCACCCGCTGCACGACCACGTGGCTGGCGGTGACGGCCGCGCCGGTCACCTCGTCGAGCACCGCCACGCCCAGGTCCTGCCTGTGCCAGAGTCCATCCGCCGCGTTCCAGAGCCACCCGAAGCGCCATGTCGCATTGGTGCGGATCTCGATCTGCTTGATCGGGCGCACCGTGCTCACGGTCCCGGCCGCGAAGGTGAATGGCGGGCGCAACGGGCCGACCTTGGCCGCCAGCCGATCGATCGCTCCGCCGCTCCCGAGCGCGCTGCGCATCGCCTCGATGTCGCCGTACAGGTTGTGCGGGGCGGGCCTGGTCCCATGCCGGGCAAACCATGGCCAGCCACCCGTGATGCCATTGACATACGGCATCCCGGTCGCGGCGAACCGTTGGAGCGCGATGGGGCTCGCGCCGAAGCCGACAGGCAGCGCATGAAGGTCCTGCCACAGGTCGATCTCGTAGTACCGCGCACTGCGGATCGGCCCGGTCACCCCGACCGTGGCGCGGCACAGGAAGACGGCGCTGAAGCGGGTGGTGTCGCCTTCAACCGGCGCCTCGACCACCATGTCGGCGTTCGACAGGTTCCGCGCCGGGCGGGCGAGGGGGTTGTTCTCGACCTGGACCACGAGAGCTGTCCGCGCCAGCAGGGACGGGTCATCGACGGGCAACCCGTTGAGGGGGCAGGGGATGGCAGCCTCGAGGCTGGGGGAGGGGGAGGGAGACGGCGAGGGAGAGGGCGACGGGGAGGCGGTGGCCGTCGCGGTCGGCGATGGCAGCGGCTCGTGGCTCGCGCCGAGGCCCAGGGCCAGCCACGCCCCGACCCCCACGGCGAGCACTCCCACCGCGGCCACTGCCACGATCGGTCGGCGGCCGAGCTGGCGCAGGCGATCCATTCCAAGATCCTAACCGGTCACTCGAACGCTGGCCGTGGCACCATTGCGCCGTGGACCCCACCCCCGATCATTCCGCCCGCAAGCCCTCGGCAGGGCCGCGGGCAATTCTGGCCGCCTTCCTGTCATTCCTTTTTCCGGGCCTGGGCCAGGCGTACAACGGGCAGACTGGGCTGGCGTGGCTCCTGGCGGCGCCGGTGCTGCTGCTGGTCGCCACCATCGTTCTCGTCCTGCTGATCGGCACCCCACAGCTGCTGGCGCGGCTCTTCGACGTCCGCTTTCTGATCGGTCTGATCCTCCTCGACGCCATTCTGTTCGCCTGGCGGATGGTCGCGGTCGTGCAGGCACATGGCCACCGCGCCCGTCCGAGGCTGCGCAACCGGGCTACCTGGGCCACCGCGTTCCTGGTGACCGTCGCGCTGGCGATGCACGCGCTGCCCGCCTACTACGCCGTCAAGGCGATCGACACCCTCGATACAGTCGCGCTGGGCGGCAGCCACGGCGGCGACCTCAATGACGTCTTCCCGGCCGTGTCCGGGCTGCAGGAGCCGTCAGGCCAGCCGGACGTCACGGTCGGAGAGCGGGTGAACATCCTGCTGGTCGGGGTCGACAGCCTCCCCAGCCGCTCTACCGCGCTGACGGACACGATGCTGGTCGTGAGCCTCGACCCGCAGGGAACCAGGTCGGCGATGATCTCGATCCCTCGCGACCTGTACGGCGTGATCCTGCCCGATGGTCGTCCGTACAACAACAAGCTGAATTCGCTGATGGTGTACGCAGGCGACCACAAGAGCGAATTCCCGCTCGGCGGGGTCGGGACCCTGAAGGCGACCATCGGCAAGCTGCTGGGCGTGCCGATCCACTACTTCGCAGCCATCAACCTGCTCGGCTTCAAGCAGACGGTCGATGCGATCGGCGGTGTCGACATCACGGTCCAGCGCGCCATCAACGATCCGACTTACGCTGACGAGTTCGACAGGCCGATTGGATTCCACCTCAAGCCCGGGACGTATCACATGAACGGACACACGGCGCTGGCCTTCGTCCGCTCTCGCAAGGGAGTGGGTGACAGCGACTTCACCCGGGCCGACCGCCAGCAGCAGCTGCTCGCTGCGATTCGCGAGAAGTTGACGGCCGGAAATCTGCTGGGCGCCCTTCCCGGCCTGCTCGACGCGGTGAAGAACACGATCGCCACCGACGTTCCCTCGGACCGCATCGCGGGGCTTGCGCAGGCGGTCCAGAGTGCCGACATGTCGCAGCTCCAGCGGATCGTCCTGCAGCCGCCGCTGTACATGCGAGCTGATCCGTTCTCCAGGGCAGGCTACATCCTGGTGCCCGATTTCGAGGCCATTCGGGCCGTCGGCGAGCAGCTGCTCAGCGGGGTCACGCCGTCGCCTTCCGCATCTCCGAGCCGCTAGACTCGGCCGGTCATGCCCGGCTTCGCCACTCGCGCCATCAAAGCCGCCAGCCGGGTCCCGGCCGCTCCCCAGCCGCCGGTCAACGTGCCCATCTACCAGACCAGCACCTTCGAGGTGTCGAGCGCCCTCGAGCTGGCCGAGCTGCTCGCCTTTGCCAAGCCGGGCCATTCATACAGCCGCTACTCGAACCCGACCCACGCCGCCCTGGAGGGGGCGCTGGCCGAGCTGGAGGGCGCCGAGGCCTGCCATGTCACGGCCTCGGGCATGGCGGCCATTCATGGCGTGGTCATGTCGTTTCTGCGTGCCGGCGACGAGCTCCTGATTCCGCACGCGGTCTACGGCGGCGTGGTCGGCCTGGCCAGGGCGGTCCTGTCCCGGGCCGCGATAACGGTTCGGGCGATCGACACCACTGACCCTTCGGTTGTTGCCGCCGCGATCGGCGAGAAGACCCGGCTGGTATGGCTCGAGACGATCAGCAATCCGACCACTGCCATGGCCGATATCGCCGCCATCGCCGAGCTTGCCCACGCACGTGGCGTTTCCGTGGCCGTGGACAACACCTTCGCCTCGCCGTACCTCTGCAACCCACTCTCGCTCGGCGCCGATGTGCTGGTGCACTCGATCACGAAGTACGTCGGCGGCCACTCCGACCTGACCGGCGGGGCGATCCTGGGCAGCGCCGAGGTCGTCAGCGCCGCGCGCGAGATCGTAATCAATGCCGGCGGCAACGCGGCGCCGCTCGAGGCGTTCCTGGCGTTGCGCGGCCTGAAAACACTGGCGCTGCGCATGGAGCGACATAGCTCGAATGCCCTCGCCGTGGCCACCACGCTGGAGGGGGCGCCCGGCGTGTCGACGGTGCGATATCCCGGGCTGGCGTCGCATCCGCAGCACGAGCTCGCGGCAAGGACACTGCGGGGCGGCATGGCCGGCGGGATGGTGGCGCTCGAGGTGGCCGGCGGCCGGCCCGCCGGGGAACGCTTCCTGGACCTGTTGAAGGTGGCCGTGCACGCCACGAGCCTGGGCACGATCGAAACCCTGTGCAGCCATCCGGCGTCCTCCTCGCATCGCCAGCTGAGCGATGCCGAGCTTGCCGAGGCGGGCCTGAGCCCCGGCCTGATCCGCGTTTCGATCGGCCTGGAGGAGGCGGAGGACATCATCGCGGACATCGCCGCCGCCGCAGCGGGCGCCGCCTGAAGACGGAGGAACGATGAGGCGATCGACCGCTCTGGCCGCCAGCGGCGGCGGGCGTGCCGATCGACTGGCGCGCGCGGCCGAACGACTGCTGCGCACGGCCGCCGATGCCAGGCTGGCACTCGGGTTGCTGCTCCTGGCCGGCGCCTGGAATGCCCTGGCCGCCGCCCTTCCTGCCGGTGCCTCGCTGCTCGCCGCGCCGCCGTACCTGCTCCTGCTGGCGCTGATCGTGTGCGCCGCGGTCGCGAGCGTCGCGGTCCGGCTCCCCGTTGCCTGGCGCGAGTGGCGCCGGCCGGCCCCGCTGGCCGAGGGCTCCGAGGCGCTGGTGGCAGAGGTCTCGCTCGACGGTCCGCCGGCAGCGGGCACGCTCGCAGCCATCTCGTCCATCGTGCGGGGGGCCGGCTATCGCGTCGTGGAGCGTGGCAGCGGCGACGGATGGACGCTGGCGGGCACGCGTCGCGGCTGGTCGCGCATGATCGGCCAGCTGAGCCACCTGGCCCTGGTGCTCATGCTTCTCGGCGCTGCGGGCGGGCGGGCATTCAGCAGCGAGACGACCTTCAGCCTGCTGCCTGGCCAGCAGGCGCTCCTGGATGCACCGCGCCCGGGCTTCACCGATGCGGTGCGCCTCGACCGCTTCGACAGTGCCTTCGGCCCGGACGGCCGCCCACTGAGACTCGACGCCACGGTCACCTTCCTGCGCGACGGCCAGCCCGCCGAATCGGCGCTGGTGCAGGTCAACCGACCCGGCCAGTTCGGTGGGTACCTGCTGCATGGCTGGACCTACGGGCCTGCCGCAAGGGTGCGGGTGACGACCCTCGGCGGCCAGCCACTGCTCGATGCCCCGGTGGCGCTCGACGGCATCAACGAGGGGCGCCCATCGGCCTTCGCAGATCTGCCGACGGCCGGGCTGACGCTCGGCCTGACGCTGACCGATGCCGACGCCAACCAGCTCGCCGTGACGGCGTCGGACGGCACGGGCGTGGTCGACAGCATCCAGCTGCGCCCCGGCGACGAGCTCCGGGTCGGTCCGGTGATCGTCCGCCTGATCGGGTTCGGGGCCTACCTGACCTTCCTCTCGCGGCGGGATCCGGGGATGGGCATCCTGTTCGGCGGGGCGGCCCTGCTGGTCGCCTGCCTGGCGATCGCGCTCTGGCTGCCCCGTCGACGAGTCACCGTGCGAGTGGCCGGCGGCATGCTGCGGATCCACCTGCGCGGCGAGCGCTTCGATCGCCCGGATGCCGAGCTGGCCAGGCTCCGGCAGGGACTCGCCGTCGCGCTGACCCGGCGCAGCGAATGACCAGCGTCATCGACCTGTGGCGTGCCGTTGACCCCGACGCGCGGCAGGTCTCCGGCAGCCAGGCGGCGCTGGCGCAGCCCGTGCGCGGCGTGCTTCGAACCAGAGCTGCGCCGCCGCATCTCCCGTCGAATGCGGACGGCGAGATCCTCGTCCTGGACAGCCCCATCGTCGTCGGGCGATCACTTGACGAGCTGCTCGTGACGTTGCACGCCGCCGACCTGCGACCGGTCGCGATCGTCGTCGCGGGCGTGGCGTCGCCGCTGCGCCTCGAGCCTGCCGCAGACGCTCTTCCGATCCTTGCCAGCGGCCGGGCCATCGGGCATCTCACCGATCTGCTGGCCGCGTATCTCGGCGACGAGCAGGCCCATCTCCACCAGCTGAGCGGCGACCTGCGGCTGGCCGCCGCCGAGGCCGCGCTGGCGGATCCGGACATCGCGGCCCCGACGGGGCTCGTGGCGGCGCGGATGCGCCGCGGCGTGGCGGTCGTGGCCGACGGCGAGATGCGCGCCCTCCATTCCCGGCGGGCCGGGCAGGCGCTGGCGGCGCGTTTCGCTGGGGCGCATGCGCGCCTCCTGGCCGGCGGAGCACGGCTCGAGAGCTCACGGCGCCTGCGCGACGGCCTCTGGCTGCTGGAGCGGCGCATCCGGCCGGGCGCAGGCGTCTGGTTCTTCGACGATCTGCCCTTCGCACGGGTCGACGAGGTTGCGGCCGATGCCCTGGCCGTGACGTTGCGCGCCCTGCTTCGTCGCTCACCGCCGCCACGACCGGCCTCCCGGCGGCTGCCGGCTGCTCCGGCAGCCCTGCCGGGCGATCGCATCGCGGCCACCCTGCTCGCTGTGGCGCGCAGCAACGGCCGCATCGCACCGGCCGCCCGCGCCCTTGGCGTGCACCGCAACACCGTCCTGTATCGGCTGCGAGCGGCGCTCCGCGATCAGGGGATCGACCCGCGTCGGCCCGACGACGCCCTGAGGATCCTGGCCGAAGCCGAGCGGCGCCCCGGCTGACCCGTTGTGTGCACACTGCACAACGAAAGATCGCCCTGCTGCCTCTGACGCCCCTGCCTAGGAAGGCGCGATGCGGCTAGCCTCGGGGCACTGCATCCACCCACTCATCCGAGGAGATCCCTCATGCCGACCAAGCAGCTCGCCGCCGCCCTGAAGCTCGCCGAGGAGCGCAACCTGCGCTTCGTCAGCCTGCAGTTCACCGACATCGTGGGCCAGGTCAAATCGGTCCAGGTCCCGATGCACCAGCTCGAGGAGGCGGTCGAGCATGGCAAGTGGTTCGACGGCAGCAGCATCGAGGGCTTCGCGCGCATCGCGGAGTCGGACATGTTCCTGGTCCCGGACCTGGCCACCTTTGCGCCCGTCCCGTGGGAGCCGGGGTTCGACGGCGACGGCAAGCAGCGGGCAACCGGCGCGGCGCGCGTCATTTGCGACGTCTTCACGCCGCACGGCGAGCCGTTCCCGGGCGACCCCCGCTGGGTTCTGCGCCGGCAGCTGGAGAAGGCGCAGAAGCTCGGCTACGTCTTCAACACCGGTCCGGAGCTGGAGTTCTTCCTGCTCAAGCGCAACGACGATTCCGTCGAGGCTCTGCCCCACGACGCGGCGGGCTACTTCGACCTGTCGAGCGACCTCGGCACCGACGTCCGCAAGGAGATGATGAACGACCTGGAGGCGTTCGGAATCAAGGTCGAGACAGCTCATCACGAGGTGGCAACCGGGCAGCACGAGATCGACTTCGAGTACGCCGACGCGCTGCGCACCGCCGACAACGCGGTCACCTTCAAGACGACCCTGAAGGCGGTCGCCGCGCGCAACGGCCTGTACGCCACCTTCATGCCCAAGCCGTTCTTCGGCATCAACGGCTCCGGCATGCACTGCCACCAGAGCCTGTGGGACATAAAGAAGGCGAAGAACGCGTTCGCCGATGCCTCTGATCCCTACGGCCTGTCGGCCATGGCGCGCAGCTACATCGCGGGCACCCTCGACCACGCGCGCGGCATGATCGCCGTGCTCGCGCCCCTGGTGAACAGCTACAAGCGGCTGGTGCCGGGCTACGAGGCGCCGGTCTACATCGGCTGGGCGCGCATCAATCGCTCGGCGCTGATCCGCATTCCGCAGATCAGCAAGGGACAGCTGAACAGCACGCGCATCGAGCTGCGATGCCCGGACCCCTCGTCCAACCCGTACCTGGCCTTCGCCTGCATGGTCGCGGCCGGGCTCGACGGCGTGGCCCGCAAGCTGACCCCTCCCGATCCGGTCGAGGAGAACCTCTACCACTTTGACGCGGCCAAGCTGGAGAGCCGCAAGATCCGCCAGTTGCCCGGCACGCTGCGGGAGGCGCTCGACGAGCTGTCCAAGGATGCGGTCATCGGCGAAGCGCTGGGTGAGCACGTGCTGGAGCGTTTCGTCGAGGCCAAGACCGAGGAGTGGGACGAGTACCGGATGCAGGTCAGCAGCTGGGAGGTTGAGCGCTACCTCGAGGCCTTCTAGGCACTCGGACCTCCGCCCGGCGCCGATCGGGCGTTCGTCGGAGATGGCGGTGCCATCGGCTATCCTCGCCCCTGCCAGCCACGGTTGTTAGCAGGGGCGAACCTTTTCATGTGCGGCATCGCGGGCGTCGTCGGACCTCATCCAGCTCCGGAGACGATCTCCGCCATGCTCGACTGCATCGCGCACCGGGGGCCGGACGGCGTGCGGCAGGTCATCCGCGACGAACGAGTCGGCCTCGGCCATCGGCGCCTGGCGATCATCGACCTCTCGGACGATGCGTCCCAGCCGATGCGCTCCCCGGCTGGATCCGAGGTGATCCTCAACGGAGAGATCTACAACTACGTCGAGCTCCGCGCCGAGCTGGCCGCTGGCGGCGCGACGTTCCAGACGGCAAGTGACACCGAGGTGCTGCTCGCGGCCTACGACCGCTGGGGCACCGATTGCCTCAGCCGCCTGAACGGAATGTTCGCGTTGGCGATCTACGATCCGTCGCGCCGCACCCTGCTCCTGGCTCGTGACCGGTTCGGGGAGAAGCCGCTCTACTACCACCGGGCGCCGGACGGGACCTTCCTGTTCGCGTCGGAGATCAAGGCCCTGCTGGCCTACCCGGGCGTGACGGCGCGGGCCGATCGCCAGAGTGTCTACCGCTTTCTTCGCCACAAGCTGCCCGAGCTCGATCCCACCACGTTTTTCGAGGGGATCGTGGCGTTGCCGCCGGCCCACTACCTCGAGCTGCGGGTCGACGATGGACGCGAGGTCCTGGCGCGTTACTGGGGCCTCGAAGGCTCCACGCAGGACTCACGGCCCCGCAGCGAGCTGGCGGCGGCCTACGGCGCCCTGCTGCAGGACTCGATCGGCATTCGCCTGCGTGCCGATGTCGCGGTCGGCTCGTCGCTGTCGGGAGGAATCGATTCGAGCGCCGTGGTGGGCTACCTGGCGCTGGGTCGCCACGTCGAGCGCCAGCACACCTTCTCGGCCCGCTTCCCCGGCTGGCGCCTGGACGAGGGCCGCTACATCGCCGATGTGATCGCCCTGAGCGGGGCACAGTCGCACGAGGTCGAGCCGATTCCCGACCCCTCGGATCTCGAGAGGGTCATCTGGCACCAGGATCATCCGTTCGGTTCGCTGAGCATCTACGCCCAGTGGGCCGTGATGCGGCTTGCCCGGGAGCAGGGCGTCACGGTCCTGCTCGACGGGCAGGGCGCCGACGAAAGCCTGGCGGGCTACCACTTCTACTTCGCCGCGCTGTTCCGCTACCTGCTGCGGACCGGCAGGTGGCTGGCGCTGGCGCGCGAGCTGCGCTGCTTCTCGCTGGCGCACGGCTCCGCGGAGCTGAGGTCCCTGGCGTTCTACGCCATGCCCGATGCGGCCGCGAATCGCCTGAGGAGCCTTCGCTCGGTGCCGGGCATCGCGACCTCGTTTGCCCGGGATGGGGCGGCCAGGAGCAGTGGGCATGCCGACACCGGCCGGTTCCGCACCGACCTGGACCAGATGCTTGCCCGGACGCTGACGGAAACGATGCTGCCCGGTCTGCTGCGCTACGCCGACCGCAACTCGATGGCGTTCGGCAGGGAGGTCCGGCTGCCGTATCTCGACCATCGACTGGTGGAGCTCGCATTCACGCTGCCGTGGGAGATGAAGCTGCGGCGAGGCTTGACCAAGCGCGTCCTGCGGGAGTCGATGCGCGACTACCTGCCCGCGTCCGTGAGGGGTCGGACCGACAAGGTCGGCTTCGCGCCGCCGCAGGCGGCATGGCTGCGCGGTCCGCTGCGCGAATGGGCCGAGGACCTGCTCGCGTCGGCTCGGTTCGCCGAGCGCGAATGGAACGACGCACCGGTGGTTCGCGCCCGGTGGCGCGCGTTCCGCGACGGGGAGGACCGGCTCGGCGCAGATGTCTGGCGATTCCTG
Source organism: Chloroflexota bacterium (assembly GCA_030853945.1). Taxonomy (GTDB): domain Bacteria; phylum Chloroflexota; class Limnocylindria; order QHBO01; family QHBO01; genus CF-167. The sequence continues at coordinate 16,314 of JALYUB010000058.1, forward strand.
TCGGTCGAGGCCTGGGCGCGATGCTTCCTCGACGGTCGGCAGCAGGGCTCGCGGGTGGGCGCTTGAGCGCTGTGCGCTCCGTCCTGGTGACCGGAGGGGCGGGCTTCATCGGCTCAAACTTCGTCCGGCATTGGCTCGCCGGCCACGACCTCGGCACGGTGGTCGTGCTCGACGCGATGACATATGCCGGGAACCCGGCGAACCTCGCCGACCTGGCCGGTCGCTGCACCCTTGTCGAGGGGGACATCGCCGATGCCGACCTGGTCGCGGGCCTGCTGCGCCGCTTCGAGACCGACCTCATCGTCAACTTCGCCGCCGAGTCCCACAACAGCAACGCGATCGTCAACCCCGCCGCGTTCTTCCGGACCAACGTGCTCGGGGTCCAGGTCCTGTGCGAAGGCGCACGGGGGCATGGGGTCGCTCGAGTCCACCACATCAGCACCTGCGAGGTCTACGGGGATCTCGACCTGGAGCGTGGGGAGGCGTTCAGTGAGTCGGCTCCGTATCGGCCGCGAACCCTGTATAGCGCGTCCAAGGCCGGGGGCGACCATGTCATGCGCGCCTACCACGAGACGTTCGGCCTGCCGGTCACGATCACCAACTCCGCCAACAACTACGGCCCGTTCCAGTTTCCCGAGAAGGCCATCCCCCTGTTTGCGACCCGCGCGCTGGATGACCGGCCGCTGCCGATCTACGCGTCGAGCCAGAACCGAAGGGAGTGGATCCACGTCCTCGACCATTGCCGCGCCATCGAGATGGTCATCGATCGCGGCGAGGTCGGGCAGACGTACCACGTCGGGACCGGAGTCGAGAAGAGCGTCGAGGAGATCGCCGACCTGGTGCTGGCGGCGCTCGATCGGCCGACGAGCCTGAAGACGACGGTTCCCGACCGTCCGGGACACGACCGGCGCTATGCGCTCGACTCGAGCAAGATCCGCGATGAGCTCGGCTGGAGGCCGGAGATCCCGTTCGAGCAGGGCATCGCCGAAACCGTCGAGTGGTACGCGAACAATCGAACCTGGTGGCAGCCCCTCCTCGATCGCGCACCCGTGAACGAGGACATCGCCTGGCATCCGGCATGAGGATCGGAGATTTGCAGCGCGGGATTCGGTGGATCAGCGACCGGCTCGGGGACGGAAAGCAGCCCGAAGCCGGCCGGCGGCCGCGCCTGCTGCTGGTGTGCGACTACCGCCCCCATGAGGCGGCGACGGTGATCGACCACATCGATGCGATCCGGCGCTGGTCGCGCTCCGACGTCTTCGTGCTGCCGATCTTCGGGGACCTGCCAGACGGTCTGGACCTGGAGCGCTTCGACGGCCTGATCCTGCACTACAACCTGATCATGTCGAGCGGCGTCTACCTGTCGCCGCTGGCCCGCTGGCGGGTGAGCCAGTTCAGCGGCGTGAAGGCAGCCTTCGTCCAGGACGAGTACCGATTCGTCGACTCGACCGTCGGCGTGATGCGCAGCATGGGCATCGAGGTGCTCTTCACGTGCGTGCCGGAGGACCAGGTGGAGCTCGTCTATCCCCAGTCCTCGCTTCCGCAGATGAAGCGAAAGGTCACCGTGCTGACCGGATACGTCCCGGAGGAGCTGCTGTCACTGCCGCTGGTGCCGTACCAGCATCGAACCGTCGACGTCGCCTATCGCGGCCGACGGCTGCCCGCCTGGCTCGGCAGCCTCGCCCAGGAGAAGACGACGATCGCCGAACGATTCCTGGCCGATGCACCCACCTACGGCCTGAGCACCGACATCTCCACCAGCGAGGGGGATCGCCTGTACGGCGACGCATGGATCAGCTTCATCGCTTCCAGCCGGTCGACGCTCGGCGTCGAGAGCGGCGCGAGCGTCTTCGACTTCGACGGATCCGTGGAGCAGGCGATCCGCGGTTACCTCGCCTCCCACCCGGACGCGCCCTTCGACGAGGTCCATCGGCTGTTCCTGTCGGAGTTGGACGGGCGCATCCGGCTGAACCAGATCTCGCCGCGCTGCTTCGAGGCCGCCGCTCTTGGCACGCTGATGGTGCTCTATCCGGGCGACTACTCCGGCATCCTGAAGCCTTGGCAGCACTACGTGCCGCTGGAGAAGGACCACTCGAACATGGCCGAGGTGGCGAGCGCGATTCACGACCGGTCGACCTGGGAGCGCATCACTGCGCAGGCCCGCGACGAGGTCGCCCTGGACCGGCGCTACTCGTTTGCGGGGATGGTCGAGATCGTCGATGACGCACTCGCCCTGCCGGTCACCTCGGCCAGGCCAATGCCGCCCCGCGAGTTCGAGCGAGTCGCCTCGCAGAGCTATCGCCGGATGCGGACGACGCAGCTGTACGCGTTTGGGCTTTCCCCGCGGATCAACCGCGTTCGCATCATGGCAGGCCGGGCGCTGATTGGTCTCAGGCCAAATCCGATCGCGATCAGCACCTCGCCGCCAGGCCCGCATAAGAGGACGCAGGCCATGCGCGAGCTGTGGCGCTACCTGCGGTCGCTGGCCTACTGGGCACTCCGGCCTCACCTCCTGCCGACGTCGCAGCTGCTTCGGCATCGCGGTGCACTGCTCCGGGAGCTGAGCGAGCTCAGCCGCCTGCAGCTGATGGGAGCGCGCGCGCTCAAGACCGGTGCCGGGAGCCCCTTCGTGCTGCTGGTCGGCGAGCCCGGGGGCGACGTTCGCCTTGTGCTGCGCACGGACGCGCCAGCGTCCGGCCGTCCGCTGGAAGAACTCCCCCGGGAGCTGCGGGTTCCAGCCGGTCTGACGCTCGACCTCAGGGACGAATGGCTGGTGCCGCTGGGCGTCCGCGGATCGCCGGCTCGGCGACTCGAGGCATTCTCCGCGGTCCTGCGTGCCCGACCCGGGGCGGGACGCCGCCTGCTGGCAGGGCCGGGAGGCTGGTGCGCCGTCGTCGCGGTCGCCCCCGGCTAGCCGACCCTCGACCCGCGCGATCGCCAGCGCGCCCGTGCCCGCTTCGCCGCGTCCAGCAGCCCGATGCTGCGCAGCGCGGTGCGGGTCGTCCGCTTCACGTGATGGCGCAGCCAGACGATGGCCCAAGAGCCGCCGTCTGCCGCACGCGCCCACGCGGAGATGGCGCCATCCGCGCCTGATCGCCGCGCAGGCTCCCGGCCTGGGCGCGCGGGAAGTGCGGCCAGGATCGTGGAGACGAAGGACTCATAGGTGTAGCTGCCGGTCGCGACCACGTCCCGATACGCTCGCTCGGCCATCTCGCTTGCCTGGTCTCCGTCGGCGATCGCAGCGAGGGCATCGGACATGTTGCCGAAGTCCGCGCGGAGCGGAATGTAGTGCGTGCCCGCCTCCAGGATCCCGTTGTAGGCCCCCTCGACCAGGATCTGGGGCGTGCGGGTCGCGCATGCTTCCAGGTGGCGGGGCGAGATGGCACGCAGGTCGAACGTGCCGTCGAGGCCGGGAAAGCAGGAGCTCTCGATCTCGGCGAACGAGGCCTGCGCATGCTCGAGACGCTGCCGGGTGACGCAGTCGCGGATGCGTCCATCGCGGTCCAGAATGCTGGCTCCGCCCTCTGCCCCGATCGTGAAGCGGCAGCGCAGCAGGAACCGGTACCAGTCGTCGCCGAGCAGCGTGTCCTCCGGTCGCATCGAGATGTCGGTCCGCAGGCCAAGCCGGCGGCCCTCCTCCAGGAAGCGCTCGGCAATCCAGCCCTTCAGCATGCCGTGGCGTCCCAGCCAGGGCTCCGGCTGCCATGACCGGTATCCGACGTCGATCGATCGCTCACTGCTCTCGGCGGCGAGCTGGCCGATCCGCCGTACCGTCCGCCGCTCGAGGTACCCGGTCAACACGCGCGTCATGCCGGTGCCTTCGGCCATCAGTGGGCCGTAGATGGTCTGCCACTCGTGCGCGGGGGCGCAGGTGAAGACATGACTCACTCGGAAGCGGCGCAGAAAGTCGACGAGCGGATCGGTATTGAGGAACTCGTCCTGGGGAATCGCGAATCGCGGGCAGTCCAGCCGCTCGAGTGCCCCGAGGCGCCCCGCAACGCGGCGGAACGCCTCCGGATGCCAGCGCGTGGCCAGCAGCGTGGTGTGGAAAACGACCAGGCCGACGTTCGCGCGATGAATCCAGCCCGGGACGGATCGCACGGCGAGGTTGATGTAGATGCACGGTCGGCCGCTGTAGCGACGAATCGAGTCGAGATGGTCCGCGATGGCCGGACGCAGTGGCGCTGCCGCGGCGTGGTACAGGACCAGGATGGAGTCCGCTGCCAAGCGACCGGTCAGCGGCCGCGGGCCATCAGCACGCTCGGCATGGTGCGCAGCAGGATGCGCAGGTCGAGCCACAGCGTCCATCGGTCGATGTACTTCAGGTCCAGCTCGACCCAGCGGTCGAAGTTCGGCTCGTGCCGCATCTCCACCTGCCACAGCCCGGTGATGCCCGGCTTCATGCTCAGCCGCCGGCGGTGCCAGACATCGTATTCGACCACTTCGGCGGGCAGCGGCGGGCGAGGGCCGACCAGGCTCATCTCGCCCCTCAGCACATTCCAGAGCTGGGGCAGCTCGTCGATGCTCGTGCTGCGCAGGGTCCGGCCCAGCCGGCTCAGGCGCGGATCGTTGGTCACCTTGAACGCGGCGCCGCGGCGCTCGTTGAGGTGCGCAACCTCGGCCATGCGCCGCTCCGCATCGGGAGCCATGGTCCGGAACTTGATGATGGTGAACGGGCGTCCGTGCAGGCCGATGCGCGTCTGGCGGAACAGGATCGGCGGCCCATCGCGCAGGCGGATCCCGATCGCGGTCGCGAGCAGCACGGGGCTGAGCACGATCAGGCCGATCGCCGATCCGACGATGTCGATCAAGCGCTTGATGACGAGCCCGGCGTCCCGATAGCCGTCATGCACCAGCGATCGGATGAGGAGCCCCTCGAACTCCTCCTCGCGCGCGTTCAGGAGTGCGCCCTCGTGCAGGTCGACCGGGATGCGCACCGTCTTGCCCTCGTTGGCCGCCAGGTTGGCGACCGGCTCGAGGTAGCCCGCCTGGTCCCGCGGCAGGCAGGCGGCAACCTCGTCGACGATCCTGGTGTGGAACACCTCTTCGATGGCATCGATGGTGCCGAGGATCGGGCGGGTGACGACTGGCGTCTCCTCGTTCGGGACCGACAGGTGCCCGATCACGCGGATCCCCAGGCTGGCGCGTGTCTCGACCAGGTCGGCGAAATCCTGCGCCAGCGCGCCGGTCCCGACCACGAGCATGTAACGCGTGTTGTAGCCGCGCTCACGCAGGTAGCTGAACGCGAAGCGAAGGATGCTGCGCTCGGCGAAGGTCACGATCGGCTGCACGATGAAGATGGCCAGCAGGAACAGGCGACTGACGTTGTCGCGGTGTATCACGAAGAGGGATGCCAGCGCGATCGCGGCGAACACGATCGTCGACCGCGCAATGTCCTTGGCCTCCGTCCGCAGCTGCCAGCGAACGCGCAGCCGGTAGAGCCCCTGGTACCACAGCGCGACCACCCAGCCGATTCCAAAGACGATCGCCGCTAGGCGGATGTCGATCCCGGTGCGGCTGACGAACGCCGATCCTGCCTCGTCGCCGAAGCGGATGACCGAGATCACCAGGAAGACCAACGCCGCGGTGATCCCGTCGCCGAGCATCAGGGCGAGCCGCAGCGTCATGAGATGCCGTCGGATCATCGCGTGTCGGCGCACTCCCGCGCTACTGCTGCCACGGGTGCTCCGCGGCAGGAAGTCGCGACCCACTGTACGGGAGCGCGGGTACTCGGATCAACCGATCCTTGACAGAGGAGGGCAGCGCAGATGGCTATGCTGCGCCGATGACCTCGCGTGCCCTGATCACCGGCATCACCGGACAGGACGGCTCGTATCTCGCGGAGCTCCTGCTCGACAAGGGTTACGAGGTCCACGGTCTGATACGCCGATCGAGCCAGTTCAACACCGGCCGGATCGACCATCTCTACCACGATCCGCACCAGGGACCGACCCGGCTCTTCCTCCACTATGCGGATCTGACGGACAGCTCGAGCCTGATCGGTCACCTGCACGCGATCAAGCCGGACGAGGTCTACAACCTTGGTGCACAGAGCCACGTCAAGGTCAGCTTCGAGATGCCCGAGTTCACCGCCGAGACCGCGGCGATGGGCGCGCTGCGCATGCTCGAGGCGGTGCGAACCGCCGACTGGCCGATCCGCTTCTACCAGGCGGGCAGCTCGGAGATGTTCGGAAAGGTGCTGGAACGACCGCAGACCGAGCGGACGCCGTTCAACCCTCGCTCGCCGTACGCGGTGTCGAAGGCCTTCGCCCATTTCATGACGATCGACTACCGCGAGGCGTATGGGCTGCACGCATCCAATGGCATCCTGTTCAACCACGAGTCGCCGCGCCGGGGCGGGACATTCGTGACACGAAAGGTGACGCGCGCGGTCGCGGCCATCCTGGCGGGCACGCAGGAGCACCTCTTCCTGGGCAACCTCGATGCCAAGCGCGACTGGGGCTACGCCAAGGAGTACGTCGACGCCATGTGGCGGATGCTGCAGCAGCCCGAGCCCGACGACTTCGTGATCGCCACCGGCGAGACGCACAGCGTTCGGGAGCTGTGCGAAGTGGCGTTCGGCCTGGTCGGCCTGGACTGGGAGCGCTACGTTCGAGTTGACGAAGCCTACTTCCGGCCCACCGAGGTGGACGAGCTGTGCGGAGATGCATCGAAGGCGCGCGACATGCTCGGCTGGCAGGCGGAGGTCCGCTTCCCGGAGCTCGTCCGGATCATTCTCGAGGCGGACCTGGCGGAGGCGGGCATCCACGACCGAGTCGCGGCGCCGTCTGACGGTCGATGACCGCCTTCTGGCCCGGTCGGCGGGTGATGGTCACCGGTGGTGGCGGCTTTCTAGGTACGTCGGTCGTGCGGCACCTGCAGGAGGCGGGCGCGACGGACATCTTCGTTCCGCGCAGCCGGGATTACGACCTGCGGACGCGTACCGGCATTGACAGCGCGCTGGAGGCCGGCCACCCGGACGTGGTCATCCATCTCGCGGCTGTGGTCGGCGGGATCGGCGCCAACCGGGAGAACCCGGGACGCTTCTTCTACGAGAACGCGATCATGGGCATCGAGCTCATGGAGCGCTCGCGGGTGGTGGGCATCGACAAGTTCGTGCAGATCGGGACGGTCTGCTCCTATCCCAAGGTGACCGAGGTGCCGTTCCAGGAGGACGACCTTTGGGACGGCTACCCCGAGGAGACGAACGCGCCCTACGGCCTCGCCAAGAAGATGCTGCTGGTCCAGGGCCAGGCCTACCGCCAGCAGTACGGCTTCAACGTCATCTACCTGATCCCCGTGAACCTGTATGGCCCCGGGGACAACTTCGACCCTGCCTCGTCACACGTCATCCCGGCGCTCATCAAGAAATGCGTTGATGCCCGCGAGGCGGGCGCGGATCACATCGAGGTCTGGGGAACCGGCGCCGCGTCCCGCGAGTTCCTGTACGTCGATGACGCCGCCGAGGGGATCGTCCTGGCGGCCGAGCGTTACGAGGGGGCCGATCCGGTCAACCTGGGGGTGGGACACGAGATCACGATCCGGGACCTGGTCGAGCTGATCGTGCGGCTGACCGGATTCGCCGGCGAGACACGCTGGGATCCGTCAAAGCCGGATGGCCAGCCACGCCGTGCGCTGGATACCAGCCGAGCGCGAGAGCAGTTCGGCTTCGTGGCGACAACCGGCTTCGAGGATGGGCTGCGTCGCACGATCGACTGGTACGAGCAGACTCGATGACGGTGCGGCACGCCGCACCGATGGATAGGGCCGTGGACAGACCCCGCAAGCGGCGCATTCGGATCGCGAGCCTCGTGCATGGTGTCGGTGGCCGAGAGACCGGCGTCCGCAGGTTGATCCTCGACCAGGCCGCTGCCTGGAGCGTGCTCGAGCCGGGGGTCGAGATCGGGCTCTTCGTGCGCTGCGAAGCGGGATCGGAGGAGGCATGGCGCGGCGAGCCGCACGTCGTCTCCGTCCGGTCGTCAGCCCTGGGCATCGCGGGCAGGTTCGTCGCCCGGGAGCTCCTCTCGATCGAGCTTGCCCGCTGGCGACCCGATGTCATCTACCTCCGCCACAGCACCATCTCCCCGAGCACGCTCATGCTGGCCAGTGCCTTTCCCACGGTCGTCGGCGGGGACCTGGACGACCTCGACGAGCTGCGCATTCGATCTCCGCGCCGCTACTGGTACGCGCGTGCCACCAGGGATCGGCTGCTGCGACGCGCCCGTCGCATCGTGGTCGTGACCCACGAGCTCGCGCAGCACCCGGCGATCGTCGGGCTCGGTCGACCCGTCAGCGTCCTGCCGAACAGCATCGATCTGGCCGCATACCCCGAGCTGCCGGCCCCCGACAACCCGTCTCCGCGGCTGGTCTACATCGGCTCGCCCGGGCTGGCATGGGCCGGGGTCGACAAGATCGCCAGACTGGCATCCCATTTCCCGTCGTGGCGCTTCGATATCGTCGGCCCTGCTCCAGGCGAGCTTCCGGACGCTCCTGCCAACGTGGTGGTCCATGGGCAGCTGGGCCGCGAGGAGTACCTGCCGATCATGTCGGCGGCGGACGTGGCGATCGGGCCGCTCGCGTTGCACCGCAAGGCACTAAACGAAGCCGCGGCCCTGAAGGTCGCCGAGTACCTGGCCTGCGGCATCCCGGTCATCCTCGGAAACCTGGAGACCGCCTTTCCCGACGGTGCCGACTTCCTCCTCCAGCTGCCGAACACCGAGGACAACGTGGAGGCAGCCAGGGACGAGGTCGGCGCATTCGTGGAGCGTTGGCGCGGCCACCGCATCCCGCGAGGCGAGGTCTCCTGCATCGACTCGAAGGTGGTCGAGCGTCAGCGCCTCGATCTCATCCTGCAGGAGCGGCGGGCTCGCTGAGCGGGATTAGTCGGTAGCATTGGCCGCCATGGCGTCGCCTCGAACAGCCACGGTCGTGATCCGCCCGAGCAGCGGCTGGATCGGGCTGGGCGCGATCGAGCTCTGGAAGCATCGGGACCTCGCCTACTTCCTCGTCTGGCGGGACCTCAAGGTCCGCTACAAGCAGACCGCGTTCGGTGCGGCGTGGGCGGTTCTGCAGCCGGTGCTCCTCATGCTCGTGTTCTCGGCCTTTCTCGGTCAGATCAAGGGGATCGGCTCTTCGGACGTCCCGTACCCCCTGTTTGCCCTCTCCGGACTCGTTCCCTGGACCCTGTTCTCGCAGAGCCTCAGCGGGGCATCAAACAGCCTGGTAAACAGCCAGAACCTGATCTCGAAGGTCTACTTCCCGCGTCTGCTGCTCCCGCTCTCCGCAGTCGCGTCGTATGTCATCGACTTCCTCATCGCGGCAGTCGTGCTGGTGATCGCGATGCTGTTCTTCGGGCGCGTCCCGCCGGCGACCTTCCTGCTGGTGCCGCTGCTGGGCCTGTTCGCGGTGGTCGTCGCGCTGGCGGTGGGCCTGTGGCTGGCCGCGATCAACGTCCGCTACCGCGACGTCAAGTACGCCATCCCGTTCCTCATCCAGCTCTGGCTGTTCGCCTCGCCGGTGGCCTACTCGAGCGACCTGGTGCCGAGCGGTCTGCGGCCGCTCCTGTCCCTGAACCCGATGACCGGCGTGATCAACGGGTTCCGCTGGGCGGCCCTGGGCGGACCGCGTCCGGACCTCACGATCCTGGTCTCAGCCGCCGCGACGGTCGTGATCCTGCTCGGGGGACTCGCCTACTTCCGACGGGTCGAGCGGACGTTCGCAGACACCATTTGATGACGGACGTCGCAATCAGTGCCGACGGCCTCGGCAAGCGGTATCACCTCGGGCGGGATCAGGACCCCTACGGCCGCCTCTCCGAGGTGCTGTCGGGCATGATCCGCGCGCCCTTTCGACGCGGCGAGGAGCGTCCAGACCCCGAAGAGTTCTGGGCCCTGCGCGACGTCTCGTTCGATATACCGGCAGGCGCCGCGGTGGGAATCATCGGGCGCAACGGCGCCGGCAAGTCGACGCTCCTCAAGATCCTGTCGCGCATCACCTGGCCGACGACCGGCAGCGTCACGCTCAACGGTCGCATCGCGTCGCTGCTCGAGGTCGGGACCGGCTTCCACCCGGAGCTGACCGGGACCGAAAACGTCTACCTCAGCGGCGCGGTGCTCGGGATGCACCACGCGGAGATCAGGCGCAACTTCGACGAGATCGTGGAGTTCTCCGGGATCGACACCAAGTTCCTGGACACGCCGGTGAAGCGCTACTCGAGCGGCATGCAGGTCCGCCTTGGATTCGCCGTCGCGGCGCATCTCGAGTCCGAGGTCCTGCTGATCGACGAGGTCCTGGCGGTGGGCGACATCGAGTTCCAGAAGCGCTGCCTCGGCAAGATGGACGAGGTCACCAACAGCGGACGGACCATCCTGTTCGTCAGCCACCAGCTGCCGATGATCGCGTCGCTGTGCGACCACTGCATGCTGATGGAGGGAGGCCGCGTGGTCGCCAGCGGCCCGACCTCCGAGGTCATTCATCGGTACCAGTCCGGCGTCGAGGCGAACGCGGCGAGCATCGATTTTTCGAACGATGCCAACCGGCCCAGCGACGGCGTGGCAAGCCTGCTGTCGGCCTGGGTCGAGAGCCAGGACGGCGAGCGTCGCTTCGAGTACTCCCTGATGGAGCCGGTGCGGATCTGTGTGAAGTACCGGATCCACGAAGATCTGAAGGTAACGCCACAGCCAAACCTGCACGTCACCGACAGCGGCGGCAACTACGTCTTCGTCACCAGCCCGCACGACTGGGGCGACGAGCGCGCGCGCACGCCGGGCGACTATGTCGCAGCGGTCGAGATCCCTGCCCACTTCCTGAATGACGGCATGTACTCGGTGGGCGTGGCGCTGAACCATTTCGAGATCGGGCTGCAGACGGCCTTCTTCGAAAGAGGCGCGCTGACGTTCAATATCGTCGACCGCATCGCCGACAACGAGATGCGTGCGCAGTCCCGCTGGGGCGGGCGAATTCCGGGCGTGGTGCGTCCATTGTTCGATTGGCGGGTGGAGGAGGAGGCGCGATGAAGGCGGTCATCCTGGCCGGAGGTCGCGGCACCCGGATCTCCGAGGAGACGCACCTGAAGCCGAAGCCGATGATCGAGATCGGGGGACGGCCGCTGCTGTGGCACATCATGAAGATCTATTCCGCTCACGGCGTGAACGATTTCGTCATCTGCTGCGGCTACAAGGGCTACCTGATCAAGGAGTATTTCGCCAACTACGTCCTGCACATGTCGGACGTCACGTTTGACATGGCGCACGGCAGGATGGAGCTGCATCAGCAGGACGCCGAGCCATGGCAGGTGACGCTCGTCGACACCGGCGACGAGACGATGACCGGCGGCCGCCTCAAGCGCGTCGGCGGCTATCTGCAGGACGACGACGCCTTCTGTTTCACCTACGGCGACGGCGTCGCCGACGTGGATGTGACCGCCAGCATCGCGTTCCACCGCGGCCATGGGAAGCTGGCGACCGTGACAGCCGTGCAGCCGCCCGGCCGCTACGGCGCGCTCCAGCTCGAGGGCAGCGAGGTACGCGGTTTCACCGAGAAGCCGGTCGGCCACGACGGGCTGATCAACGGCGGCTTCTTCGTGCTCTCGCCGCGCTGCCTGGACCGCATCGCGGGTGACGAGACGAGCTGGGAGGCAGAGCCGCTGACCGGCCTCGCCGCCGACGGGCAGCTGATGGCCTTCGCGCACACGGGGTTCTGGCAGCCGATGGACACGTTCCGTGAGAAGACCCTGCTCGAGCACCTGTGGGAGTCGAACAGAGCGCCTTGGAAGGTCTGGTAGCGCTCCGCGACCGGGCCGTGCTGGTCACCGGTCACACCGGCTTCAAGGGTGGTTGGCTGTCGCTCTGGCTGGCGCACCTCGGCGCCCGCGTGCATGGCTACGCGCTGGGGCCACCCACTCAGCCGAACCTCTTCGAAACCGCCCAGGTGGGACAGGTGCTGGCATCGGACACGCGTGCCGACCTCGCTGACCTCGAGGCTCTGACGGCCGCCGTCAACCGATTCCAGCCGGAGGTCGTGTTCCACCTCGCAGCGCAGCCCCTGGTGAGCGAGGGCCACCGCGACCCGCTCGGCACGATGGCCACCAACGTCATCGGCACGGCCAACCTGCTCCAGGCGATTCGCGCGGTCGATTCGGTCCGTGCCGTTGTCGTCGTCGCGACCGACAAGGTGTATGAGAACCAGGAAACGGGCCACGCCTTCAACGAGCGTGACCCACTTGGTGGCCATGATCCCTACAGCGCCAGCAAGGCCGCCGCCGAAGTCGTGGTGGCCAGCTATCGATCCAGCTACTTCGGGGAAGGGCGACATCCTGCGCGCGTCGCCAGCGCGCGCGCCGGCAATGTGATCGGTGGCGGCGACTGGGCAGCCAACAGGCTGGTGCCGGATTGCCTGCGCGCGTTCTCGGCAGGCGAGCCGGTCCACCTGCGCCGACCCGATGCGGTCAGGCCGTGGCAGCACGTGCTCGGGCCGCTCTCCGGATACCTGGCCCTGGCGACGCGCCTGCTGGGGGAGGATGGGGAGCGTTTCGCGCGGGCCTGGAATTTCGGCCCCGATGCCGGCGACGATGCAACCGTGGCGGAGGTTGCCCAACGGATCGCAGACCTGTGGGGCCCGACGGCCCAGGTGGTGCGCGGCGATGCAGACTGGAGCGAGGCGGGACTACTGCATCTCGACAGCACGCAGGGGCGCGCCGAGCTCGGCTGGATGCCTCGCTGGTCATTGCACCGGGCGCTCGAACAGACCGTGGCCTGGCACCAGGCGTGGCGACGCGGCGAGGCGATGCAGGCGGTCAGCCAGGAGCAGATCGCCGCCTACGTCGAGGCGGCCACCCCGTGAGCGAACGCTTCGACATCGGCGAGACGACGATCCCGGGCGTGTACGTCCTGGAGCGGATGCTTCGCGCAGACGAGCGAGGCTGGCTCGAACGCATGTACAGCACGGAGGACCTGTCTGGCGTGCTGGGCACCCGCCGCATCGTGCAGGTGAACCGGACGTTCACTCGCCTGAAAGGCAGCGTGCGCGGTCTGCACTACCAGGTGCAGCCGTCCGCCGAGGCCAAGATTGTCAGCTGCCTGCGCGGGGCGGCCTTTGACGTTGCGGTCGACCTCCGCCGCGATTCGGCGACGTTCCTGACGTGGCATGCCGAGACGCTGACTGCCGACAACCATCGGTCGCTGTTCATCCCGGAGGGCTTCGCGCACGGGTTCCAGGCACTGGCCGACGATTGCGAGCTGCTCTACTTCCATTCGGCAGCGTTTGACCCCGCGGCCGAGCGCGGCCTCCATCCACATGATCCGCGCCTGGCGATCGCCTGGCCGCTGCCGGTCGAGCACCTGTCGGAACGCGATGCATCCCATTCGCTGCTTGCCCCCGACTTCGACGGCATGGTCATATGAATTGCCGACACTGCGGTGCCGAGGCGCGGCTGCAGCTCATCGATCTCGGCACGGCACCGCCCTCGAACGCCCTGCTGACCGCAGACGCCCGGTCCGGCCCAGAGCCCTGGTGGCCGCTGCGGGTCCTGGTCTGCGAGCGGTGCTGGCTGGCCCAGACGGAGGACTTCGTGGGGGCCGACCAGCTGTTCGGCCCCGATTACGCGTACTTCAGTGCGTACTCGACCGAGTGGCTGGCCCATGCCGAGCGCTACGTCGACGAGATGAGCTCGAGGTTCGAGCTGAGCGCCGACAGCCATGTCGTCGAGGTGGCCGCCAACGACGGGTACCTGCTGCAGTACGTCAGGGCGCGCGGCATACCGTGCACGGGCATCGAGCCGACAGCCAGCACAGCCGCGGCCGCCCGCGAGCGGGGCATCCCCATCGTCGAGGCCTTCTTTGGCGTGAAACTCGCCGAGGAGATGGTGGCAAGTGGCCAGCAGGCCGACCTGATCACCGCCAACAACGTGCTCGCCCACGTGCCGGACATCAACGACTTCGCACGGGGATTCGCCATTCTGCTCAAGCCGCAGGGCGTGGCGACCTTCGAGTTCCACCACCTGCAGCGGCTGATCGACGGCTGCCAGTTCGACACGATCTATCACGAGCACTTCTCCTACCTGTCGCTGACCGCCGTGGAGAGCATCCTCACCAAGGCCGGCCTCGCGCCGTTCGACGTGGAGGAGCTGCCGACGCATGGCGGCAGCCTGCGAGTGTTCGCACAGCGCGCCGACACCGGCCGGCACCCGCGCTCGCCCGCGGTGGATGCCATCCTCGCGAAGGAGGATGCGGCCGGCATGCGCTCGTCCGGCTACTACGCCGGATTCCAGGAGCGTGTCCTGAAGATCAAATACGACTTCCTGTCATTCCTCCTGGCCGCGCGGCAGCAGGGAAAAACGGTGGCCGGCTACGGCGCCGCGGCCAAGGGCAACACGCTGATGAACTTCGCCGGCGTACGTCCGGATCTGGTGGCGTTCGTGGCCGACCGCAATCCTGCGAAGCAGGGCAAGTACCTGCCCGGCAGCCGCATCCCGGTCGTCGGGGTCGAAGCGCTTCGGGAGGCACGGCCGGACTTCGTGGTCATCTTCCCCTGGAACCTCCGCTATGAGGTGATGGACGAGCACGCCTACATCGCAGAATGGGGCGGGCGATTCGTGACGGCGGTGCCAGAGCTGAAGATCACGCCGTGAAGGTCGCCGTCACCGGCGCCGGCGGATTCATCGGTCGTCACGTGGTTGCGCAGCTCGAGAGGCACGGGAATCCCCTGACGCTCGTGCTCCGACCAGGCTCCAAGGCGTCGGATACGCAATCGCGTCACCAGTGGGTACAGATGGACATCGCCAACCCGCCACCGGATTCGTATGACCGCATGGGCGAGCCCGAAGCGCTGATCCATCTGGCCTGGGGCGGTCTGCCGAACTACGCGTCGCCGCACCATCTCGAGCAGGAGCTGCCCGCACAGCGCTCGTTCCTCGAAGGCCTGCTGGCGGCGGGCCTGGGCAGTCTGACCGTCACGGGCACCTGCCTCGAATACGGGATGCAGTCCGGCGCGCTGCGCGAGGACATGCCGACCGCGCCGGTCACCGCCTACGGACAGGCGAAGGACGAACTGCGGATGCGGCTGGAGCAGCTGCGACGAGACCGGGCCTTCAACCTCACCTGGGCGCGTCTCTTCTACCTGCATGGCGAGGGCCAGGCGCCGGGCTCTCTGCTGCCGTTGCTCGAGGCCGCGATCGCGCGCGGCGACGCTGCCTTCGACATGTCGGGCGGCGAGCAGCAGCGGGATTACCTGCCGGTCGAAGAGGCGGCGCACTATCTGGTCGAGCTCGCGCTGAACGGCATGGACAACGGCGTCGTCAACGTCTGCTCGGGCCGGCCGATCTCCGTGCGTGAGCTGGCCGAGAGCCTGGTCGCCAAGCGCGGCTCGCCGATCAGGCTGAACCTGGGACGCGTCCCGTATCCCGACTACGAGCCGATGGTATTTTGGGGCGACCGGAGCAAGTTGGACCGCTGCCTGGACTCGACCCATGAAGCCATTCGATAGAGAAGTGCAGGACCGCATAGCCGCGAATGGCCGCAACGAGCCTCTGCGGAACGCGGCCCGTGACTTCATGCGCGAGTCGACGCTGCCCAAGTACTCATACAACTTCTCCTGGCTCGGCCGCCCGATCATCCAGTACCCGCAGGACATCGTGGCGATGCAGGAGCTGGTCTGGGCGCTGAAGCCGGACCTGATCGTCGAGACGGGCATTGCCCACGGGGGCTCGTTGATCCTGTGGGCATCGCTGCTGGAGCTGAACGCGGTATCGGGCGGTCCGCCGAACGCCCGAGTCATCGGCGTCGACATCGACATCCGGGCGAACAACAGGGCGGCGATCGAGGCCCACCCGATGTACGGGCGGATCACCATGATCGAAGGCTCGAGCGTCGACCCCGCGGTGGTCGCGCAGGTCGAGGGGGCTGCTGCCGGCAGCAACGTCACGGTGGTCTGCCTCGACAGCAATCACACCCACGCGCACGTCCTGGCTGAGCTGGAGGCCTACGCGCCGCTGACATCGGTCGGCAGCTACTGCGTCGTCTTCGACACCGTGATCGAGGACCTGCCGGCGGGCATCTTCCCCGACCGTCCATGGGGGCCGGGCAACAACCCGAAGAGCGCGGTCCAGGAGTTCCTGCAGTCGCACCCCGAGTTCGAGGTCGACCAGCGGATCGACGGCAAGCTGCTCATCAGCGTCTCGCCAGGCGGATACCTGAGACGGACTCGCTGATGGGTCCGCGATTCTCGATCGTGTACCCGACGCGCCACCGGCCGGAATTCGTCCGGCAGGCGCTGCGCATCCTGGATACGCAGCGCCACGGCAGCTTCGAGGTCGTCGTGTGCGACAACTACGTAGACCCGGCGCTGTCGTGCGAGCAGATCTGCCGCGACAGCGGCCTGGCGAATCTCAAGTACGTTCGCCCGCCACGGCCGCTCGGCATGGTCGAGAACTGGAACCACGCGCTGCCGTTCGCGACCGGCGACTACGTCGCCTACCTGACCGACAAGATGTTCGTCCTGCCCGACGCCCTGGGCCTCATCGAGCGAGCCATTGATTCCGCTCGCGGCCCGGACATCGTCAGCTGGACCGGCGACGCGTTCAACCCGGCGACCTGGGCCGACTATTTCGGCGACGGCATGTACGTCGGCGTGTCGTCCCTTGTCCGCTCGGAGCGCTATCGGCGCTTCTCGCCGGCACGTGAGCTGAACCGTCGTGGCCGGGCGGATGTCTCGCGCGGCGAGCAGAGCTGGTCGGACTACAGCCGCGGGAAGCTGGTGTTCGGCGCATATCGCCGCGAGCTGCTGGAACGGATCGTTCAGCGCTACGGCGCCGTGTTCCACAACATCAGCCCCGACTACACGTCCATGGTGCTCGGCCTGACCGAGGCGCACGATGCGATCGAGCTGGCGTTGAGCTGCGTGGTCAGCGTCAACACCGACATCTCGAACGGGATGCTGTCCGACACCAACGACGCCGCCGCGCTCGCATTCCTGAACTCCCTGGCCGGCGGCGCCGAGAGCATCCTGCCGAACATGCTGGTGCC
>JALYUB010000062.1 GCA_030853945.1 Chloroflexota bacterium
CTAGGCGGCAGAGACCTTGCCGGCGCGAGGACCGCGCGGGCTGGACTCAACCTCGAAGTTGACCTTCTCGCCACCGACGAGGCGATCGAACTCAAGGGAGCGATCGAGCCCGTCACGGTGGAAGAAGTACTCCTTGCCGTCCTCCGCTGCGATGAAGCCGAAGCCTCGGTCGGAGACGACCTTCTTGATGGTACCTGTGGTCATGTTGACCTCGTTCTCTTCTCGAAGTAAGCCGACGACGCACGGCCGGCTCGAGAAGGAACCTGACGACCACGCGGGAGACTCCCAAGGCGGGAGAGTGACGCCATTTTACCCCGAAACGAGGATTTGTGCCCACCGGACCATCGCCATACTGGCCGTGGGGCTGGGGACGAAGGTGGTCGCGCTCCATTTCGGAGCCGAGGACCCGATGTAGCATCCGGCCGTGACCGCCGAGCCCGCCCTGCCCGCATCGCCGCCATTCACGCTGCGTGCCCGGCTGCTCACGCCACTGGCGAGCGGCGGACTGCGGTACGAGGCCGATGCGCGGATCGAGGTTGACGCACGAGGGCGCCTGGCCGCGGTGGCGAATTGGAATGGCGCTGACACAGCGGGATCGATCATCGACCTCCGGCCGTGGGTGCTGATGCCGGGGCTGGTCGACCTGCATGCGCACCTGCCCCAGCTGCCGAACGCAGGTGTCGGGGCGGGTCTCGACCTGCTCACCTGGCTCCAGCGCTACATCTTTCCGCTGGAGCGGAGCTTCGACGCGCAGACCGCCGAGCTGATCGCGCCGGCAGCCTTCCGCGCCTTCGCGCGAGCCGGCACCACGACGGTCGTGGCCTATGGGGCGCTGTGGGCCGAGAGCCTGGATGCCTGCTTCCGGACGGCCGAGCAGCACGGCATTCGGGCCGTTATCGGCAAGGTGATGATGGACCGCCTCAGCTACGACACCGATCTGGATCCCACTGAGGTGCTCGACCTGTCGCTGCGACAGTCTGCGGACCTGTGCGCAACCTGGCACGGTCGCGACGATGGCCGGCTGATGTATGCCTTCACCCCTCGCTTCGCTGTCAGCTGCTCGGCCGCCATGCTGCAGCGATCGGCCCAGGCCGCGGCCGAGACGGGCGCCTACTGGCAGACCCACCTGTCGGAGGACCGCGGTGAGATGGCGGAGGTGCGGCGCCTGTTCCCGGAGGCCGTCGACTATACCGACGTTTACGACCGCGCCGGTGGGTTGACCCCGCGGGCGATCCTCGCACATGCCATCCACCTGTCGGACCGTGAGGTGGCGCGGCTGGCCGAGAGCGGGGCCGTGATCGCCCATTGCCCCAGCTCCAACCTGTTCCTGGCCAGCGGCGCCATGCCGCTGGCGCGGTACCTGGCCGCGGGGATCCGGGTCGGGCTCGGATCGGACGTCGCAGCCGGCCCGGACGCGCCTCTGTTCAGCGTCATGCGCGCTGGCGCTTATACCCAGAACGCGCTGCGCGCCGCAGGCCTGACCGATGCTCCGCCTCTCAGCCCGGCCGATTGGCTGCGGCTCGGCACGCTGGGTGGCGCCGATGCGCTGGGCCTCGGCGACCGGATCGGATCACTGGAGGTTGGCAAGGAGGCCGACCTGATCGTCATTGATCCGTCCACCACCCTGCCCCTGGAAGGCGTGGGCGCCTCGGAGGACGATCGCTCCGACGAGATGCTCAGCCGGCTCATCTTCCGGGCGCACCCATCCATGGTTCGCGGCGCATGGGTGCGTGGGCGGCTGCTGCCAGCCTGAGGGCCTGCGCATCGGCTAGGCTACGGTCATGCGGACCGATCGAATCATCCAGATCCTGATCAACGCGGCCGCGCTGTATGCGGCGGTGTACGTGGTGCCCGGGATCGACTTCGTCGGCGAATGGTGGAAGCTGCTGCTGGTGGCGCTCGCGTTCAGCCTGCTGAACACCTACGTGCGCCCGATCCTGCGGATCCTGACTCTTCCGATCACGGTCATCACGCTCGGGATCTTCCTGCTCGTCATCAATGCCGTGATGCTGCTGGTGACCAGCGCGATCAGCACCCAGCTGGGGCTCGGCTTCACGGTTGCCGACTTTGGGGCGGCGTTCTTCGGAGCGATCGTGGTGGCCATCGTCGGCTGGATCCTGTCGATGGTGATCGGCGCGAGTCGGATGCCGACCAAGCTCCTCTGACCGAGCGCGCTCGCGCCTGGATCGGCATTGCGTTCGCCGTGGCAGCGGCGTTCACGATCGTCCTGACCGGGCCGCTTCTGCTGTTCAACCCATGGCTGGTGAGCTCCGAGCAGGCAGGTCACGGGGTCGCCGCATCCCTCGGCACGGATCGATCCAATGTCGATCGGGTCACCGTCGCGCTCCTGGGCGACCTGTTCGTGAACGGAGAATTCACGGCGAGCCTGGACGGGAGCGTCCCGATCCTCGACGCCTCCGAGCGCAGCCACATGCAGGACGTCGGTGGCCTGGTGCGGATCCTCGCCGCGCTGGAAGCCGCTGCGCTCGTCACGCTGTTCTTCGCCGGTCGATCGCTCCGTGCCAATCGCGCTCGCCGCGGACGCCTCCTGTTCGCCTCTGCCGCGGGAGTCGGGGTCGCGGCACTGGCGCTCGGGCTCTTCTTCGCGTTTGCGTTCGAGACCGCCTTTTCCGCCTTTCACGCCCTCTTCTTCAAGGCAGGGACCTGGCAGTTCGGTCCCGACTCGAATCTCATCCGTCTCTTTCCCGATGCGTTCTGGTTCGAGACATCGCTCCTGGCGGGAGCGGCTATCGTGGTCACCGCCCTCGTGGCGGCCTGGCTTGCCCAGCGCGACCTGAGGTCGACCACGGCCGCGACCTGAGGCTCGGCTACACTCGCGCGCATGGGCCAATCGATCCGGATCGGTCGCGTCTTCGGCGTCCAGATCGGCCTGCATCCGTCCTGGTTCGTGATCGCCCTGATCGTGACCTACACCCTGGCGGCCGGGGAGCTCCCCAGCCTGTATCCCGGCTGGGAAGGTGGTCTGTACTGGGTCGTCGGCGCAGTCATCTCGCTGCTGTTCTTCGGCTCCGTGCTGGCACACGAGCTGAGCCATGCCGTCGTGGCCCGACGCTTCGGCCTCCGGGTCCGCGACATCACGCTGTTCATCTTCGGTGGGGCAGCGACCCTGGAGGGCGACCCCAAGCGCCCCCGCGACGAGGCGCTGATCGCTGCCGCCGGGCCGCTCACCAGCCTGGCGATTGGCGGGACCTTGGCCGGCATCGACCTTGCCGTCGGCCAGCAGCAGGCGTCGGCCATCATCGGCTGGCTCGGCTACATCAACATCTCGCTCGGGCTGTTCAACCTGATCCCCGGCTTTCCGATGGATGGCGGGCGAATCCTGCGAGCGATCCTGTGGCGGTTTCGTGGCGATCGGAACGCCGCGACCAGAAACGCCGCCGGCATCGGGCGCCTGTTCGGCTACCTCCTGATCGCGGTGGGCGTGTACCTCTTGATCCAGCAGGCGACCTTTGCCGGCGTCTGGCTGGCGTTGATCGGGTGGTTCCTCTCAAACGCCGCGGAGGCAACGGTGGCACAGATGAGCGTCGAGCACACCCTGCACGGGATCAAGGTGAGCGACGTCATGGAGAGCGACCCGCCCTCCATCTCGCCGAACGAGACGGTCGCCGACCTGGTCAACGAGCGCCTGATCCGCGGCGAGCACCGCTCGTTCCTGGTCCGCCACGACGACGGCGGCCTGGCGGGCATCGTGACCCTGTCCGACGTTCGGCGCATGCCGCGCGAGAACTGGGACGCGGCGCGCGTCACCGACATCATGACCCGCTACGCGGACCTGGCCACTATCGGCCCCGATGCGGAGGTCGAGGCGGCCCTCAAGCTGCTGCAGGAGCGGGAGGTAAACCAGCTGCCAGTGGTGACCGATGAGGGTCGGACGGCGGTCGGTCTGCTGACGCGGGCCGGCATCCTGCGGCTGATCGAGACCCGCATGCGCCTTGGCGTCTGAGCCGATGCTCTCGGTCGAGGAGGCACGCGACCGGATCCTGGCCAAGGCCCCCGTCACCGATGCCGAGGCAGTTCCCCTGGTCGAGGCTGCCGGCCGGGTGCCCGTGGCAAGGGCCGTTGCTGCCACGGCGGACGTGCCGCCGTTTGCCAACTCGTCGATGGATGGCTTCGCGCTGCGTTCGGCTGACACTCCTGGGGAGCTCCGCCTGGCCGGCGAAGCCGCGGCAGGGGCCACGGTCCTGCCCTCGGTGTCGGAGGGGACCACGGTCCGCATCATGACCGGCGCGCCACTGCCACCCGGCGCGGATGCGGTCGTGCCGGTCGAGCTCGCGACGGTGATGGGGGACGGGACAGTGAGCGTGCCCGCCACCGCAGCGGGGACATATGTGCGACCCCTGGGCCAGGACACCCGCCGCGGAGACCGGATCGATCTTCCTGCGGAGCCGCTCGCGCCGGCGACGATCGCCGTGCTCGCGTCGCTCGGCTGCGGCGCGATCGAGGTGCGGCGGCGCCCCCTGGTTGCGATCCTGTCCACGGGCGACGAGCTGGTAGCGCCCGGCGAGCAGCTCGGACCGGGCCAGATACACGATGCCAACTCGGCCTCATTGGCGGCCGCGGTCGCCGAGGCAGGCGGCGAACCGCAATTGCTCCCGCGCGCGGCCGACGATGCGGTATTGCTCGAGGCAGCGGTCAGACAGGGGGCGCATGCGGCAGACCTGCTGGTGGCCAGCGGCGGCGTCAGCGTGGGCCAGCACGACCACGTGCGAACGGCGATCGAGCGGCTCGGCGAGCTGACCTTCTGGCGGATCGCCGTCCAGCCCGGCAAGCCACTCGCCTTCGGCTCGGTCGCCGGCCGCCCGGTGATCGGCCTGCCGGGCAACCCCGTGAGCGCCCTGGTCACCTTCGAGCTGTTTGTGCGACCGATGGTGCGCGCCATGCTGGGGCTATCTGGCGACGGGCGGGTGCATCTGCCCGCCCGACTGGACGAGCGCATCCCAAAGGATCCCGGGCGGCGCGCCTACCTGCGCGTGGTCGTGCGTCCGGGGCCAGATGGCTGGCTGGCTAGCGCGGCAGGCGGGCAGGGATCGGCGCAGCTTCGCTCGCTGGCCGCAGCCAACGCCCTCCTGGTCGTGCCGGAGGGCGAGGCGGCGGGGGAGCCGGGCGCTCTGTACGATGCCATCCTCCTCGGAGGAATCGC
Source organism: Chloroflexota bacterium (assembly GCA_030853945.1). Taxonomy (GTDB): domain Bacteria; phylum Chloroflexota; class Limnocylindria; order QHBO01; family QHBO01; genus CF-167. The sequence goes on from JALYUB010000062.1 coordinate 5,162, forward strand.
GTGAAGCCGTCGCACCTCGGACCGGGCGGAGCGCCGCAGATGGTCGATGTCGGTGCCAAGCCGGTCACCGCCCGTCGGGCCGTGGCCGCGTCGAGGGTGCGGTTGCGTCCCGACGTGCTGGCGACGCTGATGGATGCCGGCGGCCCGAAGGGGGACGCGTTCGTGGTGGCTCGCCTGGCAGGGATCGCCGGCGCCAAGCGCACCTCCGAGCTGATTCCGCTCTGCCACCCGATCCCGCTCGACCACGTCGAGGTGACGCTGACCGCCGACCGCGACGAGGGGCTGGTCGTGATCCAGGCGGAGGCACGCGCCACGGCCCGCACCGGGGTCGAGATGGAGGCGCTGACGGCGGCAACCGTGGCCGCGCTCACCCTGTACGACATGGCCAAGGCGCTGCAGCGGGACATCGTGATCGAACAGGTCGAGCTGCTCGCCAAGGAGGGAGGACGCAGCGGCGCATGGTCGCGCGATGGGCTGGCAGAGTCCGTGGCGTCAGCGCCCGCCGTGCACGAGGCGACGGTGATCACCTGCTCTTCGCGGGCAGCGGCGGGGGAGCGCGAGGACGCATCCGGCCCTGCCCTCATCTCGGCTCTGCGAGGCGCGGGCTTCGACGTGGCGCCAGATGCAATCGTGCTGGCCGATGACGAGGACCGGATCGCCTCCATGCTCACGGCCTTGGCCGATGCCGGCAGCCGGTTGATCGTGACGACCGGCGGAACCGGGCTGACGCCGGGCGATCGCACGCCGACGGCGACCCGCCGGGTCATCGACCGGGAGGTGCCAGGCCTGGCGGAGATGATGCGGGCGGTGGGCATTGCGGCCACACCCATGGCCGCATTGTCGCGAGGGGTGGTGGGAACCCGCGCCGGAACCCTGATCGTCAACCTGCCGGGCTCGCCGCGGGGTGCCATCGAGTCGCTGGAGGCGCTCCTCCCAGTTCTTCGCCACGCGCTGGAACAGCTGGCCGGCGGCGATCACTGACGCCGGTTTCCTGGCCCGATGCGGCCGGGACGCCGGGTAGCATGGCCGGCATGGAGGTTGGGATCCCCCTCTACCCGCTGATCGTGCTGCCGGCTGCGGTGGCGATCGGACTCTTCTGGCGCCGTGCGGGTCGCCACCTGGCCGTGCTGCGCGCCGGTCGCCCGATCGACCGGACGGATCAGCCGCTGCGCCGCATCTGGGGAATCGTGGTCTACGTCATCGGGCAGCGCCGCCTGCTCAACGATCTCGGCCCGGGACTGATGCACGCGTTCATCTTCTGGGGCTTCCTCGTGCTGCTGGTTACGACCGGCAACTACTTCACCAACGGCCTGGTCGAGACGATCCTGCGCTGGCCGCTGGGCGGCATCGCCTGGCTCGCCGCGGTTCTCGTCGCCAACCTGTTCATCGGCCTGGTGCTGGGTGCGCTGGCATATGCGGCCTGGCGGCGGATCGTGACGCGGCCGACCCGGCTGGCGCTCAGCCGCGACGCGTTCGTCATCCTGGCCATGATCCTGGGCGTGGTGGTCAGCGAGGTGGCAGGGGACGCGTTCCGCTTCGTCGCGCATCCGGATGATCCGGCTCGCCGGGTGGCGGCCCTTGCCGGGCCGCTGTCCCTCGCGCTGGAGCCGTTCGGCACCCAGGCCGCCGCGGCCGCGTTCGGGATCTTCGGCTGGCTGCACATCGGCTTCGTGATGGCTTTCGGGACCTACCTGCCGTACAGCAAGCACCTGCACATCCTGACCAGCGAGCCGAACGTCTACCTGCGCAACCTCGAGCCGCGTGGAGCACTGCGCAAGATGGACCTGGAGGCGGAGCCGGCGCCCGGAGAGGAGCTGGTGTTCGGCGCCAAGGGCCTAAAGGATCTGACCTGGCGGCATCTCCTCGACGGCCTCTCGTGCACGGAATGCGGGCGCTGCATGGAGTTCTGTCCGGCGTCCATGACCGGCAAGACCCTGTCGCCCAAGCACTTCATGGAGGGGCTGCGCGACCAGATCGTGGCGGCCGAGACGGCGCTGGCAGCCGCGGCAGGAGCACAGCGCGCAGCGAAGGGCGGTGCGCTCGCCGGCGTCGAGGCGGCCGATGCTTCCATTGGCCTGGCCCGGGAGCGCGCGGCCGAGGCGCTGGCGCTGCCGTTGGTCGACCACGCCATCCCCGAGGAGGCGGTCTGGCAGTGCACCACCTGTGGCTGGTGCGTGGAGGGCTGCCCGGTGCTGATCGAGCATGTCGACAGCATCGTCGAGATCCGCCGCAACCTGGTGCTGGAGGAGGGCCGATTCCCGAAGGAGCTGAACGCCGCGTTCCGCAACATGGAGACCGCGGGCAACCCGTGGGGGCAGCCGCGCAGCGCGCGCCTCGACTGGGCCAGGGGCATGGATGTGCCCGTCCTGGGCAGCGATGGCGGCCCCGAGGGAGCCGTCGGCGCGGAGCATCGGGGCGTGCTCTATTGGGTCGGCTGCGCCGGTGCCTTCGACGACCGCAATCGCAAGGTGGTGCGCGCCATGGCGGCGCTCCTGAAGCAGGCCGAGGTGCCGTTCGCGGTGCTTGGCACGCAGGAGACCTGCACCGGCGATCCGGCGCGTCGCGCGGGGAACGAGTACCTGTTCCAGATGTTGGCCGAGGAGAACGTCGCGACCCTGACCGCGGCGCATGACGAGCACAGCGTTCGCACCATCGTGGCCAGCTGCCCGCACTGCTTCAACACGATCCGCAACGAGTACCCGCAGTTCGGCCTGGCCGGCGTGGAGGTGATCCATCACACCCAGCTGCTGGACACGCTCATCGCGGACGGGCGGCTCAACCCGGATCGGGGCAACGAGGCCCTGGTCGCCTACCACGACGCCTGCTACCTGGGCCGATACAACGAGGTCTACGACGAGGGGCGGCGGGTGGTGGAGTCGGTCCCAGGCCAGACGGTGGTCGAGATGGAGCAGCACCATCGCAAGGGACTTTGCTGCGGGGCCGGCGGGGCACGGATGTGGATGGAGGAGCGCGAGGGCCAGCGCATCAACCACCGCCGCACCGAGCAGGCGCTCGCGGTGTCGCCGACGGCCATCGCCACGGCATGCCCGTTCTGCCTGGTCATGCTGCGCGACGGGACGACCGACCTCGACCGCGCCGATGTGGCGGTGCGGGACGTTGCCGAGCTCCTCGCCGATGCCACTGGAGCCTGGGCGCTGCAGGCGATCGACCGGCAGGCATCTCGCGGATTCCGCAGGATCTGGCCCTGACGTCCACCGATAGCGGGTAGCGGGGCCGACGATCCGTTAGGATCGCCGCGAATGACCAAGCGTGACTCTTACCTCGGCAAGCCTCGTCCGCAGCTGGACGACCTGGACAAGGCGGTGCTGAAAGCGCTGCAGCTCGACGGACGGCAGCCCTATGCCCAGATCGGCCGCGAGCTCGGTGTCCCGGAGGCGACCGTCCGCCAGCGGGCGGACCGGCTGATCCAGCGGGGAGTCGTGCAGGTGGTCGGCGTTACCGACCCGCTGGCGATGGGATTCGGGCAGCCGGCCTTCATCGGCCTGTACGTCGATGGCGGACGCATCGAGGAGGTCGCGGATCAGGTCGCCGCCCTGGACGAGGTGACGTACGTCGTTCTCGCGGCTGGCCGTTTCAACGTCATCTGCGAGGTCGTGTGCGTCGACAACGAGCATCTGCTGCGGGTGCTCGGCGAGTCGCTGGCAAAGATCGATGGCATTCGCTCGACCGAGACGATGGTCGAGCTTCGGTTCGTGAAGGAGAGCTACCGATGGGGCACCAGATAGGAGGGAGACCGTGGCGGTGACCGAGCGTCGTGAGGTGGATCGTGCCCGGGTGAAGGCGATCGTCGAGCGCGAGGAGGCGGCGTATCGAGCGCGCACTCCACGCAGCGCCGAGCTGTACGCCCGCGCCCGGAAGTCGATGCCGCTCGGAGTGGCCAGCTCGTTTCAGACGTACGAGCCATACCCGCTGTTCATCAGCGAGGGTCGCGGCTCGCGGATGTGGGACGTCGACGGCAACGAGTACCTGGACTTCGACATGGCGCTCGGCGTGCTGGCCGCCGGCCACTCGCATCCTGCATTCGTCGAGGCCATCCAGAAGCGCGCCGCGATCGGCACCGCCTTCACGTTCCCGATCGAGGAGCAGGCCCTGGTGGCCGAGGAGCTCAAGCGACGCTTCCGGGCAGATCTGATCCGCTTCAGCAACTCCGGGACCGAGGCGACGATGGACGCCATCCGCGTCGCGCGCGGCTTCACCGGCCGCGAGAAGATCATCAAGTTCGAAGGCGGCTATCACGGCCATCACGACGACGTGCTGGTCAGCATCCAGCC
>JALYUB010000079.1 GCA_030853945.1 Chloroflexota bacterium
CGCGGTAGCGATCCACGTCATTCCGGACGAGGTAGGCCAGCAGCCTGCGGCGCTGACCGACGAGCTTGAGCAGCCCGCGACGCGAGTGGTTGTCGTTCTGGTAGGTGCGCAGGTGCTCCGTCAGCGATTTGATGCGCTCGGTGAGAAGCGCGATCTGCACCTCGGGGGAGCCGGTGTCGCCATCGTGTGTGGCGTAGTCGTCGATGATCGCGCTCTTCGTGTCTCCGGCGAGCGGCACGTATTCCTCCACTTTTCTTTCCATTATTCGTCGCTCATGGTAGCAGACCGATCCCTGACCCGCCCAGCCCCGGACCTCGGATCAGGTCGCACCGAGCACGGCGCGACCCATCTCGGCGTCCTGCCGCATCTGCCTCACGAGGGCATCGGCGTCGTCAAAGCGCAGCTCGTCGCGCAGGCGAGCCACCAGCTCGATGCCGAGCCGGGTCCCGTACAAATCGCCATCGAAGTCCAGCACGTGGACCTCGACCAGCACCTCGCCATCCTGTTGGAAGGTCGGGCGCGTCCCGATGCTGATGAGCGACGCCTGCCCGGGGGGGACGCCCTTGCCGAGCGTGACCCTTCCGGCGTAGATCCCCAGCGCGGGCATCGCAGGGGCGTAGTCGAAGCTCAGGTTCGCGGTCGGGAAGCCGAGCTCGCGCCCGCGCTTGTCGCCCAGTGCCACGGTCCCCTCCAGGTACGGCGTCACCCCCAGCTCCAGCGCGATGGCAAGGTCGCCGGCCCCGATCGCCTGGCGCGCGCGGGTCGATGACACCAGGGCGTCGCCAGCCTCGACTGGTTCGACCACAGCGAACACGAAGCCGCGATCTGCGGCCACCTGCTGCATCCGCTCGACGGTGCCGCGTCGGTCGCGACCAAAGGCCGTGCCGCGTGCCATGGCCAGGCCACGCAGCCCGATGGCGGGGGCCAGCGCGTCCAGGAACGCCTCGGCGGTCAGCCAGCGGAGATGCTCGTCGAAGCGGACCGGGATCGCCCGATCGACGCCGCATGCCTCGATCCGCGACAGGTTCACGGACAGCGGGGCGAGGCGTGGCACGCGGCTGCCGGGTTGCAGCAGCTCGTCGGGCGGTGGCTCGAACACCAGCGCGACGCTGGCCGCGCCCAGGCGCGCCGCGACCGCCCTGGTCGCCTCGAGAACGGCTCGGTGGCCGAGATGGACCCCATCGAAGACGCCGATCGTGACGGCGGCGGGCCCAATCGGCGGGAGCTCGGACAGCGGCAATGTGTCCATCGCCTCGATCACCCGACCCCTGTGGCAATAACGGTGCGCGGTTCGAGCAGCCCATCGCGAAGGACGCCGATGCCAAGCAGTGTTCCATCGCTGAACACCGCATGCCGGCCGCCGCCCCGCTCGCCGCGCATCAGTACCGATGAGCCGTGCAGGAAGCGGCCAGTTCCTTCGGCGTCGAGGGTGAGCTGAGGAAGGTGCAGCAGCGTCGCGATCGGGAGGAGCGCTTCGGCAAGCCGTCCATTCCCGGCCAACCGCTCGAGCTCGTCGGGCGCGACCGCGTCCGATGCGAGCAGCCCGGCCGCCTCGGTACGCCTCAGGGCATGGAGATGGCCCCCACAGCCGAGCCGCTCGCCAAGGTCCCGAGCGATCGATCGGATGTAGGTGCCCGAACCACAGCGGATGTCGCACCGCACGTCGAGCCAACCCTCGCCCGGCTCCGTCCCGAGGAGTTCGATGGCATCCACGGTGACCTGCCGCGCGGCGGCCGCGATCGGGCTGCCGGCGCGAGCTGCCCGATGGGCCACCGCGCCCGCCACCTTGCGCGCCGAGAACGCCGGTGGCAGCTGCTCGAAGGTCCCGATGAACAGCGCCAGGGCCGCCGCCACGGCCGGCGGATCGGGAGGGGCGCCACCGACCTCCAGCGGCCCCTGGGCGTCATCGGTAGCCGACCGGATCCCCAGGCGAATGACGGCCTCGTATCGCTTCGGCCCGCCGGTCAGGTCATCGCTGAAACGGGTGGCGGCGCCGACCAGGATCGGCAGCACGCCCGACGCCAGCGGGTCGAGGGTGCCGGCATGGCCGATCCGGCGCATCCCGCTCAGGCGACGCACTAGGTCGACCATGTCGTGCGAGGTCGGCCCCACCGGCTTGTCGAGGTTAACGACCCCGAGCATCGGCGCGTGCCAGCTCCTGCTCGGCTTCCATCAGGACGAGTTCCTGGGCAGCTGCCAGGCCGGCCTGCACCGTGCAGCCGGCAGCCCGCGGATGCCCTCCCCCGCCGAAGGCCGAGGTGATGGCGACGGCGTCCGCCTGAGCGCTGGTGCGCACGCTGACGCGCGTCTCGGTCGGCCCGACCTCCTTGAACAGGATCGTGATATCGGCCGAGCGGGTGGATCCCAGCAGGTCGACGAACCCTTCGCTGGCCGTCGGCTGCTCGCCTGCCGCCGTGAGCATCGCCGTCGTCATCGACGCGTGCACGATCCGGCCGCCGGCGCGCTGCGCGATGCCGGCCAGCATCAGGCCCCATAGGGCCAGCGTGCTGAATGGCTTGTCGGCATAGACGGCACGGTTGATGGCAGACAGCGGTGCGCCAGCCTCGACCAGCTGGGCGGCTACCCGCAGGGTGCGCGCGGTGGTGTTCGGATGCGCGAACGTATGCGTGTCCTGCACGAGACCCGCCATCAGGGCCGTGGCCAGCTCGAGATCCAGCCGCACGTCGAGCTCGGCAAGCAGCAGAGTCACCAGCTCGCAGGTGGCGGCCGCCTCCGGGTCGACCCAGACCACCGCGCCGAAGCCGGGATTGCTGACGTGATGATCGATGTTCACGATCCGCGCGCGGCTGAACCAGTCCGCCTGCTCGGTGGCGACAGCCCCGATCCGGCTCAGCTCTCCGGCGTCAACCACGACCGCCACATCAGGCTCGAGGGCGGGCGTGCGTCGGACGCTCTCGACGCGCGGCAGGAACCGCAGGAAGGGCGGCGGCGCATCGACGCTGATCACCTCCGCCTGCTTGCCGAGCCGCTCGGCTGCAATGGTGATGGCGAGCGCCGCGCCGAGCGTGTCGCCATCCGGATTCTCGTGGCAGAAGGCAGAGATCCGCTCCGCGCCCCGAAGGACGTCGGCGACATCCAGCACTTACCGGTCCCCCTGCTCCGCGGCCAGCTCGTTGATGATCTGCAGCACGCGATCTCCCGATTCGATCGAGTCGTCCTCGCGCACGGTGAGCTCAGGGACGTGGCGCAGCGTCAGGCGCTCACCAAGCCGGCGGCGGAGCCACGGTGTCGCCACCTGCAGCGCGTCCATCGTGCGCTTCCGCTCGAGATCGGTGCCAAGCACGCTCACCCAGACACGGGCGTGTCCGAGGTCGCGCGCCGTCTCTACCCGGGTGATGGTCGCAAAGCCGAGCCGCGGATCCTTCATCTCGCGCTGCAGCAGGTCCATCAGCTCCTGGCGGATCTGGCTGTCGAGGCGATCGGTGCGCTGGCTCATCGGCGCGCGGTCACGCCGGCTCTGACACCATCTGGTAGCACTCCACCAGATCTCCCACCGCGATCTCGATGTTGCCCAGGCCGATCCCGCACTCGAAGCCGGTCGCCACCTCGCGCACGTCGTCCTTGAAGCGCTTCAGCGATTCGACGCGCCCCTCGGCGACCACCTGGCCGGCGCGGAACAGGCGGATCTGACCACCGCGGATGATGCGGCCATCAATGACGTACGAGCCGGCGATGTTGCCGGCCTTGCCGGCCTTGATCACCAGCCGCACCTCGGCGTGGCCCTCGACCTGCTCGACCAGCTTGGGCGCGAGCATCCCCTGCAGGGCAGCCCCCAGGTCGTCGGTCAGCTTGTAGATGACGTCATACATCCGCACATCCACGCCCGACGCGTCGACCGAGCGCTGTGCGCCGGGATCGAGCCTGGTGTTGAAGCCGATCACGACCGCCTCGGAGGCGCCGGCCAGCTGCACGTCCGACTCGTTGATGTCTCCGGCACCCTCGCTCACGATGTTGATCCGCACCTCGCTCGTGTTCAGTCGCTCGAGCGCATGCCGAATGGCACCCAGCGATCCCTGCACATCGGTCTTCAGCACGACTCGCAGCTCCTTGACCTCGGAAGCCTGGATCTGGGCGCTGATGTCCTCGAGGGTGAATGCCGTCTTCCCGTCGCGCGCACCCGCGGCCAGCTCGATTGCCTCGGCCATGTCGCGAGCTGTCTTCTCGTCGGGCACGACGCGCAGGATGTCCCCCGCCTCGGGCAGGTCGGCCAGGCCGATGATCTCCACCGCGGTCGCGGGCTCAGCCGATTTGACGCGTTTGCCCGCGGCGTTCTGCAGCGCGCGTACCCGCCCGAAAGTGCGCCCCACGGTCACCACATCGCCGATCTTCAGGGTGCCGGTCTGCACCAGCACGGTGGCCACGTTGCCGCGGCCCTTGGCCACCTTGGACTCGATGATGGTGCCGATCGCCGGTCGCGTCGGGTCTGCCTTCAGGTCCTGCAGGTCGGCCACCAGCAGGATCATCTCCATCAGATCGTCGAGCCCGATCTTCTGCTTGGCCGATACCGGCACGGCGATGACGTCGCCGCCGAACTCCTCGATCAGAACCTTGTTGTCGGCCAGCTCCTGCTTCACCCGGTCGGGATTGGCGTCGGGCTTGTCGATCTTGTTGATGGCCACGATCATCGGCACCCGGGCCGCGCGAACGTGGTCGATCGCCTCCTTGGTCTGCGGCATGACACCGTCATCGGCGGCCACCACGATGACGGCGATGTCGGTCACCTGCGCCCCCCTGGCGCGCATGGCGGTGAAGGCCTCGTGGCCGGGCGTGTCGAGGAAGACGATCCGCTTGCCGTTGTGCTCGACCTCGGATGCGCCGATGTGCTGGGTGATGCCGCCGCGCTCAGCCGTTGCGACGCTCGTGCTGCGGATGGCGTCCAGCAGGCTCGTCTTGCCGTGGTCGACGTGGCCCATGATGGTGACGATCGGAGCCCGCGTGACGAGGTTCGCGGCCTCCTCCTCGGTGAACAGGACCCGCTTGCCGGCCCCCTCCTCCTCGCTGCCGGGAGCGACGATTGCCTGCTCCGAGGCCGCGGTCGCGGCGGCACGCTCGGCGACGCCACGCTCGACCGTCTCGATGCCAAGCTCCCCGGCGACCAGGGAGGCTGTGTCGAAGTCGATCGACTGGTTGATGGTGGCGAAGATGCCGTTCCGGATCAGCTCCTTGATGACATCGGCATGGCTGACGCTCAGCGCCGCGGCAAGGTCCGTGACCGATACCGACGAGGGCAGCTCGACTGGCGGACCGCCGCGCGGAACGACCGGCTGCGTCTCGACTGCCAGGCCGCCCTCGGCCCCGCCATCGCGTCGGCGCTGGGGTCGCGGCCCGCGTCTCGGCTGATATCTACGCGGAGGCATTGCCAGCCTCGGAAAGGAGCAGCTCCGCCACCACCGACCCGCCGAATGCGCGTTGCACGCCCTCGGTGAGGCGCCGCGGTTCGCGGCATGCAGCCTGGTCGCACACGTAGGTTCCCCGACCCGGCGCCTTGCCGGTCGGGTCGGCCGTCACCGATCCGTCCGCATGGCGAACCAGGCGAGTCATCGAACGCTTCGGGTGCACCTCGCGACAGACCGCACAGGTCCGCAGCGGCTGGTGCTCAGGCCTCCGCTTCGGCATCGACCGGTGCCTCCTCGGCGGGCACGCCGTCGTCAGATGCGCTGCCGTGCGCCGCGGCCGCGGTGGCGACCCCGGCATCGGATCGGATGTCGATCCGCCAGCCGGTCAGCTTCGCAGCCAGGCGTGCGTTCTGCCCCTCCTTGCCGATGGCCAGCGAAAGCTGACGCTCCGGGACGACCACGTTGGCGATCTTGTGCTCCTCGTCGATGCGCACGTTCAGGACCTCGGCCGGTGAGAGGGCCTCGGCCACGAACTGGGCCGGATCCTCGTTCCACAGCACGACGTCGACCTTCTCGCCGTTCAGCTCGGCGACGATGGCCTGGATCCGTGCGCCCCGCTGGCCGACCGCGGCACCCTTGGCGTCGACACCGACCTGCCGGCTCTCGACAGCCACCTTCGAGCGGCTTCCAGCCTCTCGCGCGATGCCGCGGATCACGACCGTGCCGTTGTAGATCTCGGGAATCTCCATCTCCATCACTCGGCGCAGGAATCCGCGATGAGTCCTGCTCACCACCAGCACCGGCCCGCGCGTCGTGCGACGTACCTCGAGCACGTAGACCTTCAGGTGCTGACCGATCCGGTAATGCTCGCCCGGGAGCTGCTCGCTGACGGCCAGCACAGCCTCCACCCCCTTGCCCATGTCCAGCACCACCGCCTGGTCCGTGGTGCGGTGCACCACCCCGGTCATGATCTCGCCTTCGCGGCTGGCGTACTGGCTGTAGACGACGTCGCGCTCGGCCTCGCGAAGGCGCTGCCGGTAGACCTGTCCGGCGGTCTGTGCCGCGATCCTCCCCAGCTGCGCCTGCGTCACATTCTCCGGCACGCGGACCTTTGCCCCGACCCCGGTGGCCGGGTCGATCTGCTGGGCCGCGCTGACGAGCATCTGCACTTCGGGATCGACTACCTCGTCGGGGGTTGCCACCACCTCGTATTCGCGGTAGACGCTGATCTGTCCGGACTCGGGATCGACGCGCACCACGACGTTCTCGGGCGCGTCCGCATTCCTGCGGTAGGCGGACTCGATCGCCTGCTCCAGGGTCTCGATGAGGATCTCCTGCGGAACGCCCTTCTCAGCGTTCAACTGGAGCAAGGCTCCGATGAAGTCTCGGTTCACATCCGCACCTCGCCCTGGCGGGCAGAAACAAAAACGTGGGACTGGCGAACCGACCCACGTTGGCACTGAATCAGTATCGATTTGGTCCGCTCGACGGTCCGCGAAACCGCCCGGAGTATAGCAGCCGAGGCGGGCTCCCGCCACCGCCCGGGATGCCTGGAGGAGCCTAGCCGCCGATCAGATTCGCGACGTCGCGGATCGAGATCAGGATCACCAGGAAGATCAGAACCATGAAGCCGGTGAGGTAGACGAGGGCCTCCCGCTCGGCGGGCAGCCGTCGTCTGCGGATGGCCTCGACGACCACCACCGCGATCCTGCCGCCGTCCAGGGGCGGGAACGGAAGCACGTTCAGGACTGCCAGGTTGACGGACAGGATCCCGACAAAGAGCAGCTGGCTGACGAGCGGCGCCCGCAGCACCTTGCCGGTCTCGGAGGCGATCCCAATCGGGCCGACGGCCGTGCCCGCGTCCGGCGACAGGCCGACCAGGCCGGCCACCGCCGAGGCGAGTCCACCCGGGATCTTCAGGGCCAGGTCAGCCGCCACGGTGACCCCCTCCCACCCGGCAGCCAGTGGCCCGCTGACGCTTGGCGCGATCTCCACGAATCGCTCCGGTTCGTAGCTGAAGCCAACCGCACCAAGGCCCTTGGCCACGTCGTCTGCGGTCAGCGCTCGCGGCGTGACCTGCACCGCCAGGTCGCGACCGCCACGCACCACGGTCAGCTCCACCAGGTGCCCGGCGCGCGAGCGCACGTACGCGGTCAGGTCGCGGGAAATCGGGAAGGTCCGCCCATCCGCCGCAGTGATCAGGTCGCCGACGTGGAGCCCCGCCGTCACGGCAGGGCTGCCGGCCTGCACCTCGGTGACGGTCAGCGGTCCCCTTCCCTGCTGAGCGGGAAGGCTGAGCGCCACGGCGAACAGGAGCGCGGCGAGCACGAAGTTCATGACCACGCCCGCCAGGAGCACGACGATGCGCACCCATACCGGCTTTCGGTTGAAGGCGCCCTGCATCGCCTTGTCGACGGCCGCCTCCGAGAGGCCGTGCCCTCGCATCTTGTCGGCCTCGGCGTCGCCGTCCTCGCCGAGCATCTTCACGAAACCGCCGAGGGGGATCCAGTTCACCGAGTAGCGGGTGCCGTGCCACACCACGGAAGCAATCCGGGGTGGGAAGCCGACGCCGAACTCCTGAACGGTGATTCCCGCGCGCTTGGCGACGATGAAATGGCCGAGCTCGTGAACCAGCACCAGCACGACCAGCACGCCGATGAAGGCGACCACGGTCCCGAGCACGTCCATCAGGCAGCCCCTGCCAGGCCCAGCTCGGCCGCGAGGCTGCCCCGCACCTCGGCATCCAGCGCCACGACGTCGTCGAGCTCGGGTTCGTCGGCGGCCCCCCAGCGCTCGACCGCCTCGCCGATCACGTCGGTGATGCGTGGAAAGCTGATCGTTCCTGCGAGGAACGCGGCGACGGCGGTCTCGTCGGCGGCGTTGAGGATCGTGCCGCGATTGCCACCCGCCGCTGCCGCCGCCCGCGCCGCGTCATACGCCGGGAACCTGCCGGCGGCCAGCCCTTCAAATCGCAGGTCCCCCCATTCCTCCGGCGATGCGCGCCGCGCCGGAGACGGCAGCCGCTCGGGGTACGTCAGCGCGTACTGGATCGGGAGGCGCATGTCGGGGAGTCCAAGCTGGGCCTTGTAGGAGCCGTCGCGGAACTCGACGAGTGAGTGCACCACGCTCTGTGGGTGGATCACGGCCTGAATCCTATCGTAGGGGAGGCGGTACAGCCATCTGGCCTCGATCGCCTCGAATGCCTTGTTCACCAGGGTCGCCGAATCGATCGTGATCTTCGGGCCCATCTGCCAGGTCGGATGGGCCAGCGCCTGCGACGGGGTGACCGCTTCCATCTCGCCGGGCGGCCGCTCGCGGAACGGCCCGCCCGATGCCGTGAGGATCAGGCGTGCCACGTCAGCCAGCCGTTCCCCGGCCAGACACTGCCAGATCGCCGAATGCTCCGAGTCGATCGGCCGCAGCCTTTCCAGCGGGTCCCCGCCCAGCTGGGTCAGCAGCCGCTCGACGAGGTGCCCGCCCGTCACGAGGGTCTCCTTGTTGGCCAGCGCCACGCGCCGACCGCTGCCGAGCGCGGCCAGCACGGCCGCAAGGGCCGACATGCCGGTGGTGGCGACGGCCACGATCTCCGCGTCGTCGAGCGTCGCAAGCTCTTCCAGGCCACCCGCTGCCCAGCGTTCCCGCGCCAGCTCCCCGGGCCGAGCGTCCAAGCACCATGCCCGAGCCATCGGCCAATCCGCAATCTGGGTCTTGAACTCGGCGGTTGCATGGCCAGCGGCGAGCCCGACCAGCGTGAACCGGTCGCGGTGCGCCGAGATCACCTCGAGCACCTGGCGTCCGATGGATCCGGTCGAGCCGAGGACGACGATCCCGGTCACAGGCCGAATCCGGCAACCAGCAGCGCATAGCCGGCGAGCACTGGCGCGGCGAACAGGAAGGAATCGATCCGGTCCAGAACGCCCCCATGCCCGGGAACCAGGAATCCGGACTCCTTGCGGGCGGCCGCGCGCTTGATCATCGACTCGGCGAGGTCGCCCGCCTGCGCGGCCAGGCCCACCAGCGGACCGATGACCAGCGGCTGCCATGGCTCCAGCCCCACCAGCCAGGCACCGATGCCCGCCGCAATCGTGGCCACCAGCAGGCCGCCGACCAGCCCTTCCACGGTCTTCGACGGGCTGATGTGGTCGATCAACCGCCGGCGGCCCAGCCAGCGGCCGGTCAGGTACGCGCCGGAGTCATAGCCCCACACCACCAAAAGCAGGAGCAGGATCCAGGCCGATCCGGAGCGGATGCCGAATGCGCCGATTGGCGTGGTCGCGGAGCCCCCCTGCGGAGCCAGATGGGCGACGGCGACGATGAACGGCGCGAGGAGCCCGACATAGGCGACCCCGAACGAGGTTATCGCCCAGGTCACAAAGCCCTTTGTCGGCTCGGCGCGCGTGAACCCGACGACTCCCAGCACCAGCACGGCTGCCGAGAAGGCCAGGGTTGGCAGGCCCGGCGGCTCGGTCGCCCGCAGAAGATCCGCCAGCGCACCTCCCACGAGGGCCTGGTTGGCTGTCACGAGACCCGCTCCCGCAACCACCAGCCCGGCGCCGAGGGCAATCACCTGAGGCGGCTCGAAACCTCCGGCATCGAGCAGCGCGATCAGCTCGACCATGGCCAGGAACACCAGCAGGCCCACCAGCAGCGAGAGCCATGGCTCGCCGAGCAGGGCGATGACGACGACGATAGGCGCCAGGATCCCGGCGCTGATCAGGCGGGTGGCGAGCATCGGTTCATCATGCGCCGTAGCGGCGTTGCCGCTGAGCGTACTCGTCGATCGCGGCGTCCAGGTCGGCCTCGCTGAAGTCGGGCCACAGGGTGGGACTGAAGACGAGCTCGGCATAGGCTCCCTGCCACAGCAGAAAGTTGCTCGTGCGCTGCTCTCCGCCGGTCCGGATGATGAGGTCAGGATCGGGCTGTCCGGCGGTGTACAGATGCTCCCCGAACCGATCCTCGTCGATCTCGGGAGCCGGGACGCCGGCAGCATTCAGCGCGCGAGCGGCGTCGATGATCTCGGCTCGCCCCGAGTAGTTGAATGCGATGTTCAGCGCCATCCGCTTCCCCGTCCTGGTGCGATCCTCCGCCTCCCGGATCGAGCGGACGATGTCGTTCGGCGCCTCGTGCAGGCGACCGATGACCTTCACGCTGACCCCCTGGGCCACGAGCTCGTCGGTGTGCTGGCGGACGGCGCCGTCGATCAATCCGAGCAGGCCGGTCACTTCGTCATCGGGCCGCCGCCAGTTCTCGCGGCTGAAGACGTACAGGGAGAGCACCTCGATCCCCTTGTCCGGCGCGACCCGCACGATCGGGCGGATCGCCTCGACGCCCTGGACGTGGCCGGCGATGGCGGGCAGCCCGCGCGCTGCGGCCCAGCGCCGGTTGCCGTCCATGATGATCGCGACATGTCGCGGATGCTCACGGAGCGGCAGCGCCTCAGACCTCCATGACTTCCGCTTCTTTGCGCTCGGCGCGAGCGTCGACGACTTCG
>JALYUB010000087.1 GCA_030853945.1 Chloroflexota bacterium
ACGGTGGCGACGTGGCCAAGTACGTGGCCAAGGCCAAGGACAAGAAGGACCAGTACCGGCTGATGGGCTTCGGGCACCCCGTGTACCACAACTTCGACCCGCGGGCCAAGATCATCAAGGCCGCCGCTGACCGGGTGCTGCAGGCCCTCGGCCGCAACGACCCGCTGTTCGAGATCGCCCAGCGGCTCGCGGAGGTGGCCCTCAACGACGAGTACTTCATCGAGCGCAAGCTCTATCCGAACGTCGACTTCTACTCGGGGCTCATCTATCGGGCCATCGGCTTCCCGAACTCGATGTTCACGGCCATGTTCGCGATCGGCCGCATGCCCGGCTGGATCGCGCACTGGCGGGAGATGATCGCGGACCCGGCGACCAAGGTGGGTCGCCCGCGCCAGGTCTACGTCGGCGCCGGAGCGCGCGACTACCAGGCCCTCGAGAGCCGCTGAGGCTCGGCCGATGCGACTGACCGTCCTGGGGCGCAGTCCCGCGCGTCCCAACCCAGGGGAGGCGTGCGCCGGCTACCTGGTCGAGGGCGGCGGATCGCGCATCCTCCTGGACGTGGGTCCGGGCGTGGTCGCCCAGCTGCTGCGCCGCAACACGCCCGATGAGCTCGACGCAGTGGTGATCAGCCACATGCACACCGATCACTGCCTCGACCTCATCACGCTGCGCTACAGCTACCCATGGATCGACGTGGCCAAGCACCGGTTGACCGTGATCGTGCCTCCCGGCTCAATGGGGCAGCTCGCGGAGATGGCGCTGGGCGCCGGCTATGCCAACTTCTTCGACAAGAGCTTCATCTTCGTCGAGCACGACGGCAAGCGCCCGATCGAGATCGGCGACCTCCGCCTGGAGCCGGAGGAGACGCAGCACTACGTCCGCACCTGGGGCTTCCGGATCACCGCCTCTGGAGCCGATGAGAACCCCAACCGGATCCTGACCTACTCGGCCGACAGCGGCCCGTGTGACGCACTGCCGCGCCTCGCCGATCGAGCCGACCTGTTCCTGTGTGAGGCCGGCCTGCGATCGCTCAAGGAGGACGACCCCGAGCCGCGGAGCCGCGGCCACCTGCTCCCATCCGAGGCGGCCGAGACAGCCCGGGACGCCGGAGCGCGGAGGCTGCTGCTGACGCATATCCCGATCGCCGACGGCGGCGAGTGGGCACTGGCCGAGGCGCGCGCGGCATGGGACGGCGGGATCGAGATCGCCGAGCCGCTGCGCAGCTACGAGGTCTGATCGCCCTCGGACACGACCCTGGCGCCGGCGATGTAGCGATCCGCGGACCACGTGGCGAGCGCCCAGAGCACGGACACCGCCAGGGTGAGCGCGAACACCCCGACAGAGGTGCGCAGCGCGCCGCTGCCCAGGGTTGCCCCCATGACCACCGTCACCAGCAGCAGGCCGCCGATCAGGATCGCGGCCATCACCAGCCCGATCTTGGCGGCAGTCAGCATGAACCAGCCCAGCGAATGGCCCTGCGCCCGGCCGGTCAGCCACAGGACGGTTGGACCGGTCGAGCCGTACAGCGACACGTACAGGCCGGGCGCCCCGAACAGGTGCTCGGGGCCGAGGCGGATGTTCAGGACCAGCGCGGCGAGGAGCCAGGCGGCCAGCAGGGCGCTGCCGGCGCCAACCCCGATCAGCCACACCAGCAGAAGCGTCGCGGTGCCGCCTGACAGCCTCTCCACCAGCTCGCCGTCGTTGCCCTCCACCAGCCTGGTGGGGCCGTCCTCGGGAAGCTGCGGCGGAGGCTCGGCTCCCATCAATCTGCCGCTGTTGTCATCGCGGCGCCCAGGTCTGCGATCAGGTCCTCGACCGCCTCGATCCCGACCGAGAGCCGGATGAGCCCGGCCGGGACCTCGAGCGGCGAGCCGGCGACCGATAGGTGGGTCATCACCGCTGGCAGTTCGATCAGGGACTCGACGGCACCCAGTGACTCGGCCAGGGTGAAGAGGCGAGTCGACTCCGCCAGGGAGCGCGCCGCGGGCTCGCCGCCGGCCAGCTCGAAGCTGAGCATCGCCCCGTGCATGCTCATCTGGCGCCCGATCAGGTCGCGCTGCGGGTGGTTCGGGAGGCCGGGGTAGTAGATCGCGGTGACCTCGGTGCGCCGGCCCAGCCAGTCGGCGATGGCTGCGGCATTCAGGCACGCACGTTCCATCCGCACCGCGAGGGTGCGCATCCCCCGCATCACCAGCCAGCAGTCGAACGGCGAGGGCACCGCACCCGCCGCGTTCTGGTGGAAGCGAAGCCGCTCCGCCAGGTCGGCGCGCCGGGTCGCGACCAGGCCGCTGATCACGTCCGAATGCCCTGACAGGTACTTCGTGGCCGAATGCATGACCAGATCCGCGCCGCGCTGCAGCGGTCGCTGGATGAACGGCGTGGCGAAGGTGTTGTCGACGACGGTGAGCGCCCCCGCTGCGGTCGCCAGCTGCGCCACGGCGTTGATGTCGACGACCTTGAGCAGCGGATTGGTGGGCGTCTCGATCCAGATCATGCGCGCCGGTGGACTGCCCTTGAGCGAAGCGGCCACGGCATCCAGGTCGCGGAGGTCGACGGCATCGGCCTGCACGCCATAGCGGCTCCAGACCTTCGACGCCAGGCGCCAGGTGCCGCCGTATGCGTCGTCGGACAGGATCAGCCGGCTGCCCGGATCGAGCAGGTACAGGATGTTCTGGGTCGCGGCCAGCCCCGAGGCGTAGGCGAGTCCATCGGTGCCTCCCTCCAGCGCGGCGATCGCATGCTCGAGTGCCGTGCGGGTGGGGTTGCCGCTGCGCCCATATTCGTAGCCGTTGCGCGGCCTGCCGACGCCGTCCTGCCTGAAGGTGCTGCTCATCTGGATGGCGGGCGAGACGCCGCCGCTGATCTCGTCGGGCTCTGCGCCGGCGTGCACGGCCAGCGTTTCGAATCGGTCGGTCATGAACTGGTCAGCGGGTTCGCGGGAAGCCCAGGTCGACCTTGCTCGTCCCCGGATCGGGCCAGCGCGACGTCACCACCTTGGCGCGCGTGTAGAACTGCACCCCTTCGGGACCGTACATGTGCAGGTCGCCGAACAGCGATGCCTTCCAGCCGCCGAAGCTGTAGTACGCCACCGGCACCGGGATCGGGACGTTGATGCCGACCATCCCGGCCGTGGCGTCGAACTGGAACTGCCTGGCTGCTCCGCCGTCGCGCGTGAAGATGGCTGTCCCGTTCCCATATGGGTTGGCGTTCAGCATCTCGATCGCATCGGTGTAGGTCGAGACGCGCACGATCTCGAGCACCGGGCCAAAGATCTCGTTGCGGTAGCACTCCATCTCGGGCGTCACCCGATCGAGGAGCGACACTCCCAGGAAGAAGCCCTGGCCCTCCTGGTACAGGACGTTCTGCCGGCCGTCGACCACCAGGTCCGCGCCCTGCGCCGGGCCGCTGTCCAGGTACGAGGCCACCTTGTCGCGATGCTCGCGGGTGATGAGCGGCCCCATCTCCGAGTCGGGGTCGCTGCCCGGGCCCACCCTGATCTTCGGCAGTCGCGCCGAGATCGCGTCGACCAGCGGATCCGCGACGCTGCCAACCGCGACCACCACGCTGATGGCCATGCAGCGCTCGCCGGCGGAGCCGTATGCGGCGGAGACCGCCGCATCGGCTGCCATCTCGACGTCCGCATCGGGCAGCACGACCATGTGGTTCTTGGCCCCACCAAGCGCCTGCACCCGCTTGCCGTTCCGGGTCCCGGTCTCGTAGATGTGGCGGGCCACGGGCGTGGAGCCGACGAACGAGACCGCCGCGATGTCCGGATGCTCGAGGATGCGGTCGACCGCCACCTTGTCGCCGTGAACGACGTTGAAGACGCCGTCTGGCAGTCCGGCCTCCTTCAGCAGCTCACCGAGGTAGACCGATGCCGATGGGTCCTTCTCGGACGGCTTCAGGACGAACGTGTTGCCGCAGGCGATGGCGTTGCCGAACATCCACATCGGCACCATGGCCGGGAAGTTGAACGGCGTGATGCCGGCCACGACGCCGAGAGGCTGACGGATCTGGTAGACATCGACGCCCGTGCTCACCTGCTCCGAGAAGCCGCCCTTCATGAGGTGCGGGATGCCGGTGGCAAACTCCAGGTTCTCGAGGCCACGGGAGACCTCCCCCAGCGCGTCGCTCGGAACCTTGCCGTGCTCGGCGGTCAGGAACGCCGCGATCTCGCGCTTGTGGGTCTCGACCAGGTTACGAATCCGGAACAGGATCTCCGTCCGACGGCTCAGGCTGGTCGCCCGCCATATCGGGAATGCGGCCTTTGCCGCGGCGACTGCGGCATCGACCTCCTCGACCGATGCGAAATCGACCTGTCGGGCTGTCTCACCGGTCGCCGGGTTGTAGACCGGCCCGGTACGCCCGGAGGTGCCCGCAACGCGGCGGCCGTCGATCCAGTGGTTGACGCGCTCGGTCGTGGGCTGCTTCCCGGTCTCAGCGGCGGGCGGGCGGGCGATGCTGGTCATCGAGGAGAAGGGTACCGCGCCTGGCCCCCGATCGCCACGGAATGGGCAACGGGCTCAGGCTACGACAGGTCGTTCTTCCGCACCACGACGCCAGGCTGCGTCGATCGCCAGTCATAGTCCGTGACCTTCTCATGCTCGTCGAGGACCCCGACCTCGCGCAGCCACCCGTCGTTGTAGAGCTTCCCGAGGTAGTTGCGACCGGAGTCGGGCAGCAGCACGACCAGGAGCGCGTCCGGATCGTCCACCTCTCGGGCCACCTGCAGGGCAGCCCACAGCGCCAGGCCGCAGGATTCACCCATCAGGATCCCCTCCGCGGCCGTGGCCTGACGAGCGGTGAGGAAGGCGTCGCGGTCCGTCACGCGCAGGATCAGGTCGCAGGCATCGGCGTCGTAGGTGGCCGGCCAGAAGTCCTCGCCGACTCCCTCGGTGAGATAAAGCTGCGCGGTACCGCCGGAGAACACGGACCCCGCGGGATCGGCCCCGACCAGGACAAGGTCGGGTTTCCGCTCATGCAGATAGCGGCCGACGCCACTGATCGTGCCGCCGGTTCCCACTCCGGCCACGAAGTGCGAGATCCGGCCTTCGGTCGCTTCCCAGATCTCAGGTCCCGTTGTGAGCGCGTGCGTGCCGGGGTTTGCCGGGTTCGAATACTGGTCGGGCTTCCATGCGCCGGGCGTCTCGCGCGCCAGGCGGTCGCTGACGCGGTAGTACGAACGCTCGTCGTCGGGAGCGACGTCGGTCGGGCAGAGGACCACCTCGGCGCCGTACGCCCGCAACAGCGCCTGCTTCTCGGGCGACTGCTTGTCGGCCATCACGAAGATGCAGCGATACCCCCGGACGGCAGCGGCCATCGCCAGTCCGACACCGGTGTTGCCACTCGTCGGCTCCACGATCACGCCGCCGGGCTTCAGCAGGCCCGCCCGCTCGGCGGCCTCGATCATCGGCAGCGCGATGCGGTCCTTGACCGAGCCACCGGGGTTCATGTGCTCGAGCTTGGCAACCACGCGCGACGTCAGGCCGGCCCCTAGGCGATCGAGTGCGACCAGCGGCGTGTCGCCGATGGCTGCGGTCACGTCGGGCAGGATGCCCGGCACGTCAGCCAGGCCGGGCCTCCGCAGGGCCCGCAACCCCGGGAGTCGCATCACTGCGATGCATCCATGCGCCCGGGGTGCCCCAGCCGCGGGCATGCCGCAGGATCAGGAAGCCGCCGGCCAGGACCACGCCTCCGAGTCCGAGCCAGGTCGCGGTCGGCACGCCGGCGATCAGCCAGTTCTGCACCCTGAATGTCTCCAGGTACGAGCGCACCGCGCCGTAGAACATGATGAAGATCAGCAGCATGTCGCCGTCGTACAGCCACGCGGCAAACCGGCGGCTGATCCAGAGCATGGCCCCGAGCGTTAGCAGGCTGGCGATCGCCTCGTAGGCGAAGAGGGGGTGAAACCGGGTCGTCGCCACCGGAAACAGGTTCAGATTGGTCCATTCGCCGATGCGATGGGCGGCATCGATCGGGATGCCCCAGGGCAGGGTCGTGGGCGGGCCGTACAGCTCCTGGTTGACGAAGTTGCCGAGCCGGCCGATGGCCTGGCCGAGCGGCACCGCCATCACGAAGATGTCGAACCAGCGTCCGGTCGGAAGGCGCTTCACCCGCGTGTAGATCCACACCGCGAGTGCCCCGCCTGCCACGGCGCCCGGGATGCCGAGGCCGCCGTTCCAGACCTGCAGTGCCAGGAGCGGATCCTTGCTGTACACGGCGGACCACTCGTGGAAGACGTGGTACAGGCGCGCCCCGATCACGCCGCCGGCGATGACCCACAGCAGCATCGACCAGCCCACCTCGGGGTCCTCGCCGCGCCGCCTCGCCTCAGCGGTCCCGAGCCAGGCCGCGAGCAGGATCGCGCTGGCGATGATGATCCCGTACCAGTGGATTGCGAGGGGGCCAAGGCGCAACGCGACGGGATCGATCACGCGACCGATGATAGCCCGCAGCCTCTGGCCATGCCGTAGCGGCGGGCGTATGGTGACGCCCATGAGCCACGCGGCCCCCGGCCCTGGCGTCGCGCAGGAGCGTCCGCCCCTGCCCTTCTCGCACCTGCTCAAGCTGTCGGTCTACTGGTTCGGCATCCTCACCATCTGGGGCGGGCTGAACAACATCATCCTGCCCACGCGCATCGAGGAAATCGACAAGGCGCACGCCGGCTTCCTGCTGGCCGTCATCAACGGCGCCGCGGTCCTGATGGCGATCGTCGTGCAGCCGACGGTGGGCATGATCAGCGACTACACCGTCACGCGCTGGGGGCGTCGCAAGCCGTACATCGTCATCGGGGCATCGCTCGACGTCCTGTTCCTGATCGGGCTGGCGCTCTCGCAGACATACCTGATGATCCTCGTCTTCCTGGTGCTCCTGCAGTTCAGCTCGAACTTCGCCCAGGGACCGTTCCAGGGCTACGTGCCCGACCTGGTCCCGGCCAGGCAGGTGGCCACCGCCAGCGGCCTGATGGGCGTCATGATCGTGATGGGCCAGATCGCCGGGGTCGGCGTGGCGACGCTTGGCCTGGGGGGTGGCCTGGCGCTCGCCACAGTGGGGCTGGGCCTGATCGAGTTTGCCACCGCGACCGTGCTGGTCACCTCGGTGCGGGAAGGATCGGGGGCGCCGCCGCGGCCGGGATCGTGGCCGAAAGTCGCTGCATCGGCCTGGGGGACGGACATCCTGCGCGAGTCGAACGTGCTCTGGCTGCTGCTGGTGCGCCTCCTGTTCCTGGGCGCCGTCAACGCCACCAACCTGGGGCTGTTCTACTTCGAGCGGACCCATGGCCTGTCGATTGACGAGGCCGGCGGCCTGCTGTTCCTCGGCACGCTGGCAGTTGGCGTGGCCACCGCTGCCGCTGCCTTCCCGGGGGCTCGCCTCTCCGACCGCTTCGGTCGTCGGCCGATGATCTGGGCGGCCTGCGCGATCGCGGCTGCGGGCATGGTGATGGTCGCGCTGGCGCCGTCGCCGGGGCTCGCGATCGCTGCCTTCGTGCCGTTCGGGATCGGGGTCGGGATCTTCGTGTCGGTCGACTGGGCCCTCATGACCGATGTCATCCCCAAGGAGACGACGGGCCGCTACATGGGCATCCTGAACGCCGGGACCGCCGCTGCCGGGCCGGTGTTCCTGTTCGTCGCCGGTCAGGTGCTCGACCGGGTCGGCGCCCTGGACGAAGCGGGCGGGCCACGCGCCGCGATGGGAGTGGCAGCGCTCTTCCTGGTCGGGGCCGGCGTCGTCCTGATGCGCGTCGATCCCACCCGCCGCGAGGCGATCAGCGCGCTCCCCGAGCCCCAGCCGGTCATCGCCGCCTGATGGACCAGGCGGAGGAGCGCGCCCGGCGCACCGGTCCCCGCGAGATGAGTGTCAAGGTCACGAGGCGGTATCGGGTCATGCGCCGGCTTGACGTGCTCGTGGTGCGCCTCCTGTTCGCGATCCGCTCGGAAGGGCTCGAGGGCTGGCCCCGCGCCCCGTTCTGCCTGGTGCTGAATCACCACAACGGCTGGGACCCGATGCTGGCGCTGGCCGCCACGCCCGAGTCCCCGCGCATCACCTGGTTCGGCCCGAAGGAGGCCGATTTCTCCCGCGGCTTCAAGAACCGGTTGATGGCCTTCTACGGCGGGGTGATCCCGTACAACCCGGAGAAGACGACCCTGACCTCGGCGGTCCGGGCGGTCCGCCGCGTCTTCGCCGCGGGTGGCGTGCTCGGCATCTTCGCCGAGGGGAGGGTCGGATTTCGCGAGACCGAGCTGCTGCCGTTCGAAGACGGGGCGGTGGCCTTCGCCGCGGCCAGCGGCGTCCCGATCTTGCCCTGCGTGATCGTGGGCAGTACCTTCATGTGGTTCCGCAGGCGCGTCGTGTTCCGCTATGGCGAGCCGATCCCCACCGCCAACGTGCACGGGCGTGAGGCGCGACAGGCGCTCGACGAGCGGGTGCGCGCCGCAATGTGGGCGCTCCTCCCCGACCGGGAGCCCAGGCTGCCCAGGCGCCGGCCACTCCGCTTCCTTGGCGACCTGCTGACCGGCCCGGCCGACCTCGAACGACGGCGCACCGAGCTCGGAGAGTAGGTGCGGAGCGGCCGCGCTAGGATCGCGGCGTGCTTCCGTTCGTCTGGACAATATTCGCGCTGAGCGCGGTGGGCAGCTTCATCACCATGGCGGCCTTCTGGCTGGATGTGCAGGACCGCCCGGACCTCACCTTTCGGGCGCGGGTGGCGTGGTCGGTCGGGCTGTTCCTGTTCCCGGTGGTGATCCCGACCTACGCGTTGCTCGGTGGCCCCGGCTGGCCACGGGCGCTGCGCATTGCCGCGTTCCTGCCGGTGGTGGCGCTGACCCTGCTGGCCGGCTTCATCGCCGGGCTGTTCCGCTAGGCGGGTTCGGGGACCCCTATCATCCGCGCCATGACCAACCTCGACACTGCCCTGGCCTACCTGCGAGACCATGCCGATGAGCACCTCAAGGGCCTGGACGAGTTCCTGCGTATTCCATCGGTGAGCGCCGACCCCGCGCGGCGCGATGATGTTCGCCGCGCCGCCCAATGGATCAGCGACGAACTGACCCGCATCGGCGCCGAGCACGCGACCATCACCGATACCAGCAGCCACCCGATCGTCACAGCCGACTGGTTGCACGCGGGGCCTGACGCCCCGACGGCGGTCGCCTATTGCCACTACGACGTGCAGCCGCCCGATCCGCTCGACGAGTGGGTCCGGCCGCCGTTCGAGCCGCGTTACGAGGACGACAACGTGTACGCCCGTGGCTCGGGCGACGACAAGGGGCAGCTCTTCATGCACCTCAAGGCGGCCGAGGCCTGGCTGAAGGGTGTCGGCAGCCTCCCGATCAACCTGCGCTTCTTCTTCGAGGGTGACGAAGAGCACGAGGCCGAGCCATCGGAGACGTTCGTCACGACGCATCCGGAGCTGCTCGCCGGCGACGTTTGCATCGTGTCTGATTCCGACATGCAGGACGACGAGGGGACGCCCGCGATCACCTACGGCCTGCGCGGTCTGGCCTATTGGGACGTGCGCGTCTACGGGCCATTCCAGGACTTGCATTCCGGCCAGTACGGAGCCGGCGTCGACAATCCCGCCAACGTCCTGGTCCGCATGCTGGCCTCATTGACCGATGAGAACGGGCGCGTCACGATCCCCGGCTTCTACGACCGCGTGCGCGACATGACCCCCGACGACCACGCCGCCTATGCGGCCCAGCCGTTCGACGAAGCGGACTGGGCGGAACGGATCAAGGTGCCGGGACCGATGAACGGCGAGCCGGGCTACACGCTGCTGGAGCGCCTCTCCGCTCGCCCGAGCTTCGACATCGACGGCCTGTGGGGCGGCTACTCGGGCGAGGGGTCGAAGACGATCATCCCCGCCTATGCGGGTGCAAAGATCAGCAGCCGGCTCGTCCCCGACCAGGATCATCGCGAGATCGAGCAACTGGTTGTCGATCACCTGCGGCGCATCGCGCCGCCCACCGTTCGAGTGGAGGTGAAGGTCGTCCAGGGCGGACAGCCGGTGATCACGCCGCTCGACCACCCGGCGGTTCGCGTCGCGGCCCGCGCCCTGGAGCAGACGTTCGGCAAGGCGCCCATCTTCCATCGCTCGGGCGGCTCGATTCCGGTGGTCGCAGCAATGGAGCGCCTGCTGGGCCTCCGGAGCGTGATGGTTGGCTTCGCCTCGCCGAACGGCAACTTCCACGCTCCGAACGAATGGATGCCGCTCGCCAACTACCGCGGCGGGATGGATGCGCTGGTGCGCCTGTGGCACGAGCTGGGAACCGTATCCTCCGCGGAGCTCCGTCGGACCTGAGCTAGCTCGTCGCGCCCGATACTCCGCCGCCATACAGCCCGAGCAGCCGGCCCCGGAGCGGCCCGCCAGCTCCGACCAGCTCCAGGAAATCCTTCCCGGCAAGCTCGAGCAGCACGCCGTCACTCTCCGCCGCGACGGTCGCTGAGCGCGGCGACTCGCGGAGCAGGCCGAGCTCCCCGAACACATCGTTGGCACCCAGGTGACGGAGGACGACCGGCGGCGCCGTGGGTGTGGCCTGCTGGGTCACGACGAACGAGCCCGACGCGATCATGTAGAAGCGATCGGCCGGATCGCCCTGGCGCACGATCACCTGGCCGGCCTCGACCGCGGCCTCGTGGACGCGCGCGAGCGCGGCCTCGAGCCTGGATGACGGGACACCCGAGAAGAGCGGCAGCTTCGCCACCTCCGCCAGGGTCGTCTCGAACCGGCTTGGCTCGCGGGTGGCCGCCTTGCCGATGAGCGCGAGGCCGGCGATGGTCGCGACGACCACCACCAGGCCGCAAACGCCCAGGGTCGGGGCGGCACCCACGCGGACGACGAAGAACGGCAAGGCCAAAGCACCCGCCGCGCCGGCCAGCGTGGCGGCCGTCACGAAGACGCCAAGCCAGCGGCCCCGGAGCTCGTCCGGGACGACCCGCTGGAAGATCGTGGTCAGCACGACATCGAGGAGGAGGGCTCCGGCATAGGCGACCGCGATGGTCACCAGCGCAACGACCAGCACCGGGATCGCGCCAAGCGCGACCAACCCGACGCCAAAGGTCACGGCCCCGATGAGCAGCGGAGCCCCCAGGCTGCGTCGCAGCACGAGCACACCCGATCCCACGGCGCCGATCAGCCCACCGACCCCAATGGCCGCATTGAGATAGCCGTTGCCCGCCTCCCCGGCGTGCAGCACGTTGATCGCGAGGATGACCGTCAGGACCTGCATCCCCGTGTCGAGGAAGCCGACCATGACCTGGATGATTCCGAGGCCGGCCAGCGGCAGCGCGGGCACCCTCGGGCGCGACGCGGGCGCGACGTCGGACGATGCGGGCCCTGACTCCACCCTTGCTGGCGCGTCCGCCTTCGCCTCCCGCGGCAGTGCCCACAGGATGACGGCGATCACGATGAAGGTGAGCGCATTGAGGATGAAAGCGACGGTCACGCCGCCGAGCGCCAGGAGCACACCGGCGATCGCCGGGCCGAAGATGAAGCTGATGTTCTGAAGGCTTGCCCAGGCGCTGTTGGCCGGGCCGAGCTGGCGCTCGTCCGTCACGAGACTGGGCATGTACGCACCCATCGCCGGGTAGAAGAACGCGGAGCCGCAGGTCGCCAGGATCGCCAGCGCGGCGATCGGCAGGACCGGTGCGTTGGCGGCGACGAGCACGGTCAGCACGACCATGACCGCTCCGCGCCAGATGTCCGAGACGAGCAGCACGAGCCGGCGCTCGAAGCGATCTGCCACCAGCCCGGCCGGTACGGATAGGACGATGTACGGGATGACCCGGACCGCACCGAACAGGCCGACCAGGGCCGGATCGCCGCTCTGGCGGTAGATCACAACGAAGATCGCGACGATGTACAGCCAGTCGCCGATGCCACTGATGAACTCCCCGAGCAGGAGCTTCGTCAGGGGTCGGTTGGCCAACAGCTGCCGATAGACGCCGAGACCCGCCACTCGACCACCCCAGCCACTACCGACGTGGTGCTACCGCGTCACCCGTGCGGAGCTGCCTAATCTACAAGGAGGAGTTCGGTGCTGTTCGTGTTCAGACGCTCGCCGCCCGCATCGGTGCAGACCACGATGTCCTCGATGCGCGCCCCCCAGTGGTCGGCGATGTAGATCCCCGGCTCGACGCTGAAGGCGTTGCCAACCACCAGGGGCTCGTCATTGCTCTCGACGATGTACGGCTCCTCGTGCACCTCGACGCCGATGCCGTGACCGGTGCGATGCATGAAGGCGTCGCCGTACCCGGCCTCCTCGATGACCCGCCGGGCGGCGCGGTCGATGTCGCGAGCCACAACGCCTGGGGCAACCGCGTCGCAGGCGGCGGCCTGGGCCAGCCGCAGCACCTCGTACATGGCCGCGAAGTCAGGCGGTGGCTCACCCACGTAAGCGGTGCGGGACGTGTCGGAGCAGTAGCCGGCGCGCACGCCACCGATGTCCAGCACCATGGCGTCGCCGGGCTCAATCAAGCGTTCACCCGGCTCGTGGTGCGGGCTGGCGGAATTCGGTCCCGAGGCGACGATGGCGAAGTCGGCGGTATCGTGGCCGGCCTCGATCAACAGGGCGCTGATCCGACGGCTCACCTCGGCCTCCGTCCGGCCGGAGAGCCGTTCCGTGGTGATGCCACGCATGGCGGTGTCGGCGGCGCTGGCCGCGGCGCGCAGGCGGTCCACCTCTTCGGGCTGCTTGATGCGGCGAACCGCGTTGATCGCAGGCCCGGCGTCGACCAGCTCGGCAGGGTCGAGCAGCGCTCGCAGACGCAGGACGAATCGCGACCACATCTGGTCCTGCAATCCGACCCGCAACGCTCCCGGCAGGCGGGCGCTTACGAGGCGGAACGGATCGTCGGTCTCGTCCCACGACACGATGTCGAGGCCATCGGCCAGCGCCCCCAGGGCGTGGCGCGCGAGTGGCTCTTCGAGCCGCGGCAGGATCAGCGCCGGCGCCCCCTCGACCGGCAGGATGAGGCAGGTCAGCCGCTCCAGCAGGGGAGCGCGGTAGCCGAGCAGATACTCGTAGTCGGCGGATGGCGTGACGAGGAGCGCGCCGACGCCTCGCGCGGCCGCCTCGGAGGTGGCGCTGTGCAGCCGATCGGCGTAGACGGCGTCGTCGAATCGAGCGCCGGCGGTCGGGATGATGGTCATCGCGCGACAGGTTACTCGATCGTCAGCGCCACCTCGGACGCCTCGCCGCGCTGGATGCGCCAGGCGTGGAGCGCCCTCGCTGGGGAGCCGCCCGGATCGGACAGGCTGGCCAGCAAGTAGAACGGGTCGGGGTACATCGCGGCCCGAAGATCGGTCGCCGATGGCACCGCCGGGGAGTGCGTGTGGGAATGGAAGATGGCGACCAGCTCCTCGCCGGCGTCCTCGATCGCGAACGTGATCCGCACCAGGTCCTCGGGGTGCACGTTGTAGCGCAGTGGCGACGCCTCGAGGTTACGGGCGGGGTGGAACCGCGTTGCCTGGCCGCTCGCGAGCGACCCGGACAGAAGGCCGCACGCCTCGTTCGGGAGCTCTGCGCGAGCGTGGGCCAGGATCTCCTCGGCCAGGGCCTCTGGCATCGCGAGCCCGTTCACCACAACAGCGAACCGTCCAGCTCATCGGCAATGTCATCGGGGTCGCGATCGTAGATGCCGGTCGAGAGGTACTTCCAGCCGCCGTCGGCGAGCAGCACGACCAGCGTCCCCTGTTCCATCTCCGAGGCCGCACGCAGCGCCACGTGCAGGGCGGCCCCGGACGAGAGTCCGGCAAAGATGCCCTCCTCTCGCAGCAGGCGCCGCACGCCGACGACGGCGTCGCGATTGCCGACCAGGTAGCGATCGTCCAGGACCGATGCGTCGAGCACAGGCGGCACAAACCCCTCGTCAAGGGATCGGAGTCCCTGCACTCGCTCACCGGGGAGCGGCTCGGCGGCGATGACTCGCACGCCCGGTCGCTCCCGCTTCAGGAATCGGCCCACACCGGTGAGGGTCCCGCCGGTGCCGAGCCCTGCCACGAAGACGTCCACATCCGGGACCGCGGCCAGGATCTCCGGCCCGGTGCCGTCCTCATGGGCCCGCGGGTTCGCTGGGTTCCCGTACTGGTACGGCATGAAAAGTGACGGATCGGCTGCGCTCAATTCCTGCGCCATCCGAATCGCCCCGTTCGAGCCCTCCGCGCCCGGGGAGAAGACGATCTCGGCGTTGTACAGGCGCAGCAGCTGCTCGCGCTCGGGGGTGGTGTTGTTCGGCATCACGATCCGCACCGGGTGACCGAGCAGCGCTCCGATCATCGCCAGGCTGATCCCCGTGTTGCCCGATGACGGCTCCAGGATGGCCTGGCCGGGCAGGAGCGCCCCGGAGGCACGCGCCTCGGAGATCATCGCCTGCGCGATGCGGTCCTTCACCGATCCGGTCGGGTTGGCGCCCTCGAGCTTGGCAAACAGGCGGATGCGCGGGGATGGGGCGAGATGCGGCAGCTCCACCATCGGCGTGCTGCCGATGGTCGCGGCCAGGTCGCGCATCGGCCTAGCGACCGCCTCCGGCCATCGCGGGCAGCAGGATGACGGTGTCGTTCGCATCGACCGCGGTCTCCAGACCTTCGCGGTAGCGGACGTCGCGGTCGTTGACGTACACGTTCACGAATGGCGACAGCTCGCCACCATCGGTGACGCGCTCGCGCAGCGCGGGGTACCTGGCGAACAGGTCGCTGAGCACCTCGCTCACCGTGGCTCCGTCTGCCGGCAGGCTGCGGCTGCCGCCGACGGTCTCGCGCAGCACCGGCGGGATGCGGACCGTGCTCACGCGATGGTCCCCTCACCGCATGCAGGGCAGGCCGGGTCGCGCCAGATCCTGACTTCGCTGAACTCGGTGTTCATCGCGTCGAACATCAGGAGGCGTCCCGCCAGGGTATGGCCCACGCCGAGAAGCAGCTTGAACACCTCGTTCGCCTGCAGCAGGCCCATGATCCCCGGCAGCACTCCCAGGACTCCTGCCACGGCACAAGCCGGCGCCAGCTCGGGGGGAGGC
The DNA here is from genome assembly GCA_030853945.1 of Chloroflexota bacterium. Classification (GTDB taxonomy): domain Bacteria; phylum Chloroflexota; class Limnocylindria; order QHBO01; family QHBO01; genus CF-167. The sequence goes on from JALYUB010000087.1 coordinate 15,013, forward strand.
TGGGTCGGGTACATGCAGCGGTAGCACGGCCCCTCGAACGGGACGAAGGTCGTGACCTGGCCATCCCAGCGGTAGATCGAGCCATGCACGATCGCCTTGCGCAGCCGGACGGCCGCATCGTTGAGGAGATAGCGCGTGTCGAAGTTGTCGGTGCCGTCGACGATCACGTCGTAATCGGCGATCAGCCGCTCCACGTTGTCGGCGTCGAGCCGCTCGCGGTGCTCGACCACCTTCGTCTCGGGGTTCAGCGAGTTGAGGGTCATCCGCGCGCTCTCGGTCTTGGCCATGCCGACCCGATCCGAGGCGTGCAGCACCTGGCGCTGGAGGTTGCTCTCGTCGACCACGTCGTCGTCGACCAGGCCGATGGTGCCGATCCCGGACGCGGCCAGGTACAGCGCCGCCGGCGAGCCAAGGCCTCCGGCACCGATCAGCAGCACCCTGCTGTCGAGCAGCTTGCGCTGGCCCGCCTGCCCGATCTCCGGGATCAGCACCTGCCGGCTGTAGCGTCGCTGCTGCGCCGGGGTCAGCAGCTGTTCTGGCGCCTCCCAGGCGCCGCCCAGGCGTCGCCAGTCCAGGAGCGAGGCCTTCATGCTGACCACGTTGCTGTAGCCGTTCTGGAGCAGCCAGTTGGACGCGCGCAGCGAACGGGCCCCGACGGCGCAGTGCACCAGCAGCGGCGCGTCGCGGTCGGGTGCGACCTCGGAGATCCGC
>JALYUB010000005.1 GCA_030853945.1 Chloroflexota bacterium
ATTCGGCAGGTGGACTCCGCGCGGTGGCTTCGGTCGAGCCGCCGAGGCGCCGCCAACCTGGCTGGTGATGGCATACACCACGCCCAGCACGAAAGCGATCCCGATCGCCAGCAGGAGGTAGCCGAAGGCGGCGTCATTCATCGATCGGCTCCTAGCGCAGGAAGTACAGCGTGCTGAACAGGGCGATCCAGACCACGTCCACGAAGTGCCAGTAGAAGCTGATGGCCTCGACCGCCACGTGGTTCTGCCTGCTGAACTGGCCCTGCCCCGCGCGCGCCGCCAGGATGGTCAGCCCGACCGTGCCGCCGAAGACATGCGCGCCGTGGAAGCCGGTGAGCGTGTAGAACACCGTCCCGAAGGCCCCGTCGCTGATCCCGAAGCCGAGCGTGGTGTAGTCGTAGATCTGGCCGATCAGGAACGTCACGCCCAGGGCCAGGGTCAGCAGCGTCCAGTTGCGCATCGCGCGCTGGTCGCCGCGCCTGATCGCCCACACCCCGAACTGCATCGTGAAGCTCGAGGCGATCAGGATGATGGTGATCGGCAGCGCGATCGGCAGGATCTCCAGCTCCCTGGCAGGCGCCGGTGGACCCCACACCCCGATGTGGACCGCTCGCGCATTGAAATAGGAGGCGAACAGGCCGCCGAAGAACATCACCTCGCTGGCGATGAAGAGGAGCATGCCGACCAGCGGGGTCGGCATCCCGGCCTCGCGGTGGCTGATGGGCAGGGGCTGGTCCCCGGTCTGCATGACCGGCGCCTCGGCGCTCATGGGCGGCCGCCTTCCGAGACCATGGCGTCACTCGGCCCCGGATCCGCATCGTGCCTGTGGCGCAGGTCGAACACCGGGCGCTCGCTGCGGATCGGCGGCAGTACGTCGAAGTTGTAGGGCGGTGGGGGGGAGCTGGTGGCCCACTCGAGCGTGTTCCCCTCCCACGGGTCGTCGCCGACCTTCTCGCCGTTGATAAGGGTGGCCACCACGTTCAGCAGGAACGGCAGCACGCTGGCGGCGATCAGGAACGCGCCGACAGTCGAGACGATGTTCCACATCGTCCAGCCGGCGTCGGGCGAGTAGTCCGCGATGCGTCGCGGCATGCCCGCGATCCCCAGGAAATGCTGAGGGAAGAACGCCAGGTTGAAGCCGACGAAGTGCATCCAGAAGTGGACCTTGCCCAGCCGCTCGTTGAGACGGCGGCCGGTCATCTTGGGGAACCAGTAGTAGGTCGCGGCGAAGACGCCGAACACGCTGCCGCCGAAGAACACGTAGTGCAGGTGCGCGACGACGAAGTACGTGTCCTGCAGGTGGAAGTCGATCGCCGGCGCCGACAGCATCACGCCGCTGATACCGCCGATCAGGAACATCGACAGGAACCCGAGCGCGAACAGCATCGGGGTGGCCAGGATGATCGAGCCCCGCCACAGCGTTGCCAGCCAGTTGAACATCTTCACCCCGGTGGGCACAGCGATCAGCGCGGTCATGAAGCTGAAGAAGGGCAGGAACACCTGGCCGGTGGTGAACATGTGGTGCGCCCAGACGCTGAAGCTGAGCAGGCCGATGGCGATCGTGGCGAACACGAACGCCCGGTAGCCGAACAGCGGGCGCCGCGTGAAGACCGGCAGGATCTCGCTCACCACGCCCATCGCCGGCAGGATCACGATGTACACCTCGGGGTGGCCGAAGAACCAGAACAGGTGCTGCCACAGGATCGGGTTGCCGCCGGTGTTCGGGTCGAAGAAGCTTCCGCCGTAATTGCGATCGATGAACAGCGCGATCATGCCCGCTGCCAGGACCGGGGTGGCGAGCAGGATCAGCGTTGCCGTCACGAGCACGGTCCATACGAGGACCGGCATCCGGAACAGCGACATGCCGGGGGCCCGCATCTTGAAGATGGTGGCGATGAAGTTCACCGATCCCAGGATCGAGGCGGTGCCCACCAGCAGCAGGCCGATGAGCCACAGGTCGGTGCCGACGCCGGTGGAATACGTTCCGTTGCTGAGCGGCGTGTAGAGCGTCCAGCCCTCGGCCGCGGCTCCGCCGAACAGGTAGCCGGAGAAGATCAGCAGGCCGCCGAGCGGCAGGAACCAGAAGCTCAGTGCGTTGATGCGCGGGAAGGCCATGTCGGGTGCGCCGAGCTGCAGCGGCACGATGTAGTTCGCGAAGCCCGACAGGACCGGCACGACGAACAGAAAGATCATGATCGTGCCGTGCATCGTGAAGGCCTGGTTGTACGTCCGCTCGTCCAGGAACTGGAGGCCCGGGACCGCCAGCTCGGAGCGCACCACCAGCGCCAGGATGCCGGCCGCAAAGAAGAACAGGAACGAGTTGACGATGTACAGGATCCCGATCTTCTTGTGGTCGACCGTGGTCAGCCAGTCCAGCACCCATGAACGACGGTAGGTCTGGGCGGTCGGAGTCAGCGTCGTGGTTGCCATAGGTTCCTCGCTCGCCTCACGCGCCTACTTGACGGTCAGCTTGCCGGTCATGGCCGGGATCGGATGCACGTCGCAGATGAAGGTGTACTCGCCGGGGGGAAGTGCATTGATGACATAAGACGTCTTGCCTGGCCCCATGAACAGCGCGCCATGGAACAGCGCCTTGTCGCCCTGGTAGATGGCGACATTGTGCTGAATGGCGTCGTTGTTGGTCATCTCGATCGTGAACGGCTGGCCCGCGGCCGCCTCCAGGTCCTTCTTGTCGAACGCCACGTTGGCGGCCGTGAGGTTGAGCACCGCGCTTCCCGCGGGGACGGACGGCGCCGGCGTCCCGCCGGCCCGAATCGTGCCGAGCCAGGAATCGAAGGCTGCCCGCGGCATGGCCTGCACGCTGAACGTCATGCGGGCATGCAGGTCGCCGCAGAACTCCGCGCACTGGCCGGAGTAGGTGCCGGCCTCGCTGACGGTGAACTCGAGCGTGTTCGGAGCCTTCCCCTCGGGCAGCGGAACCACGTCGCGCTTGACCAGGAACGCCGGCACGTAGAACGAGTGGATCACGTCCCGCGAGATCAGGATCAGCTTTATCGGCTCCCCGACCGGCAGCGCCATGACCGGCGGGTTGGCCGGAGTGCCGGTGATCGAGACATCGTTCTTCGGGTCCGTGTCGTTGTCGAGGTAGTGGAAGGTCCACTGCCACTGGAAGCCGTTGACCTCGATCGTGACGCCCGGGTTGTCGGAATGGGCCGAGATCGAATTCAGGGTGAGAGTCGAGAGCACGAACAGGACCAGCACGATGACCGTCGGGATTGCGGTCCAGACCAGCTCCACCAGGTTGTTGCCGTGAATCTGCGTGGGGAGCCGATCATCACGACGCCGGTAGCGAATGACGGAGTAGACGATGAAGCCCTCGACCCCGAAGAAGACGACGGCGCCCATCACCAGCACCACGTTGTAGAGCCAGAAGACCTCCTTGGCCTGCGTGGTGTGCGGCTGGGCGGGCACCATGCTGCAGGCAGTGGAAAGAGCGACGATCGCCAGGAGGACTGCCGAGCGCAGGAGGGCCCGCAACCACGGTCGGGCCGTCGGTCGTGACATCAGCTAGTCTCGAGGCTCCTCAACGTGGACGATGACGCGGAACGGCTCTCAGCTCAGCGTCCGACTCGTTCCCAACGGGCGGGCACGTCCACCGTGGCGGCGGCATGCGCGGCGTATTGTACCGACTGCGCCCTGCGCGGCGCATCGCCCCGGCAATGCGCGCGACGCTGCTCACCAAGGGGTCAAGCCGCTGGTTTCGGGCACTCCGGCTTCTCGTCCGGCAGCTGAGGACGGACGACGACTTCGTAGCGATGACCATTGCTGATGAATCGTGTCAGCTGGGTCGCCCCTGACAGCGCGGCGTACCACTCCTGGGCCGGCTTCCCGGTCACCACGCCGCAACGCTGATCCCCAAGGGCACCGGGATCGCCGAAGGTGGCGGGGTCGGAGGTGGCGGGCCACTCGAGCAGCTGGTTGCCGATGCCACTGCCGTCCGGCGGATCGGCGTCCGCATTGCGCACCAGCAGCCGCAGCGCGTCGGGCTGGTATGGACGCCAGGCTGGCTCGGCCCATCCGCTTGCCGGCAGCCAGGAATCCAGGTTGGTGAGGTGGTCGCTCAGCTGGGTGAGGGCCTGGTGCGCCGCCAGCTCGGCGGCCGTGACACCGGGAAGATTGGCGCCCGGCTGGAGGGTCCCGAGCGCATACACCGTGACGGTCACGTCGCGCCCGTCTGCGTGCAGCGTGAAGACGGTGTCGCTTGCGTCCGCCACGACATTCTGAGCACCGCGGAACTCGAAGCTGGAGCCGAACAGGCCGGTGCGCGCGACCTCGTTGAGCACGGCCTGGATGCCGGCCTCGGTGAGCCGCCGCGTGTTGACCGCAGGCAACGCCGGGCCCGGAAAGATGTCGATCTGAGCTCCCGGCACGATGACGCGTCCGTCGCCGGTGAGCGTGAATGCGGGAAGGCTGGTGAGCCGGAAGGCGGGGGCCACGAAGCCACCGCTGTATTCGATGCGCAGCACCAGGTCGTGACCCGATGGGTGGTCGATTGGTCCGGTCGATCCGCCTTGGCCCGCGCCACAGGCCGTCAGCAGCGCGGTCAGGAGGGCAGCGGGAAGCAGTCGGGCGTTTCGTGTCATGGGCGTTGGACGCGTGGCTAGAGCGGAGGGTTCCCGCCAGCGGCCGGATCGGTGGCGGGCCAGAATGCGCGCGTCATGCGCAGCAAGCTCAGCGTCCTCCTCGGTGCTGCCTTCGCCGTCGCCCTGCCGGGTCACGCCCTCGCGCACGGTGGGACGCCGCCCCGGCCCAGCTTCCCCGAGGTCCTGCTCCAGTGGCGCTTCGAGCCGCTCGTCCTGGCGGGACTGGCCGTCGCCGTGCTGGGCTGGGCGCTGCTGGTGCGTCGCGTCGCGCGCGCTCACCCGGCACACCCGCACCCTCGCTGGCGGCAGATCGTGTTCCTGGCCGGGCTCGGCACGATCGGGATCGCGCTCACCTCACCGATCGAGGCATACGAAGGGACCCTGTTCAGCGTCCACATGCTGCAGCACATGCTGCTGGAGCTGATCGCGGCCCCGCTGCTGCTGCTCGGTGCCCCGGCGACGCTGGCGCTGCGCGCCGCGTCGCCATCGGTCCGCAGGGGGTTGCTGGCGGTCCTCCACAGCCGCGTCGTCTCCGTCGTCTCTTTCCCGCTGCTGGCCTGGATCCTGTTCGCCGCGGTCAACTGGGGATGGCACTTCAGCACGCTCTACAACGACGCACTGGAGATCTCGTGGCTGCACGACGTCCAGCACCTCACCTTCCTGGGCGCTGCCCTCCTCTTCTGGTGGCCCGTGGTCGGCGCCGACCCGGCGCGCTGGCGGCTTCCGCACCCGGTGCGGCTCTTCTACCTCTTCCTGGCGATGCCGCAGAACTCGTTCCTGGGGATTGCCCTGATGAGCGCGCCCGTCGCGCTCTACCCGCACTACCTGACCAATCTGCGCGATTGGGGACCGACCCCGATCGTCGACCAGAACATCGGCGGCATGCTCATGTGGGTCGGCGGCGACGTCGTATTCCTGCTGGCGATGGGCCTGGTCGTCGCCGCGTGGGTGCGATCGGAGGACCGGCGGACGGCGCGCCAGGATGCGCGAGACGATGCGCGCATCAGCCGCGCGGGGCCTCCCGCCGAGTGACCGTCAGCTCAGCGGCAGGCGCAGGAGCGAGTCCGCGGCGACCGCGGCGAAGAGCAGCGTCAGGTAGCTGATCGAGAAGCGGAACAGGCGGATGGCAGCGCGACCATCGCTGACGTCACGCAGGACGCGCAGGGAGTACCAGACGAATCCCGCGCCCAGGCCCAGCGCCGAGACGAGGTAGATGACGCCCATCCGCGCCGCGGGGAAGAGAAGCAGCGAGACCGCCACCAGCAGGATCGTGTACAGCACGATCTGGCGCGCCGTCTCCGCCTCGCCGCGCACGACGGGCAGCATCGGCACGTTCGCCGCGGCGTAGTCGCCCCGGTAGCGCAGCGCCAGCGCCCAGAAGTGCGGCGGGGTCCAGTAGAAGACGATCGCGAACAGGACCAGAGCCGGCACCTGCACCGTGCCGGTGACTGCGGCCCAGGCGACGAGCACCGGCACGCAGCCGGCGGCCCCACCGATCACGATGTTCTGCGGGGTCGTCCGCTTCAGCCAGAGGGTGTACACGAACACGTAGAACGCGATCGCACTGGCCGCCAGCAGCGCGGACAGCAGGTTGACGGTCAGCGTCAGCCAGACGAAGGAGATGACGCTGAGGGCGATGCCGAACAGCAGCGCGTTGCTCGGCGAGACAGCATGGCGCGGCAACGGGCGATGCCTGGTGCGCCGCATCAGGTCGTCGATGTCGCGGTCCAGGTACATGTTGATCGCGTTCGCCCCGCCGGCGGCCAGGGAGCCGCCGAACACCACCGCCGCCATCAGCCAGACCGACGGGATGCCGCGCTGCGCCAGCACCATGGTGGGCACGGTGGTCACCAGCAGAAGCTCGATGATCCGCGGCTTGGTGAGCGCGACGTAGGCCCTGAGGGTCTGGGCACGACCGGCGACCCGCGACTCGCCTCGCTCGGTCCCCGTGGCCTCGCCGTGCGGCGACGCAGCCGCCGCGGGCTGGCGACGAAGGGCGAGGTATAGCAACACGACGGTCGCCCACAGGGCCGCGCCAACCGCCAGGTGGGGCACCACGAACAGCGCCGAGAGACGCGACCAGACGTTGGCAGCCCCCAGGGCGAGCTGGACACCCACGAGGATCACTGCCAGGCCGGCGAGCCTTCGCGGTCCCGGGTCCTGCACGACCTGGCGGACGCGCCGTGCGGTCAACAGGACGAGCACGGCGACTGCGACTGCCAGCAGCCGATGCGCAACCTGCACGACCTGCCCCGAACCCGCGATCGACGGCCACAGGCTGCCGTTCATCAGCGGGACATCGGTGAACGCCAGGCCGGCGCCGGTGCCGCTCACCCAGGAGCCCAGCAGCATCTGGGCGAAGATCGTCGCCCCGGTCAAGGTCGCCAGCCAGGTCAGCGATCCGGGGGCCGCCCGCGGCAACGGTCCGCTCGCGGCTCGGTCGGCGATGAAGATGGTCAGCGCGAGCACGGTGAGGGCCATGGCGAGGTGGATCGTGACGAGGTCGGCCTGCAGCTGCTGGATCACGACCTGGCCGCCCAGAACGGCCTGGATGACCACCAGCACGCCGGCGCCCAGTGCCGCCACGAGCAGGACGCGGTCCTGCCGCCGGCGCGTGAGGACGGTCATCAGCCCGACTGCCGCGACCAGCGGGCCCACCGCGAGGGCTGCCACCAGGCGATGGCTGTGCTCTATCCAGGCATGCAGCTCAGCAGGTGGAGTCCAGCTGCCGAAGCAAAGCGGCCAGTCCGGGCAGCCAAGCCCCGAATCCGTGGCGCGCACCAGCCCGCCGACCACGATCAGCACGTAGGTGGCCACCGCGGCGGCGACGGCGAGCTTCGCGAATCGGTTCAACAGGGTCCTCGAAACACGCCGCGACGGCGCTCGTCTGATCAGGGCTGGCCCAGGGCTGCCGGCATCATACCTACGCGCCCCGCTGGAGTCACCGGGTCTGGCCCGCCGCACGCAGGCGGCGTTCCGCGGCCCGAGCGGCCGGCACGTGCCGCAGGGCAGGCGGCAGGATCGGCAGCAGGTTGCGACTGGCGGCTGCCAGCACCTCGACCCCGCGCTCGCGACCCGATGACCAGCGGATCCCGTACCCACGCCGAATGGCCGGCGGCATCACGGCCAGCGAGACCAGGTGTGCGAGATCCCAGATCGGCCGTGGCGGAAAGCGGGTCGGGTACAGGACCGCCGGAGCGAGGGCGCGCGCGGTCGGCGACACGGCGACCTCGCCATCTGCGATCAGGCGTGCCATCTCCTCGCGCAGCTCGCCCAGGGATCGGGGCAGCGACGCCTCGGGGATCCTGAGCCGAAGCGCGATCTCGCGTGCCTCCGCGTGGTAACGCTCGGCCTCATCGACCGAGAGAGGCGCCACGAATCGGTCGTAGACCCGGAGCGCTGTGTCAACCAGGGTGGCGTGCACCCACAGCAGGAGGGCGGGGTCCAGGGCCCGATACGACTCCCCCGTCTCGGGCACGCTGCCGGACACGGAGGCATGGATGGCGTTCATGCGCCGGATGGCACGCTCCGCACGCGTCGTGCTGCCGAAGACCACCGCATAGCTCGCGGTGAGCGTTCGACGCAGCCGCGCAAAAGGGTCCCTGCGGAAATCCGAGTGCTCTGCCACGCCGGCCGCGACGGCCGGGTGGGCGAGCTGCATCAGCAGCGCGCAGCTGCCTCCCGCCAGCACCAGCACCTCGCGGTCGATCCGCCAGGCCATGCTGTCCGGCCCAAAGAGCCCCGCGTCGCGGCCCGGGGTCATGAGAACGCAGCAGACGAGAAGCCGGTACCCCGATCGGGTCGCGCCCGGAGCAGCAGTCCGACCAATGCCCCGGCAGCAAACCCGCCGATATGAGCCAGGTAGGCAACGCCACCGGCGCCGGTCGGATCGGCCAGGCTGGAGACGACCTGCAGCACGATCCACATCCCGATCGCAACCAGCGCCGGCACCTGGGTCAGGAACCGGAACAGGAAGACCGTGACCCGGTTGGTTGGGTACAGGACGATGTATGCGCCGAGAACGCCGGAGATCGCGCCCGATGCCCCGAGCGAGGGGATCGGCGAGCCCGCATTGCTCAGGATCTCCGCCGCCGAGCCGACCAGGCCCGTGGCGAGGTAGGCGATCAGGAACAGCAGCGGGCCGGCGCGGTGCTCCACGTTGTCGCCGAAGATCCACAGGAAGAGCATATTGCCGCCGAGGTGCAGCCAGCTGCCGTGCATGAACATGCTCGTCAGTAACGTCAGGTAGATCGGGTTCGGACCCGGCGCCTGCGGAATGAGGACCGGCGTCCCGCCGATCAGGACCGACTGCGCCTGGGTCAGGTCAACGCCGTTGGTGATCTCCAGCGGGATGGCGCTCCAGCCGTAGGTGAAGGAGTTGTCTCCGCTGGCCGCCTGGAGCAGGAGGAAGACCGCGACATTCGCGGCGATCAGGCCGATCGTGACCCAGGGCAACCCTCTGCCCGGAAGGTTCTCGTCAGCGATCGGGAACATCGGTCCCGAGTATCGCGCCTAGGTCCAGGGCAGCCGGACGCCGGGCAGGACGGCGTTGAGGAGGAGTCCCAGGATCAGCAGGCCGCCGG
>JALYUB010000028.1 GCA_030853945.1 Chloroflexota bacterium
CTTACCTTCGGGCCAACGCCGCACCTCGACGGCCGCCACACCGTGTTCGGCCGCGTCACGTCCGGGATGGACGTCCTGCGCAGCATCCGGGAGCGCGACCCTCAGCGAGACCCGAAGCCGGGCGACCGGATCGACACGATCGAGATCCAGGAGAGCTGAAACGCCCTGGCCCGGCGCTACGGGTCAGGCAGCGGGCGCGTACAGCAGCTGGTAGGTGACGAGGGGGTCCGGAGCGAAGTCCATGCGGGTGGCGCAGCCGCCGCACACGAGCTCCTCGTCGGACTCGTCGATGGTGAAGGCGACCTCATCGGTGCACCATGGGCAGGTAAGTTGAATGGTCATGCGCCGATCCTGAGCGTGCGGCGCGACACCTTGGCTGTCGCGATGCGCGGAAGGTCGATCGGCCGCGCTACGCTTCGAGCTTGACCGATCCCCCGCCGGCCCACCCGGCGCGCGCCGCGTTGGCCGAGTGGCGGCTGTTTGCCGTCGGGATCTACCGGCCATTCCGCCTCCTGGCTCGGGCATCACTGAGCTCTCGCCGCTGGATCAGGTGGGGACGACCACCCAGGCGGTCGAGCTGCCTCCACCGGGCGCCTGACCTACTTGCGTCCTTGCGCAAGCAGTGAGACAATTCCAGCCGATGCAAGCGACGCTCACGCCCGATCTGCTTCGCGTCCGTGCCGCGGCGATTGCCCGTGCGCTCTCCGATGAGAAGCGCCTGTGCGTCGTCGAGCGGCTGGCCGATGGAGAGCGGTCGGTGAGCGACCTGTCGCGCGACGTCGGTTGCCAGGTGCCGAACATGAGCCAGCACCTCGCAGTCCTGCGTGCGGCGGGGGTCGTCGCCTCTCGACGCGAGGGGAGCACCGTCTTCTATCGGCTCGCGCACCCGCAGGTGCTCGAGGTGTACCGCATCCTCCGAGATGTCGCCGGCTGACGGACGACACAGAAAGGAACCTTCAAGAACGATGTCGAACGTCCAAGAGGCGACCGACGCCACCTGGGAGCAGCTGGTCATCCAGAGCGACAAGCCGACCATCGTCGACTTCTGGGCCGCGTGGTGCGGTCCGTGTCGGCTGGTGGCGCCCGAAATCGAGAAGCTGGCCGAGAAGTACGCCGGATCGGTCCAGGTGCTGAAGCTTGACGTGGATGCCAATCCACATACCGCAATGCACTACGGCGTGATGAGCATCCCGACGGTTGCGTTCTTCGCGCCCGGCGAGCCGCCAAAGGCAGCTGTCGGCTTCCGTCCGGCGGAGCAGCTGGAGACCGCGTTCGGCCTCGAGGCATTCGCCAAAAGCGCCTGACCGGCGAGTCGGCCTATCCTGCGGAGGTCATGCCCCGAGCGTCGCGTCGCATCGCAATCCTCGCCGCAGCCTCCGCTCTCGGACTCCTGGTCCTCGCTCCGGCCGCACTCCCCGCTCGTCTCCTGGCGGCGGATCGCGGGCTGGTGGTCATCGCCCAGACGCGCTACCAGGCGCTCCCTGACCAGCGCCGCGTCCACGTCACGGTGGACGCGGTCGCGACCTCCTACACGCCCAATCCCCCGGACGGCCTGGCGTTCTATCCCGATGCCAGCTTCACACTGCAGGCTGGCGCAACGAACGTCACTGCCTCGTCGGGCACTGAGCAGCTGCCGGTCGAGGTGGGTGCCTCGGATCTGAACTTCGTGAGCGTCAAGGTCACCCTGGGGGACGGTGTCTCGTTCGAGGAGAGCTACCCCTATCGGGTCGAGTACGACCTGCCCGATCCGGGCGGGGCGCCCGACCGCAACCTGCGCATCAGCCCCAGCATCGTGGCGTTCCCGATCTGGGCCTTCGGCAGCAGCGGCGAGCCCGGCAGCAGCGTGACCGTCGTCCTGCCCGCCGGGTTCCAGCCCAGGGTCCAGGGCGACCCGTTCGCCACCTCCACCGGCCCGGCCGGCGAGCTCGTGCTGTCGGACACCTCGCTGCCCGATCCGGTCGCCTTCTTCGCCTATCTGTCCGCCGACCGGCCGGGTGCGTACAAGGACACGCTGCTGACCGTCCAGGTCGGCGGCGGCGCGGCTGCGCTGAAGATCCGTGCCTGGCAGGACGACCCCGACTGGGGCAGGACGATGGGCGCGCTGCTGACCGCGGGACTGCCGGCCCTGCGGCAATTGATCGGCCTGCCCTACCCGGCCCCCGACGTGCTCGTGGTCGAGGAGGCCGCCACCAGCCGCCTCGGCGAGTACGCGGGCGTCTACAACAAGGCCACCGGCACCATTCGCGTCCGGTATGACGCCGACGCGTACGTCGGACTGCACGAGGCCGCGCACCTGTGGTTCAACGGCGACCTGTTCCCCGATCGCTGGATCGGCGAGGCGTACGCGGAGTTCTACGGCGTGCAGGCCGCCAAGGCGATCGGGGCCAGCGGCAAGGCCTTCGACCTGACCGATGACCTGCTGGCCAGCAAGATCGCGCTCAACGACTGGGGCGAGATCGGCGTCAACGACACCGGCGTCGAGGCGTATGCCTATGCGGCCACCTATCACCTCGCCACGCTCATCTTCGCCCAGACCGATGTCGCCCACCTGCAGGCCGTCTGGCGGGCCGCGAAGGATGACGAGATGGCGTACCAGGCGGCAAACCGCCAGGGAGCGCCGGAGATCGGCGTCGTCAAGGTCGAGGGCTGGCAGGAGCTCCTGGACCTGCTCGACGAGCGCACTGCTGTCAGTTTCGACGATGTGTGGACCGAATGGGTGGTCAACGCCCAGGAGAAGCTGCTGATGGTCGATCGGACCGCGGCGCGCGAGCACTATGCCGCGGTCGTCGGCGAGGCAGGCGCGTGGAACCTGCCGACCGACCTGCGCCAGGCTATGGGCGCCTGGCACTTCCCGGAGGCGCAAGCAGACATGGCCCTGGCCGATGCCGTGCTCGCGGCACGCGATCAGATCGTGGCTCAGGCCGCGGCGCTTGGCCTGGCCCCGCCGGCCGCGCTGAAGCAGAGGTTCGAAGAGAAGGGCGGCCTGGCAGCCGCGAAGCAGGAGGCTGGACTCCAGGTGGAGGTCCTGTCCGCAATCTCGAAGGCAGCCGAACGCCTGAACGAGAAGCAGAGCTTCCTGGAGTGGATCGGCCTGGTCGGGTCCGACCCGCGGGCTGAGCTGGCCGCCGCGCGCAAGGACTTCCAGGCCGACCACCTGTCGGGGGCCGCCACCGAGGCGCGCCGGGCGCTGGCCACCCAGCAGGATGCCGCGGAGGCCGGCCAGACCCGTGCCCTGCTCGGCGGGGGTGGACTGCTGGCCGTGACAGGAGGTGCGGTCGTCGGCGTCCGCATCTGGCGCCGGCGCCCGCGGCCCGAATCGCCCGAGCCGGCGTTGCGCCCGCTGGACCCCCCGGCATAATCGCCTCATGAACCGGTCGATCCGGGCCGTCCTGTTCGGCACCTTCACGCTGCGCTTCAGCACCGGCCTGACCGGCGGCCTGTTCGCCTACTACGCCGCGCAGCTGCCGGCGCATGGCGGCCCGGAGATGGGCGCGTTCCTGCTCGGCCTGATGATGGCCACCTATTTCGTTGCCGAGCTGATCCTGTCGCCGGGCTTCGGCGTGCTCTCCGACCACCTGGGGGCGCATCGCGTGATGCAGTGGGGACCGGTGTTCGGGGCGGTCGCGGTGGTCCTCACCGCAGCCACCACCAACCTCTACCTGCTGGGCGTGACCCGCTTCGTGGAGGGAGCGGCGGCCGGCGCCAGCGTCCCCTCGATCCTCGGCTATATCGCGATCGCCACCAGCCGCGACGTGGAGCTGCGCGGGCGCACGGTTGCCCGTTTCGAAGCCGCCACCATCGCCGGGCTGGGGATCGGGATCGTGGCGGCGGGGCCTCTCTGGGAAGTCTTCGGGCGGGTCGCGTTCCTCCTCAACGCCGGCCTGTACGTTGGCTCCTTCAGCATCTATCGCTGGGGCGTCGCCGACGTGGCCACCCACGCAGCGGGGCCCGAGGTCAAGCCGGTGGTTTCCGCCGAGCTGCGGCCGCAGTTCGACTTCGCCCGGTATCGGCGGGTGATGAGCAGCCCAAGGGTCTGGCTGCTGGCCCCGACCTGGATCGCGCTGAACGGCGTCATCGGCACATGGACCGGGCAGTCCATCTATCAGCTGGTGAAGGAACCATCAGCGCGCTTCGGCCACCAGCTGCTGATGGGAGGCTTCGCGCCGAACGAGATCAGCATCGGCCTGGGGGGCGCGCTGCTCGTCTTCTTCGCCGGGCTGTTCTTCTGGGGCGGGCGCTTCAAGCGCTACCGGCGCACGTCGATCATCCTGATCGGGATCGCCGGCGGACTGCTGATGGTCGGCTCAATCTTCGGGCTCAACCATTCCGAGGGAGCCGGGCTGCTGCTGCAGGTGCCACTGGTGCTCGGGATGCTCGCCGGCCTGTTCGTGCTGGCCGGCGCCACGCCGGCGGCGCTGGGGCTGCTGGCCGACATCAGCGAGTCCCATCCGGCCGACCGCGGCGCAATCATGGGCCTCTACTCGGTCTTCCTGGCGCTGGGCCAGATCACCGGCAGCCTGGTGGGCGGAGCCGCCGCCGAGTGGCAGGGCATCGACGGCCTGCTGGTCGCCTCGCTCGGCCTGCTGCTGCTGGCGCTGCTGCCGGTGCGCGGGTTGCGCGACAGCGAGCACCTCGTGGGCCTGGCGCACGACGACGAAGGCCTGCCCGCCCACCTCGCCAACATCCTGCCCGGTCCCAAGGGCGATTGAGCTAGTCGCTCCCGGCCAGCCGCTAGAATCACGCCCCATGCGCCTGTCAAGGCTCTTCTTCACGTCGCTGCGCGACAACCCCGCCGAGGCCGAGATGGCCTCGCATCGGCTGCTGGTGCGAGGCGGCTACATCCGCCAGCTGGGGGCCGGCATCTACACGCTCCTGCCGCTCGGCTTCCGGGTCAGCCAGCGAATCGAGCAGGTGATTCGCGAGGAGATGGACGCGATCGGCGGCCAGGAGATGGAGATGCCGGTCGTGCATCCCGCGGACCTCTGGCGCGAGTCAGGGCGCTACGCCAAGATCGGGCCAGAGATGGTCCGCTTCAAGGACCGTGGCGGAAGCGACATGGTGCTGGCCATGACCCACGAGGAGGTCGTCGCCGACCTGCTGCGCAGCATCGTCAAGAGTTACCGTCAGCTGCCCGCGATCGTGTACCACTTCCAGACCAAGTTCCGGGACGAGCCGCGGGCGCGCGGCGGCCTGATCCGGGTCCGCGAGTTCGTGATGAAGGACTCGTACACCCTGGACCCCGACGAAGCCGCGCTGGACGTCTCCTACCAGGCCCACTACGGGGCGTATCAGAAGATCTTCGAGCGGCTCGGCCTGGACACCCTGGTGGTCGGCGCCGATGTCGGGATCATGGGCGGCAGCCTGGCGCACGAGTTCATGGCCCTCAACGACGCGGGCGAGGACACCCTCGTGATCTGCGATGCATGCGGCTACGCTGCCAACCAGCAGATCGCGGCCGTGGCCAAGGCCGATCCGGCACCGGAAGAGCCGCGCCCGACCGAGGAGGTCGCGACCCCGGAGGCGCCGACAATCGCCACGCTCGCGAAGCTGCTCGGCGTCGGCGAGGATCGCACCGCCAAGGCGACCTTCTTCGTGACGGGCGACGGGCGCCTCATCACCGCCATCGTGCGCGGCGACTTCGAGGTCAACGAGACCAAGCTGGGCAACATCGTGAAGGCGATCGGTGGGCTGCGCCCGGCGCAGGCCGAGGAGATCACGGCGACCGGCATGGTGCCCGGCTACGCCTCACCGATCGGTGCCAAGGGCACCACGGTCGTGGTCGATGACCTGGCGGCACGCTCACCGAACCTGGTCGCGGGCGCCAACCGCCACGGCTACCACCTGCTGAACGTCAACGTGGGGCGCGACTTCACGCCCGACCTGGTCGCGGACATCACCAACGCCCGCGTCGGTGACGCCTGCCCGAACTGCGGAAAGCCGGTCGTGCTGCGCCAGGGGATCGAGGTCGGCAACATCTTCAAGCTCGGCACTGATTTCACCGAGAAGCTGGGCGCCACCTACCTGGCGGAGGACGGCAGCCGCCGCCTGATCGTGATGGGGAGTTATGGGATCGGGCTGGGAAGGGCGATGGCCTGCATCGTCGAGGCGCACCACGACGATAGGGGCATCATATGGCCGGCATCGGTGGCTCCATATGCAGCCCAGCTGGTGACCCTCAGCGCCTCACGGGACCCCGCCGTTGGAGAGGCCGCGGAAGCCCTCTACCGGCGACTGACCGATGCCGGCGTGGAGGTCCTGTACGACGATCGCGATGAGTCGCCGGGCGTGAAGCTCACCGACGCCGAGCTGCTGGGCATGCCGCTGATCGTCACCATCTCGCCACGGTCCCTGGCGGCGGGTGGCGCGGAGGTCACCGATCGGGCGAGCGGCGAGCGCTCGGTGCGGCCGATCGACGAGGTGGCGCAGCAGCTCGTCGGCGGATGATGCCGCGCGACCCCCTGGTCCTCAGCGCAGCTGCGGCATGACCTCTGAGCCGATCCGCTCCAGCTTGGAGACATCGCTCACCCCGCGCACGCTGACCAGGATGTGCTGCGCCCCCGCCTCGGCGAGCCTGCCGAACCGCTCGACGACCTGGTCGGCCGATTGCGTCTCCAGGTCGATGCTCTGCAGCGTGCTGCGCTCGATCTCCTCGTAGGGGCGTCCAAGCCGCTCGCAGTGCGCGCGCAGCACCGCGTACTTGTGGGCGATGCGCGCCCCGTCTCCGAACACGTTGCAGGCGTCGGCGTACTGCGCCACCAGGCGCAATGTCTTCCGCTCGCCGCCCCCGCCGATCATGATCGGCACCCGCGGACGCGAGATCGCCTGCGGCGAGTTCAGCAGCCGCGTGGCCTCGAACCGCTTCCCCGTGAACGATTCTCCGCTGCCGCTGCCGCCGGCCCACATGGCGTGCGCCATTTGCAGCGTGTCCTCCAGCATCTCGAAGCGCTCGCGGAGTGGTGGGAACGGGAAGCCGAGTGCCGCCGACTCCTCCTCGTTCCAGGCCGCGCCGATGCCGAACCAGGCTCGGCCGCCTGACAGCACATCGAGCGTGGTGACGGCCTTGATCCAGAGGCCGGGCAGGCGATAGTGGATGCCGCCCACCATCAGGCCGAGGCGCGCCTTCTCCGAGTTGGCCGCCATGAAGCCGAGTGCGGTCAGCCCCTCCAGCATCGGCGCCTCGGGCGGGCCGAGACCGCGGATCTGGAAGAAGTGATCCATGACCCAGATCGAATCGAAGCCGACCGTGTCCGCAGTCCGCGTCACGCGCGCCAGGGTCGGGCCGATGGCGGCCGGGCCGCCGGGCCAGGTGAACGAGTTGACCTGCAGGCCGAACTTCATGCCGCGAAGCGTATCTCACGGCTAGGATGTCGCCATGTCGAACGGATCGATCGGACTGAGCCCGGAGCTGAACGCCTACCTGTCACGGGTGGGCGCCCGTGAGCCAGAGGTCCTGCGCCAGCTGCGCGACGAGACCGCAAAGATGCCACAGGCGCAGATGCAGATCGCGGTCGAGGAGGGGGCCTTCCTCGCCCTGCTGGTGGAGCTGGTCGGTGCCCGGCGGATCCTGGAGGTCGGCACCTTCACCGGCTACTCGTCGACCGCGATGGCACTCGCCATGCCGGCGGACGGCAGCATGGTGTGCTGCGACGTCTCCCGCGAATTCACCGATGTCGCCCGCCGCACCTGGTCCGCGGCCGGAGTCGCCGACCGCATCGAGCTGCATCTCCGACCCGCGCTGGAGACGCTCGATGCGATGCTCGCCGACGGCGCGGCGGGTACCTTCGACCTGGCGTTCATCGACGCCGACAAAGGCAACTACGCCGGCTACTACGAGCGAGCGCTGCGACTCATCCGGGCGGGTGGGCTGATCGCGATCGACAACGTCCTGTGGAGCGGCCGCGTCATCGATGCCGGCGACACCGACGAGGACACGCTCGCCATTCGCGCCCTCAACGAGGCGATCGCCGTCGACGAGCGAGTCGACGTGGCGATGGTCCCGATCGCCGATGGAGTCACCCTGGCGCGCGTTCGCTGAGCAAGGCGATGGCGCCGGGCCGAGGCCCGGCGCCATATCGGTCAGAGGGCTAGACCGCCACCGCCTCCCGCTGCGGCTCGTATTCCACGTCGACCAGCTCCCCCGCCAGGTAGGCGTCATAGGCAGCCATGTCGAAGTAGCCGTGGCCGGAGAGGTTGAACAGGATCACGCGGCTGTCTCCCGCCTCGCGAGCCTCGAGCGCCTCGTCGATGGCCGCCCGGATGGCGTGGCTCGACTCGGGCGCCGGGATGATCCCTTCCGTGCGTGCGAACTGGACCCCAGCCTCGAAGCAGGTGTTCTGGGCATAGGCCCGAGCCTCGATGAAGCCCAGCTCGTACAGGTGCGACACCATCGGCGCCATGCCGTGGTAGCGCAGCCCGCCGGCGTGAATCGGGGCCGGCCGGAAGCCGTTCCCGAGCGTGTGCATCTTCACCATCGGCGCCAGGCCGACGGCGTCGCCGAAGTCATACCGATACTCCCCCCTCGTGAGGGACGGGCACGAGGCCGGCTCGACCGCCAGGAATCGGGTCTTGCTGGTGCCGGCCAGGCGATCGCGCAGGAACGGGAAGGCGATCCCCGAGAAGTTCGACCCGCCTCCGGCGCAGCCGATCACCACGTCCGGCTCCTCGCCGGCCAGCGCCATCTGCTTGATCGCCTCCTGGCCGATCACGGTCTGGTGCAGGAGCACGTGGTTCAGGACGCTGCCCAGCGAGTACTTGG
The DNA here is from genome assembly GCA_030853945.1 of Chloroflexota bacterium. Classification (GTDB taxonomy): domain Bacteria; phylum Chloroflexota; class Limnocylindria; order QHBO01; family QHBO01; genus CF-167. The sequence goes on from JALYUB010000028.1 coordinate 8,756, forward strand.
TGTCATCGTGCGTTGCCGCCACCTCGACCGCCTCGCTGATGGCGATCCCCAGGCTGCCGGTCGAGTCCGGATCGGCAGCCAGGATGTTTCGCCCGGCGTTCGTCTCGGTCGACGGCGAGGGGACCACCGTGGCACCGAAGGTCTCGATGAAGCTGCGCCGATACGGCTTCTGCTCGTAGCTGACACGGACCATGAAGACCTTGGTCTCGATCCCGAACAGGATCCCCGCGAAGGTGAGCGCGCTGCCCCACTGGCCCGCCCCCGTCTCGGTGACGAGGCGGGTCACCCCTTCGGCCTGGTTGTAGTAGGCC
>JALYUB010000032.1 GCA_030853945.1 Chloroflexota bacterium
CGATGTCGGCGGAGATGGGATCGGCGAAGCCGTCGCCCGCCTTTTTCGAGCGGGCGCTGGAGCTGATCGGCTCGCCGGAGCCCGGATCGGTCGCCTACGTCGGGGACCGGGTCGACAACGACGTCCTGCCGTCCGCGGCGGCAGGCATGCGCTCCGTCTGGATTCGGCGCGGCCCGTGGGGCCTCCTCGAGCGGCCGCATGGTGGTTTCCAGCCGGCGCTGATCGTCAACTCGCTGACCGAGCTGGCGGAGCGCATCGGCGAGGCGTGGGCGAGCTTGCCCAGCTCAGAGGCGAGCGACTAGACTCAGCCGACCTCAGTCGAGGAGGGCCGGGGACCGGGCCCGTATCGCCGGTTCCGAGGTGGAGACTGTGCGACGCAGCGTGGTCTCCTTCGTTGTCTCCGTCCCCGAAGGAGCCGAGGCATGGAGCATCTGCCAGCGATCCTCTTTCAACTCTTCGCGCTGCTGCTCGCCACCAAGCTGGGCGACGAGCTGTTCAAGCGGTTGGGTCAGCCGGCGCTGGTCGGCGAGATCCTGGGAGGACTCGTCGTCGGGCCCGCGGTGCTCGGCTGGTACCAGATCACCCCGGAAACCTCGCTCTTCTCTGAGATCGGCGCGGTTCTGCTCCTCTTCCAGGTCGGGGTCCACACTCGCGTAGGAGAGGTCGCTCGCGTCGGCGGCACCTCGCTGGCGGTGGCCTTCCTGGGTGTCGCGCTCCCCTTCGCTGGCGGCTACCTGCTCGCGGGTGCGCTCGACCTGAGCGAGGTCGGCCGGGTCTTCTTCGCCGTCACGCTGACCGCGACGTCGGTTGGGATCACGAGCGGCGCGCTCCGTGGGTTCGGCGCGCTCAGCACGATGTCCGGGCGCGTCATCCTGGGTGCGGCGGTGATTGACGACGTGCTCGCCATGCTGATCGTGACGGTCGCGGTGGGTATCTCGGCCGGAGACGTGAGCCCGGCGCGACTCGCCTTGCTATTCGGTCTCGCCGTCGCCTTCATCCTGATCGTCGTGGTCGGCGGCACGGGCATCCTCAGGCGCCGCCGTTCGCTCCTCACTGATCCACGCTTCGCCGAGACTCCGTTCCTGCCGGGCATGATCCTCATGCTCGGCCTGGCGGCCCTGGCGGCCCAGATCGGGCTGGCGGCCATCATCGGCGCCTTCCTGGCCGGGATGGTTGTCGGCGAGTCGAGCGAGCGCGAGGCGCTCGAATCGGAGACCGCTCCGGTCGCCGCCTTCTTCACTCCGTTCTTCTTCGGCTTCGTTGGGGCACAGGTTGACCCGGCCGCCTTCGGGAGCCTGCCGACAGTGGGGCTGGTGGTCGCCGTGACCCTCTTGGCGATCACCGCGAAGTTTGCGGGCGCGTTTCTCGGGGCCATCCGCCTCGGGGGCCCTCGCGCGGCCTTGATCGCCTGGGGCATGGTGCCCAGGGGCGAGGTGGAGATCATCGTGGCCGGCCTCGCGCTGACCGCTGGCGCCTTCGACAAGACCATGTACGCCGTGGTGGTAGGGATGGTGGTCGCGACCGCGATCATCGTGCCACCACTGATGGGGCCGCTGGTGGCGCGGGCGGAGCCGGGGGTCAGCCCCCGGGCTCAGGCGGGAGCCGCCGAGCTGGAATAGCGGGAGGCCCCTCGCGGACGAGGGGCCTCCCATCGGGTTTCGGGTGACGAGCCGGGCTCAGGCCCCGCCGGCGGTGATCTCCACGACCGCCTTCTTGAACCCATCGCCGGTCGCATCGCTGAGCCCGTTGAGGGCCTCGGTGGTGAGATCGGTCCGGAACGCGGTATCCGGGGGCGCCGCCTTGATGATCTCGGCCGCGAGGGCCGTGTCAACCGTCTGCGACCACGCCGCAGGACTCAAGACACCGATCCCATCGGGCGATGGCCAGATCAGTGCGTTGATCTCGTTCATCATCCACTTCTGGTGCCCCGCGCCCAGAGTGCTGCCGGCGTCGGTCACGAACTGCACGCAGTCGGCCGAGTGGTCACGGCAATAGATCCAGCCCTTGAAGGTGGCCCGCAGGAACTTGACCGCGGTGTCCTTGTTGGTGCCCTGCGCCAACCACGCTGCACGCGCCCAGAGGGCATCCTGCAGCATTGCCGTTCCGACCTTGTTGTAGTCGATGACGTTGAGGTCAGTCGGCTGGTAGAGCTGGCCCGTGGCGGGATCCTTTGCTTCCAGCAGCTGCGCGTACTCGTTGTAGATCATCGCCTCGGCGACATCCACGCAGTTGGTGGCGGTGGCGGCACAGCCGTCATGGGCCGCGATCAGCTCGTCCATGCTGAAGCCCTGGGTTACCTGGGTGAAGTCGGTGCCCGGCGTGAGGCCCGCCTTCTTCGCAGAGGCGATGACCTCGAGCTCGTTGCCGAAGCCCCACGCCCCAACCTTCTTGCCCTTGAAGTCAGCAGGCGAGGTGATGCCGCTGTCCTTCCACGAGACCGATAGCGTGCCGGCCCGCTGGAATACCTGCGCGATGTTGACCAGGTCTGAGCCAGCTTCGCTCTCGCGGGCCTGGAGCACCTTCGGCACCCAGGCGATCGTGAACTCGGGGCCATCGCTCGCCGATCCGACAACCTGTGGTGCGATGTCAGCGCTGCCTGGGATGATCGTCAGGTCCAGGCCCTCGTCGGTGTAATAGCCCTTCGCCGCCGCGGCATAGTAGCCGGCGAATTGCGCCTGTGGAAACCACTGCAGCTGCAGGCGCACTGCTGTCCGCTGGGCACTTCCGCCGGTCCCTCCCTGGCATGCGGCGAGCACGAATATGACGCTGACGAGAACCGCCAGCCCGATCCTGGGTACCCTCATCTCGACTCCCTCGATTGAAGCATCGGCCCGGAGGTGGCCGGCCTTTGCAATCTGCTGATTCTACGGGCGGACCTGCGTCATGGCGAGGGGTAACTGCGTCAGGCGACCTGCTCGCCACGCACCGACGGGTGCCAGGGGATGAGCACTCGCTCGACCCCGGCCACCACCAGGTACATGGCGATGCCGGTGACCGATACGACCAGAATTGCGGCCCAGGTGACCTCGAACGATAGCGTGCTTGCGCTCTCGACAACCACCCGGCCGAGGGCCACATTCAGGCCGCCAAAGTACTCGCCAACCACGGCACCGATGAGGCTCAAGGTGGTGCCGATCTTCAGGCCGGTCAGGAAGAACGGGAGGGCGTTCGGAATTCGCAGCTTGCGGAGAACGGCAACCTCACCTGCGGCGTACGAACGCATCAGCTCCAGCGCCGCGGCGTCGACCTGGGTCAGGCCACGCAGGACGTTGATCATGATCGGAAAGAAGACAAGCGCCGCGGATATCGCCATCTTGGAGTAGGCGCTCTGCGAGCCGAACCAGTGGTTGGCGAGAGGGGCAAAGGCCACGATCGGGATCGCGTTCACCGCAATCCCGACCGGCAGCGCGATATCGCGCGCGGTCGGGAACCGGGCCACCACGAAAGCGATGATGAGACCCATGAGCGCGCCGGCGATCAGTCCGCCGCCGGCCTCCTGCAGCGTGACCTTGGCTGCCGGGAGGATCTGATAGCCGGTTTCCCAATTCCTGATGAGAGCCGCCACGATCGCCGATGGGGCTGGCAGGATAAACGCCCGGACATCCAGCGCTCGAATGACGCCCTCCCAGAGGGCGATGCCGGCCAGGAACACGATGACAGCCGGCAGGTACCGAATGACGCGGTCACGGATTCGAGTCAACCGATCAGTCCCTCTGCCTCGGCCCGCCCAAGTGACGGCGTCGCGTCGGTCCGGCCCTCGCCCCCGCGCAGCGCCTCGCGCACCTCGGTCACCATCTCGAAATAGCCACGGCTCTCGCGCGTCTCGACGCCGCGGGGGCGCTGAAGGTCGATCTCCACGATCCGGGTGATGCGGCCTGGTCGGGCGCTCATCACGACCACCCGGCTCGACAGGAAGACGGCTTCAGGGATCGAGTGCGTCACGAACACCACCGTGATTCCGGTTTGCTCCCAGATCCGGAGCACCTCGGAATTCATCCGCTCGCGTGTCATCTCGTCCAGCGCGCCGAACGGCTCGTCCATGAGCAGGATGGATGGCGAGAAGGACAGCGCCCGGGCGATCGCCACCCGCTGCTGCATCCCGCCCGAGAGCTGGTATGGATGATGACGAGCGAAATCCGTCAGCTCCACCAGCGCCAGCATTTCGGTGACGCGCGCATCCCTGGTGCCGCGATCCTGGGCGGCCAGCTCCAGCGGCAACCGCACGTTCTCCTCGACGGTGCGCCAGTCGAACAGCACAGGGGCCTGGAAGACCATCCCGTAGTCGTGGTCGACGCGCGCCTGCCTGGCTGTCTTGCCATTCACGGTGACCACGCCGTCCGACGGCTGAGTCAGGTCGCCGATGAGCCGCAGCAATGTCGACTTGCCGCACCCTGACGGGCCGATGAGCGATACGAACTCACCGCGCCGCAGCTCCAGGTCGATGCCGCTCAGTGCCGTCATCGTCTCGCCGCTTGGCAGCGCGAACGTTTTCGCCAGCCCCTCAATTCGGACGACGTTCGTTTGGGCCAACGGATCTCCGGTCATCCGGCACCTGCCTCCGGCCGGCCGCGCAGGACGCGCAGCTCGACGATGCGAACGAGGGCATAGAAGCTGAGTCCGAGCAGTGACGCCACGAAGATCGCGCACCACAGCTTGGAAGGGTTGGTCACGTACTGCTGGTTGAACTCGATGATCGACCAGCCGAGGCCGTTCTGGATCGCCCCCGGTCCTTCTCCGATGATCGCCCCCACGATGCTGGCGGTGGCGGTGATCTTCAGTGCCGTGAAGAGATAGGGCAGCGACGCCGGCAGGCGCAGCTTCCACAGCACGGTTCGGCGTTTCGCGGCATACGAGCGCATCAGCTCGAGCGCCCTTGGATCCGGCGAGCGAAGGCCGCGGATCATGGCGATCGTGACCGGAAAGAAGGTGAGGTACGTGGCAATGATGACCACGCTCATCACGTTGTTGCCGAAGAAGAACACGATCATCGGCGCGAGCGCCACGATCGGGATTGTCTGGCTGGCAACCACATATGGGACGAATGCGCGCTCAAGAAGCTGTGAGTGCACGAACGCCGCGGCCAGGCTGACTCCCAGGAGCCCTCCGAGCACGAAGCCGATCGCGGCCTCTCGCCACGTATAGAGCGCCTTGAGGATCAGATACACGAACAGGGACTGATCCGCACTTCGGCGGTACGGACCGGCCATTGTCGCGACGATATCCCACAGGTGCGGGAGGCTCTGGTCGTTGACCGTATTGATCTTCAGCGGCGGGTGCCACTCCCAGCCGAAGTAGCGCCACGGGTCGCCTCCGATGAACTTGAGGCCCTCCCACAGGACGAACAGGCTGACCAGGAAGAGCAGGTAGACGCCGGCGCGGCCAAGCCGCGAACGACGGGCGACGGCGGTCTGCTCAGGCGATCGCCGCATCGGTGGCTTCGAGAGCCCGATCGATGACCGCGAATCCTTCGCGCAGCTGTTCCTCGGTGATGCACAGGGGTGGGTTGGTGAAGACCTGGTTCCAGTGCAGCATGGTGTACAGGCCGTCGGCCCGCAGCCGCGCGTCGAGCTCGCCCATCTCCGGCGAGGTGCCGTTGAACGGCGCCATCGGCTCCATGGTGTCCCGCGAGCGAACCAGCTCGAAGACCCCGAACAGGCCGATGCTGCGCACCGTCCCGACGCTCGGATGGCGCTCCTGCAGCCCGTGGAGCAGCTCTTTCATGATCGGGTCCAGACGGGCGGCGTTGCCGACCATGTCCTCGTCGCGCATGACGCTGACAGCGGCGATCGCCGCGGCGCAGCTGATCGGGTGCGACGAGTAGGTGAGGCCGCCGTAGTACACCCGGTCATTGAAGAAATCGGCGATCTTCGGGCTCATCGCCACCGCGCCGAGCGGCAGGTACGAGCTGGTCAGTCCCTTGGCCACCGTCATCAGGTCCGGCACCACGGCCCAGTGATCGACCGCGAACCAGCGCCCGGTCCGGCCGAAGCCGGCCATCACCTCGTCGCAGATCATCACGATCCCGTGCCGGGTGCACAGCTCGCGGATGCCCTGCAGATAGCCATCGGGCGGGATCAGGACGCCGTTCGTGCCGGCGACCGTCTCCATGATGAAGGCGGCGATGGTGTGCGGACCCTCGTACTGCATCACCTCTTCGATGTAGGCCAGGTGCTGTTCCACAGGCTCCGGCTCGCCGCGAGCCCAGCGCCACGGATCCAGGACGCGGATCATGCCCGGCACGCCTGGCTCGTTGGCCCAGCGGCGCGGGTCACCGGTGGCGCTGATCGCCCCCGCCGTGGCGCCGTGGTACGAGCGGTGATAGGCCATCACCTTCTGTCGTCCGGTCGTCATGCGCGCCATGCGGAGCGCGTTCTCGTTGGCCTCGGCGCCACCCAGCGTGAAGAAGAACCGATTCAGATCGCCCGGCGTCACCTCGGACAGCAGCTGTCCCAGCCGTCCCCGCACCTCGGTCGCGAACTGCGGCGCGGCGAAGGCCAGCTTGTGCGCCTGCTCGGCGATGGCATCGGCCACCCTCTGGTTGCCATGGCCGATGTTGATGCTCATCAGCTGGCTGTTGAAGTCGATGTAACGCTTCCCGTCCGGATCCCAGAAATAGATCCCCTCGGCCCGATCGATGACGATCGGGTTGATCTTGGACTGGGCCGACCAGGAGAAGAAGGTGTACTCGCGGTTGAGGCGCAGGATCTCGTCGGTGGTGAGCCGATCGGTGGCGGTGGCGGTCATGAGGAACCTCGAGCGACGATCAGCGTATGGGGCACCGATTAGACCACAGTCGGCAAGCAGCCCCAACGCCGCGAGCGCGCCTCTGGTTGTGTTGCGACTGAGCACATTCGCGACGCGCCGTGGGCGGTGCGGTGGACTCCGGTTGGATTGGGCTCTTGCGCCGCCTCAGATACTCTGTGCGCGATGCGAATTCGGCGGTACCTGCGTACCCTCCTGGTACTGGTCGCGGTTGCCCTGCTGCCCGCTCTGACCGTGCACGCCACGCACGAGCCGACGACGGAGGAAGTGGTCGCCGTTGCGACCTCGCTGGGCACTCCATGCCAGCCGGTTGGAAACCAGCAGGACTGCTACCCGAACAACGCCAACGTCAGGTTGCCCGAGGCCTTGGTCCGACCGGTCGCCGGTCCGCTCGGCGACGTCATCGCCTACGCCGGCACCTACAACGACGGGGGTTGGTACATGTCGCCCCAGGATCGCGACTGGATTGTGTCTATCCATTCGGTTGGCTGCTCCGACTCGCCGTCGGTTGCGATGTTCATCGATGACATGGTCCGGGCGGTCAACGACCCATTGGCCCCGACAACGACCTACGGCCCGAAGGTGGTCGGGGAGTGCGACATGCTCGGCGAAGTGATCACGTCACCATCATCGACCCAGGGAACGTATGTGTGGCGCGTAACGAGCACCTTGCTGCCGTCTGCGTTCTCGCCGACGCCGTCGCCCACACCGACTCCCAGCCCCACCCCAAAGCCGACGGCTGTCCCCACGGCACGTCCCACCGCGCGGCCGACTTTGCGGCCCACCACCGCTCCCGCTATTTCGTCGCCGACGCCCAGCCCAACGGCGACGCCGACGGCCACCGCCACCCCAAGGCCGACGGTGCGGCCCACTCCGACTCCGGAGCAGACCGTGGCCGGCATCGCCTTCACCCCCGAGCCGAGCCCCGCGGCGCCCGCCGGGAACATCAACGGCTGGGCGGCATCGATCCCATCGGTGGGACAGGTCAGCACCGATCCGGGAACCCTGGCCAGCAGCGCAGGGCTGGCCATGCTGCTGCTGCTGCTGATGGGCTTCATCGGTGAGCTGTTCAACAACACGTTCCAGACCAACTACGACCGCATCATCACCGGCTGGCAGAAGAGCTGGCTCGGCCGGTTCGCGAAGGCGTTTGGCGCCATATGGGGAGGCAACGGGTGATTCGCCTCCTGGTGGCGATCGTGGCCGCGGCCCTGATCAGCTCGTTCATCGATCCGACGCTGGGAATCAGCCTCCGCTCCCTGGCAACGTTCCTGGGATTCATGGTCGCCCTGGTTGTGATCCTGGTCAGCTTCGAGGTGCCGGGGCTGCTCGAGCATCGGCGGGTGACCGGCGAGTACGGCCGCCTGCGAGTGCTGCCCTGGGCGCTCCTGATCGCTGCCGTGTTCGTGCTGATCTCACGGCTGACCAACCTGCAGCCAGGCTACCTCTGGGGCGTTGTGCTCGGCGTGGTCTTCACCCGTCCCCCGAGCGAGAGGGATGAGGGTCGCGAAGAGGCATTCGGTGCGCTCTGGACCCTGACCGTGGCGGTCGGTGCGTGGCTGGCGCTCGGCTGGCTGCGCGGCCCAACCGGGACCGATGGATCCTTCCTGGCCCATCTCGCCGAGACGGCGCTGGCGGCGATCGTGGTTTCCGGCCTGGAGGCGGTTGCCATCGGCCTGCTGCCCTTCCGCTTCATGCCCGGGGCAGCCGTCTACCGCTGGAGCCGATTGACTTGGGCGGTTCTGTGCGGGATCAGCCTGTTTGCGTTCATCCACATCCTGGTCGGCCCGACGAGCGGATACCTCTCTAGCCTCTCGGCGCCGGCCTGGATCGCGGCGCTCGGCGTGTTTGCCGCGTTCGGGGTCTTCACCGTGGCCTTCTGGGCGTGGTTCCGGTTCAGGCCCTCGCCCAGGGCGGCTGAGGAAGGCTAGGCCAGGCCGGTCCGCATCGGCTCTGCGCGGAGTGGCTCGCCGACGAGCTCCGCCAGCCGCTCGGCCACGGTCCACCAGTCGAATGACTCGGTCACGTCCGAGGCGTTCACGATCAGCAGCCGCTCCCCGGGGATGTAGGTCGGGATGATGCGGTCGAGGATTGCCTCGATCTCGTCGCGGAACGCGTCGTTCGTGGAGCGCACGCCGTCGGCCAGGAGCGCGACGTCGGGCAGGAGGCGGACGAACAGGTCGTACGTCGTCGCCCAGTGGCGGATGAGCGGCTCGACCCCGAACGGATCGGCGCCATCGGTCACGCGGAGGAAGTACGCGAAGTTGTCGACCACGGACCGATCGGTGACCAGGACCTCGGCACGCTTTCGCAGCTCCAGCTCCTGCTGGACCTGGGCCATCAGCACCCATAGCTGCGCCTCGGGAGTCGCTCCCTCGTTGAGGCCGAGGGGGTTGAACCGGATCACCTCGCGGCCGACCTCGACGCTCCGGCCGGCCCGCCCGATCGTGCTCGCAAAGGCGTGCACCGCATTCGTCTTGCGCACCGAGTGCGACCCAATGAACGCGATCTTGGCGGGCTTGGTCCAGGGCATCGGGTTCGTATTGTGCCGTGCGCGGCGGGTATCCTGCCGCGGCCATGTCCCCCGAATCACTGTGGCGACACGCCGATTTCCTGAAGCTGTGGGCCGGCCAGACCATCTCGGAGCTCGGCTCGGTCGTCACGCGCACTGCGGTGCCGCTCGTCGCCCTGCTGGTCTTGGGCGCGGGGCCGTTGGAGATGGCGCTCCTCGTCGTCTCCGCAAGCCTCGCGATCCTGCTCGTCGGCCTCGCCGCCGGGGCATGGGTGGACCGCCTGATGCGCCGTCCGTTGCTCATCTGGTCCGACGCGATCCGAGCGTTCCTGCTCCTCTCGATCCCGCTGGCCTACGCCGCGCACGCCCTCCGGATGGAGCAGCTCTACGTCGTGATGTTCGCCGAGGCGTGCCTCGGCGCGCTCTTCGACGCCGCCTATCCGGCCTACGTGCCGTCGCTGATCGGGGTCGATCGCGTCGTCGACGGCAACAGCAAGCTCGCCACCAGCTCGTCGATCGCCGAGATCGGCGGGCCGGGGCTTGCAGGCGCGCTCGTGCAGTTCGTCAGCGCACCGTTCGCGATACTCGTCGATGCCCTGTCATTCGCGGTCTCGGCCATCTCGCTCAGCCTGATCCGCGCGCCCGAGCCGGCGCGGCCGGTCCGCAGCGTCGCGACGCCCATCCGGCAAGAGATCGTCGAGGCCCTGCGCCTCGTGCGGCGCCACCGGGTCCTGCTCGCGATGACGTTGCGATCCGTGGTCGCGCACGTCGCCGGGTCCTTCTACGGCGTGCTGTACACCATCTACCTCATCCGGGAGCTCCATCTCAACCCGTTCCTGCTGGGGGTGGTGGTGTCCGCCGGCGGGGTCGGCTCGCTGGTCGGCTCGTTCTTCGCGGCCCGCGTCATCAACCGTTTCGGGCTCGGTCCCTCGCTGATCTGGACGGCGATCGGCGCCTCCCTGCTCGGCGTCCTTACCCCGCTGGCGCAGGGCCCGCTTCTACTCGCCACGACGATGGTCCTGATCCCGCAGCTTGTCGGGGACGGCCTCCAGACCATCGAGGGCGTGGCGGAGATCTCGCTCATTCAGGGAATGATCCCGGACCGCATCCTCGGTCGCGTGAACGCCACCCTCGGGGTCTTCTCGCACGGCATTGCATATCCGATCGGCGCCCTGGCGGCGGCGGCGGTCGGCGGCTGGATCGGGATTCGGGGCGGGATCGCCATCGGCTGGGCAGGCATGGCGCTCTCGATCCTTTTGCTCGTGCTGTCGCCACTGCCTCGAATCCGCCGGCCGTCGGACTTCGTCGCGACAACGGATTGATGCCATTCCGTGTGCCGCCGGTGTACGCTCCGCGCACTCAGTGAGACCACGCATGGCGAGGGTTGAGATGCCGCGGATTGTTCGGGCAGCCTTGTTGCAGGCGGAGTGGACCGGCGACAAGGAGTCCATGATCGCCAAGCACGAGAAGTACGCGCGCGAGGCGGCGAAGCAGGGCGCCAAGGTGATGTGCTTCCAGGAGCTGTTCTACGGCCCCTACTTCTGCCAGGTGCAGGATCCCCAGTACTTCTCGTACACCGAGCACATCCCGGATGGCCCGACCACCAAGCGGATGCAGGAGCTGGCGCGCGAGACCGGCATGGTCCTGATCGTGCCGATGTACGAGGAGGACGAGGACACCACCGGCATCTACTACAACACCGCTGCAGTCATTGACGCCGATGGCTCGTACCTCGGGAAATACCGCAAGACGCACATCCCCCACGTCAAGGGCTTCTGGGAGAAGTTCTACTTCCGGCCCGGAAACATGGGCTACCCGGTCTTCGACACGGCCGTGGGCAAGGTGGGCGTCTACATCTGCTACGACCGCCACTTCCCGGAGGGGGCGCGGGCGCTGGGGCTTAACGGGGCGGAGCTGGTCTTCATCCCGTCGGCCACCTCGCGCGGGCTGAGCGAGTACCTGTGGCGCGTCGAGCAGGTCTCGCATGCGCTCGCCAACGGCTACTACGTCGGGACGATCAACCGGGTCGGCATCGAGCCGCTCGGCGAGGACGACTTCTACGGGCAGTCCTACTTCGTCGATCCGCGCGGGCAGTTCGTCGGTGAGGTGGGCGATCCGCACGACGAGGAGCTGATCGTCCGCGACCTGGACATGGACATGATCACCGAGGTCCGGCAGCT
>JALYUB010000071.1 GCA_030853945.1 Chloroflexota bacterium
GCTCAGGCGGGGGACCGGCAGACGGGGCCACGGCCGCGAAGCTCACGACGCCATCGTCGTCGGCGACCCAGAGGATGACCAGCCACCAGTCCTCGGGACCGTCGGCCGGCCGGCTCATGCCGGCTCGCAGGCTCCCCAGTGCGCCCTTGAGCGGCTGCTCACGCAGAAAGGAGGGGCCGGGAGAGGGCAGTCGCTCGGGCATCGCCGCAGGATAGCGGGACGCCGTCGACGGTCGCGAGGGGCCGGGTCAGGCGGGTGGCGGGGTCCCAGTGTCGGCGGACGGCGGCTCCGCGGGTGGGACAGCAGTCCCCGGAGCGGCAAGGACGTTGGGCACCGGTCGCGCCTCGCGCGCGTCGGCCTCCGACTCCGAAACGATGGATACGGCTTCGGCCTGCAAGTTGGTGAGTTCGGCTTCGAGCTCTAGGCGAAGCATCTCGCGACGAACGTCCGGCGGCGGCGGGGCCAATGAGCCCGGAGGGGCCGGCGCCTCATCCATGCCCGAATCCTCGCCGCTGATCCAGGACAGAAGCCGGCTTCGGCGCTGAGGCGCGGGCATCCGTGCCGCACGGATGGCGTCGTTGTCGACCGCCGTGACACCCGGCAGCGACGGTTCTGTGTCGGCGGTCAAGGTCGCGCCGCACGACGAGCAGCTCGAAACAGGTCCATGGAGCTCCGCGGAGCACCAGGGACAGTGCGCGATCGCGATTTCGGACGCCTGCTGGCCGGCCATCGAGGGGACTGTGCGCTGAGGGCCGGTCCGCTGATATACCCCCAAAGGTCAGGGTGGGAGCGCTACGAGTCCTCCGAATCCTCGGGCCGATGGGCGCGCGGAGGTCGCGCTCGGACCTGGGAGATCGATTGCCGGTAGTTGGGCAGGTTGCCTATTCCCACTCGATGGTGGCGGGGGGCTTCGAGGAGATGTCGTAGACCACCCGATTCACGCCCGGGACCTCGTTGACGATCCGGCTCGAGATCTTGCCCAGGACCTCGTATGGAAGCTTCGCCCAGTCGGCAGTCATGCCGTCCTCGGAGGTCACGGCGCGGATGGCGACGACATTGGCGTAGGTGCGGCCGTCGCCCATCACTCCGACTGAACGAACCGGCGTGAGGATCGCGAAGCTCTGCCACAGGGTCCGGTAGAGCCCCGCGGCCTTGATCTCGTCGATGACGATCCAGTCCGCCTCCCGCAGCGTTTCCAGTCGCTCCGCGGTGACCTCACCGATGATCCGGATGGCCAGGCCCGGACCGGGGAACGGCTGGCGCATGACCATCGCTTCGGGCAGACCAAGCTCCATGCCGACCGTACGGACCTCGTCCTTGAAGAGGTATCGCAGCGGCTCGATGAGCCGAAAACGGAGATCGGCCGGCAGGCCACCCACGTTGTGGTGCGTCTTGATTTTCTGGGCGGCCTTTGTCTCCGAGGTAGCCGACTCGATAACGTCCGGATAGAGCGTGCCCTGGGTGAGGAAGTCGATGCCGCCGCTGGCCGAGATCTTTGCCGCCTCCTCCTCGAAGACGCGGATGAACTCGTCGCCGATGATGCGGCGCTTCTCCTCGGGATCCTCGATGCCAGCCAGCCGGTCGAGGAATCGGTCCCGCGCGTCGACCATCACCAGGTTCATGCCCAGGTTCTCGGCGAAGGTGGCGCGCAGCAGCTCGGATTCGCGTTTGCGCATCAGCCCGTGGTCGACATAGATGCACGTCAGCTGGTCCCCGATGGCGCGATGCACGAGAGTTGCCGCCACTGCCGAGTCCACGCCGCCGGAGAGCGCGCAGATGACCTTGCCGTCGCCGACCTGCGCCCTGATCTTGGCCACCGAGGTCTCGACGAAGCTGTCGGGCGTCCACGTGGGCCGTGCTCCCGCGATCCCGACCACGAAGTTGCGCAGCATCTCGCGGCCCGCGGGCGTGTGCACGACCTCCGGATGGAACTGGATCCCGTACAGGCTGCGTGCCGGGTCGGCCAGGCCGGCGAACGCGCTCGAGTCGGTCTGGGCGGTCGTGGTGAAGCCGTCCGGCGGCCGCACGATCCGGTCGCCGTGGCTCATCCACACCGGCTGCATGCGGTCCAGGCCGCGGAACAGCCCGTCCTCGCTGGTGATCTGGACCGAGGCTGGACCGTACTCGCGCCTGGTGCTCGGGGCCACCTCGCCGCCGAGCTGGTGCGCCATCAGCTGCAGGCCGTAGCAGATGCCCAGCACCGGGATGCGCGCCGACCAGAGCGCGGGGTCGGGATACGGAGCGCCCGCGTCATAGACCGAGGCCGGGCCCCCGGACAGGATGATGGCCTTGGGCCGCCGCCGCTCGATCTCGGCCCACGGCGTGTCATGGGGCAGGAGCTCGCTGTAGACGTTGAGCTCCCGCACGCGACGGGCGATCAGCTGGGAGAACTGGCTGCCGAAATCCAGGATGACGACGGTGTCCGGCTCGGCCCGCGCCTCGGCGTCGCGTTGGGGTGGCGGCGCATGCAGCGCCTGTTCGAGGTAGGCCTCCACCTCGGCGTCGTCCGGAGCGAGGACGCGGTGACCGGCGTTGGCCGGCTCGCCGTGAACAGTTCGGCCGCGCTCCGAATCGCGCGGCCGTTCGTCGTCTGTCTCTGCCGTGGTCTCTGCGGTCTGGTCCAATCCGTCCCCGCCGATGGTGTGTGTTCGCAGTCTAGCGATCGGCGTCGCCCGCTCGCTGCCAGGACTTCCCCTCGGTCGCGATCGAAGGCGCGATCACCATCTCGACCTGGTGCATCTCGCGAATCGTTCGAGCGCCGAGTGCCGCCATTGACTGGCGCAGCGCGCCAACCAGGTTCTGGGTGCCATGTGTCGTGTGGGCCGGGCCGAACAGGATCTGCTCCAGCGGCAGCCTCTCGCCGATCTTGATCCTGGTGCCGCGCGGCAGCGTCGGCGACGGGGCGGCCATCCCCCAGTTGAAGCCAAGCCCCGGCGCCTCGAGCGCCGCCGCGAACGGGGAGCCGAGCATCACCGCGTCGGCCCCGCTGGCGATGGCCTTGGCGATGTCGCCACCGGTCTTCATGCCGCCGTCGGTGATCACCGGCACGTAGCGCCCGGTCTCTCGCTCGAACCGATCGCGGGCCGCTGCCACCTCCAGCGTTGCGCTCACCTGCGGAACGCCGATGCCGAGAACCTCGCGGGTCGTGCAGGCGGCCCCCGGACCGACCCCGACCAGCACCGCGGCGGCTCCCTGGTGCATCAGCTGGTAGGCGGCCTCGCCGCTGACGGTGTTGCCGACCAGTACCGGCATCTTGAGCGCGCCGGTGAGGTCGGACAGCGACAGGACCCGGCCGCCGGTCGAGATGTGCTGCGCGCTCGAGACCTGCGACTGCACCAGGAACAGCTCGGCGCCTGCCTCGGCAGCCAGCTCGGCGTGATGCCAGGCCATGGCCGGGGTGGTGGCCACCGCGGCCAGGCCGCCCTGTGCCCGGATCCGGGTGATGACCGCCACGATCAGCTCGTCGCGCACCGGCGCGGCATACGCATCGGCCAGGATCTCGGCCGCCTGCTGGTTGCTGTCCGCGGCAGCGACGCGCTCAATGACGGGGCTGGCGTCCTCGTACCGGGTGTAGAGCCCTTCCAAGTTCACGAACGCCAAGCCGCCGTGGAGGCTCAGGCGCGCGGCGAAGTCGGCGTTGGCGACGGCATCCATGGCGGATGCCAGGAACGGGATCTCGAGCCGACGTCCGCCGATCTCGGTGGTCAGGTCGATCTCGGCCGGGTCGACCGTGATCGCTCCCGGCACCAGCGCCACCTCGTCGAAGCCGTAGGCGCGCCGCAGCCGGGTCGAGGTCGCGTCGGGGACGAGGGTCGACGGGTCGAGCAACGACGGCCTCCGGGAAGTGTCAGCCGAGTATAGGGACGAGCGGCGGGTGGCGTGTCATGGCGTGCGCCACACCACCCCGTCCAGGAAGGATCGGATCGTCCTCTGCGTTGGCTCGGTGGCGCCGCGGGTGCAGACCACGATCGTATCGATGCGCTGCGGCGAGACAGCCACCATGTAATCGGCCTCATCCGTCTCGCCGATCTCGCCACACGAGCTCTGCGAGGCGAGGGTGGTTGCCTCGCGACCGCCCACCCGCGTCGCCTGCCCGTCGGGGATCGTGCAGTCGGGACCCGCGCAGTTCCTCGTGTACCACGCGATCAGGACGCCGCCGGGCGCGAGCTGGTCCAGTGGCGGCCGGCACGGCACGGTTGGGTCGGCGCCACACTGGTCATGCAATGCCTGGGTTCCCAGGAAGACCAGCCAATGGCCCGAGCTGGATGCTGCCGAGCCAGACGGCTCCACCTGCCAGCCGGCGGGAGCGGTGAACCGCACTCCCCCACCCTCGAAAGCCGATCCCTGTGAACCGCTCGATGGCGACGGCGAGCAGGCCGCCAGGAGTGAAGCGCCCAGGATGAGGCACATCACCCCGAGCTGCGCCCTCACGTCCCGGCGCGAACGATCATCTGGGCGCGCTCCGGACCCACCGAGATGAAGGCGATCGGCACACCGGCAAGCTCCTCCAGCCGCTCGACATAGGCGCGCGCAGCAGGCGGCAGCTGGTCGAAGGCGCGGCAGGCTGTCGTATCGGCCTGCCAGCCGGGCAGGTCCTGGTAGATCGGCTCCAGCCGCTCGTAGACCGATGTCGAGGCCGGCACCGTCGTCCAGTCGCGACCATCGGCCGGATCGCGGTATGCGACGCAGACCCGGATCTGCTCGAAGCGGTCGAGGACGTCGAGCTTGGTGAGGGCGATGCTCGAGTAGCCGGCCAGGCGCACGCTGAACCGAACGGCGACGGCGTCATACCAGCCGCAGCGGCGCGCACGGCCAGTCGACGTGCCGTATTCGGCGCCGCGATCGCGCAGCGCCTCGCCCCCGGCGTCGAGCAGCTCGGTCGGCAGGGGACCGGCGCCGACCGCGGTGGTGTACGCCTTGGCGACGCCGATCACCTTGTCGATCGCCACCGCCGGCAGGCCCGCTCCAATCGAAGCGCCACCGGGGATCGGCGACGAGGAGGTGACGTACGGATACGTTCCCCAGTCGATGTCGCGCATGGTGCCGAGCTGGCCCTCCAACAGAATGCGCTGGCCTGCCACGAGGGCGTCGTCGACCATCGCCTGCCCGTCCACGACGTGGGGCTTCAATCGCTCGGCGGCAGCCAGGTAGTCGGCCGTGATGCGCTGCTCATCAGTCGCCTCGTCGATCGCCGAGCGCATCTCATCACCGTCGCCGCCGGCCGCGAAGTAGCCAGCCACGATGCGGCGCACCCGCCGCAGCGCGACACGGAGCTGCGCACGAAAGGTGTCGGGTTCCATCAGGTCGACCACTCGAATGCCGCGGCGGGCGACCTTGTCGACATAGGCCGGACCGATGCCGCGGCTGGTGGTGCCCAGCTTCGCGCTGCCGCGCTCGCGCTCCTCGAGCTGATCGATCAGGATGTGATAGGGCATCACCACGTGCGCGCGATCGCTGATGAACAGGTTCCCGCCGTCGAATCCCGCCTCGTCCAGCCCGTCAAGCTCGTTGACCAGCGCCGGCGGGTTGATCACGACTCCACCACCAAGGAGGTTGCGCGCGCTCGGGTAGAAGATGCCGGACGGGATGAGGTGGAGCTTGAAATGCCCGTGCGGGTTGACAACCGTGTGGCCCGCATTGTTGCCGCCGCCGTAGCGGATCACGAGGTCCGCGTCACTGGCCAGGTAGTCGACGACCCTGCCCTTTCCCTCGTCGCCCCACTGGGCACCGACGACGGCAATGACGGACATGGCCGATCGCTGACCTCAACTGCGTTGGAGAGGAGCATCGTAGCGCCGAGGAATGAGGCGGATGCAGGAACGCCGCCCCGGGGGCGGCGTTCGGATCGGCTTGGGCGGTGCGCGAATGGCGGAACGGCGTTACGTCCTCAGAGCGCGCACCTTGTCGAAGCAGCTGCTGCAATAGACGGGCCGGTCATTGCGCGGCAGGAACGGCACGAGTGCCTGGCCCCCGCACTCGGCACACACTGCGGCGTGCATCTCGCGCTGGCCCGAGCCACCCCCCGACGAGATCCCCAACGCCCTGTTCTGTTTGGCAACCGCCCGGCAGCTCGGGCAGCGCTGCGGCTCGTTGACGAGTCCCTTCTCGGCGTAGAACTGCTGCTCACCGGCCGAGAAGACGAAGTCCATCCCGCAGTCGCGGCAGCTGATGGTCTTGTCGGCGTACACCCTACCCTTGACCTCCCTCGTCGCACGCCCGGCCCGAATTGGACGGTGCTGTTCCTCGGGCCTTGGGCTGTCCTGCGGCGTCGCGCTGGATCGGTCGGACTCGGGTAGAGCAGTGGACCGGACGTTCCGCGGCCGACTATACACACGGCTTCAAGACCTGCCTAGAGTCTTAATAAGCCACCACTTCGGTCTCGCGCGCGGCCATCGTGTAGAAGCGGGTGTTGGCCTTGCGGAATTGGAGCGGGACCTCCCCGATCGGTCCGTTGCGGTGCTTGGCCACCTTGGCCTTGATCAGCTCGAGGTCACTGTCCGCATTCGGCTCCCCATCGCGGTACAGGAAGATCACGACGTCCGCGTCCTGCTCGATCGACCCGCTCTCGCGCAGGTCCGAGAGGCGTGGCTCGGCACTTCCCCGCTGCTCGACGCCTCGCGACAGCTGCGACAGGGCGATGACCGGCACCTCCAGCTCTCGAGCCAGCTGCTTCAGGCCGCGGCTGATCTCGCTCACCTCCTGGACCCGGTTCGGCTCGCGCTGCGACAGATTTCCCTGCATCAGCTGCAGGTAGTCGACGATCAGGAGGTCGAGGCCGTGCTGCTCCGCCTGCAGGCGACGCGCCTTGGTCCGCAGCTCCAGCACGGTCAGGACGGGAGAGTCGTCGATCCACATCGGCGCCGCGTGCATGGCGTTCATGACCTGGGCGATCTTGCTCCAGTCCGTCTCGTCCACGAATCCGCTCTGCAGCGGCCGCGGATTGATGCCCGACTCCGCCGACAGCAACCGCAGCGCCAGCTGCTCCTTGCTCATCTCGAGCGAGAAGACACCGACCTTCTTGCTCTCGTGAATGGCGGCGTGCTGCGCGATGTTCAGCGCCAGGCTCGACTTCCCGACGCTCGGGCGGGCCGCGATGATGATCAGGTCCGAGGGCTGGAAGCCGCCCAGCAATGCGTCCAGCTGCGTGAGCCCACTCGGGATGCCCAGCAGCTGGCCTCGATGCTCGTGCAGGTACTCCAGGCGATCGTAGGCCTGGCCGAGCAGCGTCGCCAGCGACTCGAAGCCACCCACCGTGCGGCGCTGGCTGATCTCGAACAGGATGCCCTCGGCGCGGTCGATGGCTGCCTCGGCGTCGTTCGCTTCCTCGTAGCCGACTGCCGCGATCTTGCCGGCGGCGCCGATCAGGTTGCGCAGCACGGCCTTGCGCTCGACGATCCTGCCGTAGTGCTCGACGTGCACGGCGGTCGGCACCATGTTCATCAGGCTGGCGAGGTAGGCCGGGCCGCCGATCGGCTCCAGCCGATCCCGGCGCGCCAGCTCGTCGCCCAGCGTCACCAGGTCGATCGGCTCGCGCTGGCCATGCAGCCCGAGCATCGCCTCGTAGATGTCTGCGTGCTGCTGTCGATAGAAGTCAGGCGGGTGCAGGAAGTCGGCGACCTTGAGCATCGCCTCGGGGTCGATCAGGATCGAGCCGAGCACGCTCTGCTCCGCTTCGACCGCCTGGGGCGCGAGTTTGTCGATGCTCATGGCTGGACCGATGGTGCCCGACCCGGTGGCCGGTGCCTACCCGGGCGAATGCCGCGGCGTGTCGATATCTGGCGGCGCTTTGTGGACAACCGGATTCCTGTGGAAAAGCACGGACGGTCGCCGGTCATGCCCGGAATCGTGCACGACCCTCGCGACAGGTCGACTGTCGCAGACCCGGCGGCGAGCGGCGCTAGCGGCCCCAGCCCTCGGGCGGCTGCAGGCGCCCGTCCGATTGATTCCACGTATCGCGCTGTTCGATGACCAGCCCGCTGTCATCGAAGATCAGCGTCGAGGTTCCCGCCAGGGTCGTCTCTGCCCCATCCTCGACGAGCGTCGCCCACCACTCGACCGAGGCATACCCGTCCGCGACCACCGGATCGCCGAACCACGTCTCGATCTCGCTCTCCTCCCCGAAGGAGCGCGACAGGTAGCCACGCACCTCCTCCCTTCCGCGGAACGGCTCGCGGAAGGGGGCGCTGCGATAGGTCACGGCCGGGTGATACAGCGCGCTGACGGATTCGACATCGCGAGCTGGCCAGCCGATCCGCCAGGTGTCAGACCAGCGTCGGGCGGCGTCGGTCGATTCCATCGATCAGGCCTGCAGCGGCACCACGCTGATGGTCAGCTCGGCGTCGATGCCCGGCATCAGCCGCACATCGGCCTTGAACTCGCCGAGGGTCTTGATCGGCTGTCGGAGGTGAATGGCGTGACGGTCGACCTCGATCCCCTCCCTTCCGATCAGCTCCGCGATCTCGCGGTTCGTGACCGAGCCGAACAGTCGGTTCTTCTCCCCGGCCTTGACGGCGACCTCCAGCTTCAGCTCGCGCAGGCGCCCGGCGGTGGCCTCAGCCTCGTCGTGCAGCCCGAGCTCGCGCGCCTCGCGCTCGCCGCGATGTCGCTCCCAGTTCAACAGAGCGCCGGCGTCGGCCAGGGCGGCCGCCCCGGTCGGGAACAGGAAGTTGCGGGCGTAGCCGGCCTTCACTTCTCTGACGTCGCCGGTGTGACCGAGCCCCTTCACGTCGCGCTTAAGGATCACCTTCATGGCGTGGGCAGGTTCCTTTCGTGTCCCTTCAATTCAGCCGCGTCTCAGCCCGTCCGTCGGCCCCGGCGACCTCGAGCGCCAGCTCGACGGGATTCGCATCTGACCGCGCGGCGACCGCGACCGGGGCCTCGCTCCTGCGGGCACGGGCGTCGCGCAGCCTCGCCAGCAGACCTTTCACCGCCCGCGGGTCGCCCAGGTTCCCGTAGCGCTCGAGCAGCTCGGGCAGGCGATCGCGGATGTCGTCATAGCGATGGCCCATCACCGATCGCAGGCGGGCCAGGTCACGGTCGAGATCGGCGGTCCCCTTCCGCGCGCGCTCGACGTGCTCGCGGCGCACGTCCGCGGGGGCGTTGGCGATGAACAGGTCCAGCACCAGCATCAGCACGGTCAGGTCATCGGCCTGGCCGAGGATGGGGATCGCGTCCGGGATCAGGTCGAATGGCATCACCAGGTATGCGAGCGACGCCGCCAGCAGCCCCTTGAGGGGGAGCGGGGTGCGCGGGTCGCGAACGAGTCCCCAGATGACGCGGGCATACGTCGGGAGCTTCCAGATCAGACGGGCCAGGCGCACGGAGCGCCAGCGGCCGGACGTGTTCATGCGCTTCTCCGGGTCCGAGACGGGATGGGGGCCGATGATAGCAGAGGAGCCGCCCGCATCGGTTGACATTAGAACGTCTGTTCTGCTAAGGTCGCCCGAGTGAAAGCGCACACAGGGAGTCGCCGTTGACCAGGCATGACGCCGAGCGCCGCAGGAAGATCCTCGACAGCATCGCCCGCATCGTCGCGGACCGGGGCTACCCGCCCAGCGTGCGCGAGATTGCCGAAGCCGTGGGCCTCGCTTCGCCCTCGGCCGTGCATCACCACCTCACGGGGCTCGAGCGCGACGGGATGATCGAGCGCGGATCGCATTCCTCGCGCGCGCTGCGACTAACCGGCCGCGCGGAGGCCGAGCTCGGACTCCCGATTCGCCGCCCGATGGTCGCCGAGCGAAGCCGGGTGACGCCGTTCCGCATGCCGGTCGAACGCGACCTGCTGGCGCTGCCCGTGATCGGCGAGATAGCCGCCGGCCAGCCGATCGAGGCCTACGCCGAGGGTGCCGAGACCCTCGAGATTCCGCGTTCGCTGCAGGCCCGCGACGACTCCTACGTCCTGAGGGTTCGCGGCAAAAGCATGATCGACGCGCTCATCGACGACGGCGACTACGTGGTCGTGCAGCCGCAGGCCACCGCCCGCGATGGCGACATCGTCGTCGCGCTGCTCGAGGACAACGGGGTCACCCTCAAGCGCTTCTACCGCGAGAAGGATCGCATCCGGCTCCAACCCGCCAACGCCGAGATGGAGCCGATCTACGCGTCGGAGGTCCAGATCCAAGGCAAGGTGGTCGGGGTCATCCGCAAGCTGACCTAGGCGGCCGGCACCGCCGCCGCCTTAGGCTGGATCGATGCCGCCACCCGTCGTCACGCTCCGCCAGCTGAATCGCGCCACGCTCGCCCGCCAGGGGCTGCTCGCGCCGCTTGGCCCCGCGCCGGTGGCTCGCCAGGTTGAGCGCCTCGGTGCCCTGCAGTCTCAGCACCCCGACTGGCCGCCGTTCGCGCTCCAAACGCGCCTCGCTGAGGCGTCGAAGCCGGTCGATCTTGGCCGTGCTCGCGCCCGGAAGAGCGTCGTGCGGGCCCCGCTCATGCGCATGACCGTGCACCTCGTCAGCGCGGACGACTTCTGGCCGCTCTCGACCCTCACTCACCCGTTCCGCGCCTCCCAGTTCCGCGCGATTTTCAAGCTCGACCCGGTAAGCTCGCCGCTGGGCCGGCGCATCACGGCGGCCCACGGGGCGGTGCTGGCGGTGATGCACGAAACCCCGCTCGCCATCCGCGAGATCGAGGCGATCCTGGCCGGCGAGCTGGTCGGCGTGACCATTCCTCCCAACCGAGCGCTGTGGCGCCACTTCTCGAGTGCGGTGCCGCTCATCCAGGTTCCGTACGCGGGCGAGACATACGGCCGGGCGCGATACGTCCCTGCTCGGAGCTGGCTACCCGGGCCGAGTTCTCAGGACATGGACCCCGAACGTGCCGCTGCGCAGCTGGCGGCTCGTTACCTTGCCGCATTCGGACCGGCGAACGGTGACGACCTCGGCGCCTACGTCGGTCGGGGCCGGGACCCGCGCCGATGGCGAACCGCGCTCGCGGCGCTCGGCGAGCAGCTCGTGGTGCTGCGGAGCGAGGATGGCCGCGAGCTCGTCGACCTGGCGCAAGCGCCCAGGCCACCGGAGGACACGGATGCTCCGCCGCGGCTGCTGGCCCGTTGGGACAGCCTGCTGCTCGCATACGGGACGAGGGATCGGTCGCGCGTCCTGCCGCCCGAGCACCAAGCCTCGGTCATCACCCGCAATGCCGACGTCCTGCCGACCTTCCTCGTGGATGGCTTCGTTGCCGGGACCTGGCTGCCGCGCATGTCGGTCGATGGCGCCCCGGATGTCGAACTCCGGCCATTCGGCCGGCTATCGACTGCGGACCGCCGCGCGCTCGAGGCCGAGGCGTGGCGCCTGCTGCCGATTCTGCGATCCGGCGCCTTCGCCCGCTACCCGGGGACGGACTGAGCGCCCGCGCCCGTGCGAACGATCCTGCACGCCGACCTGGACGCGTTCTATGCCAGCGTTGAGGTCCTCGACGATCCCTCCCTGCGTGGCAAGCCGGTGATCGTCGGCGGGGAGCCGGGTGCCCGCGGCGTGGTCAGTGCGGCGTCCTACGAGGCGCGACGGTTTGGTGTCCATTCCGCCATGCCGCTGCGCGTCGCTGCCCGCCTGTGCCCGACCGGCGTCTTCCTGCCCGGCCACCCCGAGCGCTACCGCGACCTCTCGCGCCAGGTGATGAAGATCTTCGCCTCGTACACCCCGCTGGTCGAGCCGATCAGCCTGGACGAGGCGTTCCTCGACGTGACCGCCAGCCTCGAGGCCTTCGGCGACGGGGAGGCGATCGCGCAGCGCATCAAGGATCGGGTGCTCGGCGAGGCGGGCCTGGTGGTCAGCGTCGGCGTCGCAACCAACAAGCTGTGCGCCAAGGTCGCCTCCGACCTGCGGAAGCCCGATGCCCTGGTCGTCGTCGCGCCAGGCGGCGAGGCCGCCTTCCTGGCCCCACTACCGGTCAGCCGCCTCTGGGGTGTCGGGCCGCAATCGCGCCAGGCGCTTGCGGACTACGGGGTCACCACGATCGGACAGCTGGCCGCCCTGCCCGACGGCACGCTGCGACGGCGATTCGGCAGTCACGGCCTCGACCTCTCCCGGCGGGCGCGAGGCATCGACCCGTCGCCGGTGGTGCCCACCCAGGCGCCGAAGAGCATCGGCCATGAGCTGACGTTCGACCGCGATGTCGACGACCCGACCCGGCTGGAGGCCACCCTGCTCGACCTGGCCGAATCGGTGGCAAGCCGCCTCCGCAACCACCACATGGCTGCGGGCGCGGTGCAGCTCAAGCTGCGCTACGAAGGTTTCGAGACGCTCACGCGCCAGATGGGCGTGCCGCACCAGACGCGCGAGTCCGAGCCGATCTACGCCGCCGGGGTTGCCCTGCTGCGCAAGACGCTGGTGCGCGACCGCGCAGTGCGCCTCATCGGCCTGACCGCCATCAACCTGACCGATGTCCAGCAGCTGACCCTGTTCGACGCGCCCGACAAGACAGACCGCATCACCGCCTCGATCGACGCCGTCCGGGAGCGATTCGGCGAGAAGGCGATCACGCGGGCGCGATTGGTCGGGCACGGGGATCGGCGGCGGTTCGACTTCGGGGAAAAGCCAGAAGCGCCCGATCCCGACCCTTGACAGATCGAACAGCCGTTCGTATGCTGCAACGTATTAGAACGCCTGTTCAGTGCCAGCGCAGGTCAACGTGAAGGAGCAGTGGAAGACCGATGGCACTCACCAAGATCAACATGACCGCGGCGCACGTGCGCTGGGACCGACATCAGGCTCGGCCCTCGACAGTTCGAGTGGCCGGACGGCGGCTGACCGTGCGAGCCCTGGATGCGGTGCGCGATGAGACAGCCGCCTATCCCGCGGACCGGGGGCCGCGCATGACCTTCCTGGTCGAGACCGATGCCGGCCAGGCCTCGCTTGTCTTCGACCGCAGGCGCCGGCGCTGGTTCGTCGACGCCCTCGACGAGGCCGCGTAGCCCGCCGATTCAGCCGAGCGTTGCGGCCTCGACGATCCAGAGTGGTCCGTCGCCGGTCTCGACGCGTCGGGCGTCACCGCCAGGATCGGTCAGGCTGGTTCGCATCAGCCTGACGCGCCTGCCGTCCAGCTCCGCGATCGGGCCGACCACCGGCGACAGGTCGAATGTGAACGCCCAGGCGCGGACCTGGTCGTGGATGCGACGAGCTGGCTGCGACCAATCGACGGTGGCATAGTCCTCGCCGAAGTGGCCCGCCCAGCTGATCCCCTCAGTCGGCTGCGGGTCGCCGGGATCGCCTGCTGCTATGCGCGCCAGGACCTCGGGCAGCAGGCCGATCGCCACCGCCCCAAGCCGGGGCCCAACCGTCTCGATGCCGAAGTCGTCATCCTGCATCGGAACGGATGCCTGCGCCAGGATCGGGCCCGTATCCAGCTCGGCATCCATCCGGTGCCAGCTCACCCCGAATTGGCCGTCCCCGTCGCGGAATGCCCACGCCAGCGGAATCGGGCCGCGGTGCCGAGGAAGCAGCGCCGGGTGGCAGTTGATCGAGCCGAGGGGCGGAACATCCAGCGCCGCCTGCGGGATCCGCCACGGAAAGCCCCAGCACAACGCCAGGTCCGGCCGGCTCGAGCGGAGGAGCGCCTCCACCGACCACTTGTCGTGCGCCAGCAGCACATCCAGGCCGGCCGGCGCGGTCTCGTCTCCCATCGGTTCGCGGCCGGCCGGAGCAGGCTGTCGGCGGCGCGCTCCGATCACGGCCACCGGATCGTGGCCGAGCTGGCGCAGCACCGGGACCAGCGCGGCGGCCACTGGCGGCACGGTGGTGATCAACGCGATGCGCCAGCCGCTCTGCTTCATGCGGCTCGGAGTCTAGCCCGTACAATCGAGCCTGAGGCACCCCGAGGGCGGCGCGCGGAGGCCCAGGCAGGCACGAGGCAGCTCGCCGATGAGCGACACTCCCCGACTCATTGACCTGACATTCGACGCTCTGACGGAGCGGATGGCCAGCAGCGACCCGGTCCCGGGTGGCGGCAGCGCAGCCGCGCTCGCGGGTGCCATGGGCGCTGCGCTGGTGGCGATGGTGGCCGCGCTGACCAGCGGACGCCCGGAGTATGCCGAGCACGAGGCCGCGGTGACTGCGATGCGCACCGACGCGCTCGGCCATCGCAAGCTGTTGCTGGAGCTGGCCGTGGAGGACGCCACGGCGTACGAATCGGTCGTTCGCGCGCGCCACATGCCCAGGGATTCCGAGGCGGACCGCGAGGTCCGCACCAGCGCCCTCCGAGGCGCAATGGTCGACGCCGCGCGCGTCCCGTTGCGGACCGCCGCCGTTGCTGCCGAGGTGCTCGAGCTGGCGGAGCGGATAGCGCCGATCGGCAATCGCAATGCGGTCAGCGATGCCGGCGTGGCCGCCCAGCTCGCTGCCGCCGCCCTGCGCGGCGCGCTGCTGAACGTCCGGATCAACCTGCCGTACCTCGCGGCCGACGAGCCGCTGCGTCTCTCTGCTCCCGGCGAGATCAGCCGCCTGGAGGCGGTGGCCGCACAACGCGAAGCGGCAGCCCTGCGAGCCGTTGACGCGCGTCTGGTGCCCGCATGAGCGGCCGCATTCTCGACGGTCGCGCCGTGGCCTCGCGCCTGTGGCGCGACCTGTCGGACCGCATCGCCGATCTGCACGACCGAACCGGCGCGACTCCGCGCCTCGCGATCATTCGCTTCGATGCGCGTGGCCCGTCGGCCGTCTACGCGAACAGCGTCTGGCGTGCCGCCCGGAGCGTCGGCGTGGAGGCGATCGAGATCGATCCGCCCGAGGGTGTCGCGCTCTCCGACCTGGCGGCGAGGATCGGCGCGCTGAACCGCGACCCGAGCGTGGCCGGCATCGTCGTGGCACAGCCCGTGCCGGCGCACCTGGACGTCAACGCCGTCGTGGCCCTGATCGATCCGGCCAAGGATGTCGATGGCGCGACGCCGCTGAACGCCGGCCGCATCGCCCGCGGCGAGCGCACCTTCGTGCCGGCCACTGCGCTGGCGGTGATGGCGATCCTGCGCACCTACGAGATCCCGATCGCCGGCCGCCGAGCGGTGGTCATCGGGCGGTCGGCGGTGGTCGGTCGGCCGGCGGCGTCACTGCTGCTGGCGGCGGACGCGACGGTGGTGATCTGCCATCGGCGCACCCGCAACCTGGCGCGCGAGACGCGGCGCGCCGAGATCCTGGTGGTGGCCGCCGGGACGCCGGGGCTGGTCCGCGCCGAGATGGTCAACCGCTCGGCGGTCGTGATCGACTGCGGCATCAACACGACGCCCGCCGGAATCGTCGGCGACGTCGACTTCGCCGCGGTGCGGCCGGTGGTCACCGCCATCACGCCGGTGCCCGGCGGGGTCGGGCCGGTCACCACCATGATGCTGCTCGAGCAGACGGTCGAGGCTGCCGAGCGCGCCGAGTCGCGGGACGAGCCCGCCCTGGACCGTTACGCCCTTCCTGATCTCTCCTCGCTGCCGGCGCGAACCGCGTCCTGACCGATCAGGGAGACCCCGATGGTGCGGCGGATGGCTCCAGCAGCGCCATCTGGGACAGCGGCACGGAGCCATCGATGAAACCGAGCTTCTTCATCGTCTCGTAGCCGCTGGCCCAGACCACCGGGTCGACGAGCGGGGACAGGCCGCCACTGGGATTCCACAGCTTGACCGTCGCCTTGAGCACTGCCAGTGCCGTGGCCTTGTCCGACGCGATCGTCGGCACCGCGACCACTGCGGCATCCACGCCGAGCTGTGGATCGGCGGCGATCGGGGTCTGGGCCTGGACGGTGGCGTTGATGAAGTCGTGGACGAGCGACGCGTCAGCGGCCAGCAGATCGTCCCCGACGATGATCCCCGGACCCGGCAGGGGCGCGAATTGCTCCACGGTCAGCTGGTCGGTTGCCATCCCGCGAGAAGCAAGCCGCAGAGGCTCGTTGTTGCGGAAGCCGGTGATGAAATCCACGTCGCCATTGAGAAGCCCGTCCACCTGGTTGAACTGCGGGTACTCGCGGATGCTCACGTCGTTGGCGGTCAGCCCACCCGCCTGCAGCAGCGCCAGAAGCGCGTGCCAAGAGGATCCGAAGCGCCCGGGCGTCCCGATCCGGCTGCCGGCGAGCTCGGCCGGTTCGGCAGGCACCGTGCCGGTCCGACCGATGAGGGCCACCGGGAAGAGCCGGTACAGGGTCGCCACGTACTTGATCGGGATTCCCTGCGTACGCGAGATCATCGCGTCGGTGGCGTCGGCCACGCCGAACTGTGCCTGCCCGTCGCCAACCAGCCGGACCAGGTCCGCGTCGCTCTTGTACTGGATCGTGACGTCCAATCCGTACGCGGCGTACTCGCCCTGCTGCTGGGCGTAATAGAACGGCGCGAACTGCACGTCCGGCTGGAAGCCGAGCAGCAGGGTGATCGGCCGCAACGCCGCTGACGGCGAGGCCGGTTGCGTCGGCCCGCACCCGGCCGCCAGGCCGGCAACGAGAAGCAACGCAGCGAATGGGCGCAGGGACATCGGTCTTCCTTTCTTGTTTAGCTGAGGACCAGCCGGCGCTCGGCAATCACCACCAAGCCGTGGAGGCTGATGCCGATGACGGCCAACGCGGCCAGGGCGACAAACATGAGCGGCGTGTCGAACAGGCCCTGGTTGGCGATGTTGATCAGCACGCCCAGGCCAGTGCTGGCGCCGGCCCATTCGGCGACGACCGCGCCGATGACGGCCAGCGTCACCCCCACCCGCAGGCCGCCGAAGATCACTGGCAGAGCCGATGGGATCTCCAGCCTGAGCGTCAGCTGACCAGGGGTCGCGCCAAGGCACCGCAACATCTCGGCGAGGAGGGGATCCGCTGAGCGGATCCCGACCATCGTCGCGATCGCGATCGGGAAGAAGACGATCAGCGCGCAAACAAGCACGCGCGCCAGGAGGCCGCCACCGAACCAGATGTCGAGCAGTGGCGCCAGGGCCAGGATCGGGACGGACTGGGCGGCCACGATGTACGGCGACAGGACGCGCTCCACGACCACGCTCTTGCCCAGCGCGGTGCCCACCGCCAAGGCAGACACGGCGCCGAGGGCAAAGCCGAGCAGGATCTCCGATAGGGTCACCGCGGTGTGCTCCCACAGGAGCCCGGAGCCGATCGCCCGCAGCGCCCGTTGCCCGACCACCTCGGGGGCAGGCAGGATGTAGTCGGGCGTGCCGGTCAAGAGCGTGACGGCCTTCCACGCCACCAGGAACGCGGCCAGGGAAATGAGGGCTGGGACGGCGCGCTTCAACGATCGACCCACGGGGTGAGCTCGGCCGGATGGACATCGGCCAGCGTCGCGCGCACGGCCCGGTCGATCGCCACCGCGGCCGGGACCCCCGCCTGCGCGGCGGGGCGAGGGCGCGCCAGGTCCACCGGCACGACGCGCGCCACGCTTCCCGGTCGAGCCGTCATCACCACGATCCGATCGGCCATCCGGACCGCCTCGCTGACCGAGTGCGTGACGAGGACCACCGTCCGCGGCCGATCCATCCACAGGCGCTGCAGCTCGCCGTCGAAGGCCTCGCGGGTCAGCGCGTCCAGCGCGGTGAACGGCTCGTCGAGAAGCAGGATCGGCGGGTTGCTGATCAGCGCCCTGGCCAGGCCCGCGCGCTGCGCCATCCCCCCGGAGAGCTGGGCCGGTCGCAGTGGGGCGGCTTCGGCCAGCCCGACCCATGCGAGCGCCTCGCGCGCCCGCTCGCGTCCCTCGGCCGCTGCGATCCCCCGCAGGGTCAAGGGCAGCGCCACGTTGTCGAGTATCGAGAGCCACGGCACCAGGCGCGGCTGCTGGAAGGCGAGGCCAACCCGCCCGTCGCCGGCGCGTGGTGGGGCGCCAGCTTCGCCATCTCCCAGCAGGACGCTGCCGCTCGTCGGCCGAAGGAGGCCCGCGATCAGCCGCAGGAGCGTGCTCTTGCCGCAGCCGTTCGGCCCGATGACAACTGTCAGGCTGCCTGCCGGGATGTCGAGGGTCAGGCCACGGAGCGCCAGCGAGGGAGCGACGCCGGGCGAAAACGAGAGGCTCAGGTCATCGAGGCGCACCGACAGGCCGGCGTGCGTCGCCGCCCGTCTGCCCTGGGTCGCCGCGTCGAGGGTCATCCTCCGCTCCGTATGGCCTGGCCTGCCACCACATGCGGGGCCCGGCCGCGGAACGCTTGCCGCCGTCTCGAGACTCCAAGCGCGAACGCGCGCCTTCAGCCATCGATGCGTCGGAGGAACGCCTCGCGGTCGCCTTCTCCCATCCGGACTGTGACCGTCGGCCCTGTCAGCCTGCGAGCCTCGCGCTCGCCGGGTCAGGTCGGCCCCGCCGGGTCTGCCCCGACCGCCTCTCCTCGGCGACCAGGCCCGATGGGGTTCGCGGGCTGGCTCGCGTCAGCGAGCCGACCGCCGGTGGGGACTTTCACCCCGCCCCGAAGGCGATGAATCGTTCAGTTCCCGGCAGCGTGGCACAGGCCGATGCGTCGGTCAATCAGACGCGGGCGCTGTCCATTCATACAGGACGTCGGGACAGTGCTCCTCATTGTCCGCGCCGTCGCTGAATGCAATCGCGCGAAAACCCAGTCGTTCGTAGAAGCGACGAGCGCCCACGTTCTCCTGAAAGGTGTAGAGCCGAATCGGACTGCCCGCGGACTCCTCTGCCAGCTTGACGAACCGCGTTCCAATTCCACGGCCGACCACTGACGGATCCAGGTAGAGCTGGTCGATCCAACCCACGCCGTCTTGCTGCGAGAGGGCCATCATGCCGACCACGGCCTCCTTCGAGGTTCGATCGACGGCCACGCTCACGCCGCCCCCAGGGATCAGCGCCTTCGCCACCCACACACGCACCTGGTCATCGGCGTGTGCCGAGGGGGCGAATGCCAGGAAGGCCTTCCGCGAAGCCAGCAGGACCGATGCGACCTGCTCCGCGTCAGCATCTGTCGCGGGTCGAAATGTCACGTCCATCGAGGCTGTCTGGCCGCTAGCTCGCGGCCTCGGACAGACCACGTCTGCCTCGCAGCCATCGGTAGATTACGTAAGCGATGCCGAGCAGCACCACGGCGTAGATCAGCAGCTCGAATGGGCGGATCGCGTCGTACAGGTGGCGGTAGTTCTCGCCGAGCAGGAAGCCGCCGAGCAGGAGCGCCGCGTTCCACGGCAGTGAGCCGAGCGCGCTGAAGAGCAGGAAGCGGCCCACCGGCATGCGCGCCACCCCCGCGGGGTAATTGATCAGCGCCCGCAGCAACGGCACCAGGCGGGCGAAGAAAACGGCCCGATCGCCGTAGCGCGCAAACCAGGCATCGGCGCGGTCCAGGTCATCGGGCTTGATGTGGACGTAGCGGCCGAACCGATCGAGCAGCGGGCGCCCGCCCCATGCGCCGATCAGGTATCCGGCCAGCGAACCTGCCACTGCGCCGAGCGTGGCGATCAGCAGCACGATCAGCCAGTTCCAGGGCGCGTGAGTCAGCGGCTCGAAGATCGCCGGATCGGTGGCCGACTGGCTCACCTTCCAGCCCGCCATCGGGACGATCACCTCGGACGGCACGATCGGCACGAACGTCTCCAGGCCGATCGCGATCGCCACGCCGAGATAGCCGACCGCGTCGTACAGCGACAGGAAGAAGGGGATGACCGTGCGATCGATGAAGTCGAGCATCGGTCAGGCCGTGCGCCGTCGATCGACCGACAGCATGTAGACCGCCACGATCACCGAGAGCAGGGCTCCCCCTGCCATCCAGCCGCCGAGCAGATCGATCGGGTAGTGGGCGCCGAGATAGAGGCGGATCAGGCTGATCGCTGCGATCAGGCCGACCGCCGCGCCGTAGGCGATCATTCCAGGCCGCCGATCCATGCTGACCCGCGCCACGCAGAACGCGAGCAGGCCATAGAACACGGTCGCACGGAGGGCATGGCCGGCCGGGAAGTCGGCGATGTCGTCCAGGCCGATGTTCCCGACGTTGAACATCGCATTCCCGAGCTGCCCGATGCTGATCTCGGGAATGGCGGTGAAGTACTTCAGCGCCCACTCGATGGGAAATGCGAGGGTTCCGGCAGCGAGCAGCAGGGCAAGGTCGGTCCGGCGCCGCGAAAGAGCCACCAGTCCGGCCACGCCGAATCCGAGCGCCACGAACCAGCCCGAGCCGAAACCGCTGATCCCGATCAGGAGCGAGTCGAGCGGTGGAGCGTGCTGCGACACCCAGTGCTGGAACGGCGGCATGACACTGGTCATCAGCCAGTCTTCGGGCACGGTGTGATCCGTCGTGCGCTTAAAGGTGACGAGCCAGAAGAGGCTCGGCAGCATGATCATGCTCAGCAGGAAGGCGAATGCCGGACTCGGCACGGCGCTGCCTGCGGGGTGCGAACCTTCCACTGCCGCGGCTGCACGGCTCATGGGGTCCGGGGCTCGTCGCACGCTGCGTAGTATAGGGTCGCTCTTCGGCACCTCACGGAGGCTGGAGAGGTTCCCGGGCACACGGAAAGGAGCCGCGACACGCACCCTGCGCCGACTCAGCCGCTCCTCGTCAGCGGAGGCGACCTGACCGTCGCCGACGTGGCTGCGGTCGCGCGCGATGGACGCCAGGTGGCCCTTGACCCGGACGCGGCCGAACGCATGCTGGCATCGCGCGCCGTGATCGAGCAGCTGGTTGCCGAAGGCGCCACGGTCTACGGCGTGACCACGGGCTTCGGCGATCTGGCCAATGTCCGGATCGAGCCGGGTCAGGTCGCCGAACTGCAGCGCAACCTGGTCCGCTCCCACACGGCAGGAGTCGGCGAGCCGCTTCCGGTCGACGTGGTCCGGGCCATGCTGCTGCTGCGCGCCAACGCATTGGCGATCGGCTTGTCCGGGGTCCGGCCCGCCGTGGCCGAGCTGCTGTGCGGGATGCTCAACGAGTCCATCCACCCGGTCATCCCCTCGCGCGGCAGCGTGGGCGCGAGTGGCGACCTGGCGCCCCTGGCCCACTTGGCTGCCGTGCTGATCGGCGAGGGCGAGGCCGACACTCCGACCGGGCCGATGCCGGGCGCCGAAGCTCTCAGCGGCGCCGGCCTCGTTCCCCTCGAGCTGGGCGCCAAGGAGGGGCTCGCCCTTCTCAACGGGACGCAGCTGATGACCGCCATCGCCGCGCTGGTCCTGCACGACGGCCGACGACTGGCGGCCTCCGCCGACGTCATCGGGGGAATGAGCCTCGAGGCGATGGAGGGCACCGGCGCCGCCTTCGACGAGGAGCTGATCGGCGCACGTCCCCACCTGGGGCAGGTGGCCGTCGCCGCCCATCTCCGCGCGCTCCTGCTCGGCAGCCAGATCGGTGCCTCCCACGCCGACAGCTCGCATCGGCTCCAGGACCCCTATTCGCTGCGCTGCATGCCGCAGGTGCACGGTGCCGTGCGCGACGGCCTCGACCAGCTGGAGCGCGTACTGACTGTCGAGATGAACGCGGTCACCGACAACCCGCTGGTCTTCACCGATGGCCGGGTCGTCTCCGGTGGCAACTTCCACGGTGAGCCGATGGCGCTGGCGATCGACTACGCCAAGATCGCCCTCGCCGAGCTGGCATCGATCTCGGAACGCCGGACCGCCCGTCTGGTCGATGCCCACCTCTCGGGCCTTCCGCCGTTCCTGTCGGACGAGCCCGGCCTGCGCAGCGGGCTGATGATCGTGCAGTACACCGCCGCGTCACTGGTCAACGAGATGCAGACGCTGACCCATCCGTCGTCGGTCGACACCATCCCGACCAGCGCCAACCAGGAGGACCACGTCAGCATGGGTGCCACCGCGGCGCTCCACCTGTGGCAGATACTGGGTGCAGCCGAAACGGTGCTCGCCATCGAGGCCCTGTGCGCCGCGCAGGGACTGGACTTCCGGGCACCGATGCGCCCGGGTGCGGGCCTGGCCCGCGCGCATGCCGGCCTGCGGAGCCGCGTTCCCCACCTGGCCGAGGATCGATCTCCAGCGCCGGACATCGCTGCGGCCCGTGAATTGCTGCATTCGGGCGACCTGCTGGCCGCGGCCGACGGCGCCTGACCGATGGCCGCCAGCGGCCTGACCTTCTCCCTGGTGGACGCGGATTCGTTCGGCGCGATCCCGGGTCCGGCAGAGGCCGGGGCACGCTGCCAGACCTGCGACTACTGGGAGCGACTGGATGGGCACCGAGAGGCCTCCACCCCAGAGGCCGCGGCCGATCTGAAGCTGTCGCGCCTGCTGGCCGGCACGCGGCTGGCCGGCGCCTACGGCATGCTCGCGTGGCAGACCGATGGGTCCGGGGACCGCGTGGCTGTCGGCTGGGCACAGTTCGGGCCGATCTCGGCATATCCGCGAGCCCAGATCATCCGCGAGCGCTATCCATCGCTACCCGACTCCCCGGCCCCCTGGGTGGTGACCTGCCTGCAGGTCACCGCCGACACCCAAGACCGCAATGATGCCGCCGCCGCCCTGCTTGGCGCGGTCTGCGACGAGCTCGACCGGCGGGGAATCGTCGCGGTGGAGGGATATCCCGAGGGGGTCGCTGAACCATGGTCGCTCTCGCCGGGACCCGCATCGGTATATGAAGCCGCAGGCTTCACGCGCGCTGCCGGCGATGAGCGCTTTCCGGCATACCGCCGCGAGCTGGAGGGAGCGTCCGCTGACGTGGGCTGGGCCGACCTCCTGTCGCGTACGCCAGCGCCGGACGAGGGCGAGGATTGGCCGCTTCCGCTCCCGAAAGGCCCGAGCGAGGAGGACGTCTTCCGGCTCCCGCCGAAGCCGTCCCGTCCCAACCCCTTCGGCGACGACTAGGCCACTCCGGGCCTGCCGACAGGCACGCTCCCGAGCTCGTCGGCCTCCGACAGCCAGCCATGGAGGTCGTCGGGCATGTGAGAGGCATCGGACACTTAGGGTGTGAACATGACGCCCGCCGTACGTCTCAACCTTCAGCCGGGGATCTTCGACGCGGCGCGCGAGAACGAATCCGGCCCGCAACGTGCCCCTGGTGAAGGTCGCGCTCGCGAAGGTGGTTCGTGCCTTGAACGCGATGCGACTCTTCAGCGGCTCGACCGTGATCGGGCCGATCTCACCGACCTGAGCCTCGAACCTGCGATAGGCCTCAGCCACGCCGGCAGGCTTCCCCGCCAGGTGTTCCTCGACCCCGATCCGGGCCATACAGGAATGCGCGTTGTTCGCGTTGTGGAACTGGCGTCCGCAATCGGGGCAGGTCCACATCGGGCGGTCCATGGGGCGAGCGTATCGCGCTGTCCTATCATCGGCCCATGACTGCGACCGCAAAGCCCGCTTCCGGACCGCGTCCTGTTCATGCCCCGCGCGGCAGCGAGCTCTCCTGCAAGGGCTGGGGCCAGGAGGCGGCGCTGCGGATGCTGATGAACAACCTCGACCCCGATGTGGCCGAGGACCCCGACCACCTGATCGTGTACGGCGGCACTGGGCGGGCCGCGCGCAGCTGGGAGGCGTTCGACGCCATCGTCCGCGAGCTTCGCAACCTCGAGAACGACGAGACGCTGCTGGTGCAGAGTGGCAAGCCGGTTGGCGTCTTCCGCACCACGACGGAGGCGCCGCGGGTCCTGATCGTCAACGCCATGCTCGTCCCGCATTGGGCGACCTGGGAAAAGTTCCGCGAGCTGGAGCGCGCCGGCCTAACCATGTACGGGCAGATGACCGCCGGCTCGTGGATCTATATCGCCACCCAGGGGATCATCCAGGGCACCTACGAGACCTTCGCCGAAGCCGCGCGCCAACATTTCAATGGCTCGCTCAAGGGGACGGCGACGCTGACCGCGGGCCTGGGCGGCATGGGCGGCGCGCAGCCGCTGGCGATCACCATGAACGGCGGTGCGGTGCTGGCCATCGAGGTGGACCCGGCGCGGGCCGAGCGACGCTACAAGGCGGGCTACGTCGACGAGGTCACCACCGACCTGGACGACGCGATCGCGGCGGTCGACGGCTGGCGCGCCGCCTGCGAGGGTCGCTCAGTCGCCCTCATCGCCAACGCGGCGGAAGTCGAGCCGGAGCTCGTCAAGCGTGGCTGGCACCCGGACATCGTTACCGACCAGACCAGCGCCCACGACCCACTGGGTGGTTACGTGCCGGGAGGCATCGGCCTGGCGGCGGCACTCGCGCTGCGCGAAGCAGACCCCGAGGCGTACACGCAACAATCCCTCGCATCCATCGCCGAGCACGTGCGGGCGATGCTGGCCTTCCAGGCGTCGGGCTCGGTCGTGTTCGACTACGGCAACAACATCCGCAACTTCGCGCGCGACGCCGGCGTCGAGAACGCCTTCGACTTCCCCGGCTTCGTGCCGGCCTTCATCCGACCACTCTTCTGCGAGGGTAAAGGCCCGTTCCGCTGGGCCGCCCTGTCGGGCGACCCGAACGACATCCTCAAGACCGATGCGGCCCTGGCCGCCCTCTTCCCCGAGGACGAATCACTGCACCGATGGCTGCGCCTAGCCGAGGAGAAGGTGCCGTTCCAGGGGCTGCCCGCGCGCATCTGCTGGCTTGGCTACGGCGAACGGGCGAAGGCCGGGCTGAAGATCAACGAGATGGTGCGCTCGGGCGAGCTCGCCGCCCCGGTCGTGATCGGGCGGGACCACCTGGACGCCGGCTCTGTCGCTTCGCCGTACCGCGAGACCGAGGGGATGAAGGACGGGTCTGACGCGATCGCGGACTGGCCGATCCTCAACGCCCTGGTCAATACCGCCGCTGGTGCCACCTGGGTCAGCGTCCACCACGGCGGGGGCGTTGGAATCGGGTACAGCCTGCACGCCGGCATGGTCGTGGTCGCCGACGGGACCGATGAGGCGGCGGCGCGCCTGGAGCGCGTGCTGACGACCGACCCGGGGATGGGAGTCATCCGCCACGCTGATGCCGGGTACGAACGTGCCCTCGAGGTTGCCCGCGAGCGCGGAGTGCGCGTGCCGATGGCGGAGGAAGGCTAGGCCAGCAGCTCGGGGGTCATCTCGGCGATCGAGGCGGCGCCGGCGAGCGCCATGGCATTCTCGAACTCCCGGCTGAGCAGGTCCAGGACGCTGCCCACGCCCGCCTCCCCGTCCACGGCCAGCCCCCAGATCACAGGCCGGCCGATGCCGACCGCGGTCGCGCCCAACGCCAGCGCCATCAGCACATCGGTCCCGCGGCGCACCCCGCCATCCAGCAGCACCGGAACGCGGCCGGCCACCGCCTCGACGATCGCCGGCAGCGCATCCAGGCTGGCGATCGCCCCGTCCAGCTGGCGCCCTCCGTGGTTGCTGACCTGGATGGCTGCAGCCCCGTGCTCGATCGCGAGCTTTGCATCGTCCGGATGCAGGATGCCCTTGACGATGACCGGCAGGCCGAAGCCGGCCAGCCACTCCAGGTCGGGCCACGTCAAGCGATCGGTGAATTCCACGGACGCCACGTCGCTCGGGGCCACACCCGCGGCGATCGCGACGTTCGGGATGTCAACCCCCTCCGGGATCCGGAAGCCGACGCGCAGGTCACGCTCGCGACGGCCGATGCGTGCCAGGTCAACCGTAAGGACCAGCGCCTCGTAGCCGTTCGCAACCGCCCGTTCGACCATGGCTCGCCTGGGTCCGGGATCGGCCAGCAGGTAGACCTGGAACCAGCGTGGCCCGCCGACCGCGGCCACGTCTGCGAGATCCGTGCTGGCCGAGGTGGAAAGGGTCATCGTCATGCCGCGGGCAGCCGCGGCTCGGGCGGTGGCCACCTCGCCGTCGCGATGGGCCATGCGCTGGAGCGCGGTGGGGGCAATGAAGATCGGGGTTGGCCATCGGCGAGCGAACACCTCCACCGCGGTGTCCACGCTCGACACGTCGCGCATGACGCGCGGCACGATGCCCTGCCGTCCGAAGGCGGCGCGATTGTCCCGCAGGCTGACCTCGTCACCCGCGCCACCGGTGAAATAGGCCAGCGGGCCGGGGTCCAGGCGTCCAGCCGCGGCGCGCTCATAGTCGTCGAGGTTGATGAGATTCGGGTCCGCCGGCAGGTTCGGCTCGAACGATGCCCGCGGCGGGACGGGCAGGCCCGCATCAGTCACAGGAAACCGTCCATTCCGGCGACGGCGTGGCGCACGTCCTCATCTGGGCAGAGGGTAGCGGAGGGGCGACCGCGGCTCCTGCATCGCGTAGCATCGCGACGGCATGGCTTCCTTCGACCCCGAGGCTTCGCTGCCCGACGCCCCCGATCCGTGGGCGGGCTCCGAGATTCCCGCGATACGCGATGGTCCGCCGTATGCCATGACCGAGATGATCGCCGCCGAACCCGCGCTCGCGGAGCGACTGGTGCGGCGACTCGCCCGCGATCCTGCTGTGCTCCGTCTGGCGCAGGAAATTCGCGCCGCCGCCGCCGACCGGAGGCCGATCCTCACCACGGGCTGCGGCACCAGCGAGCATGCCGCCATCATCGCCGCCGACCTGCTGACCGATGCCCTGGACGGCGCCACGGTCTGGTCGATGCAGGCGCTCGAGGTCGCCCGCCGGCCTCCCCCTTCGGGGGTGGTCGTGGCCATCTCGCACGAGGGCGGCACCTGGGCCACCAACGAGGCACTGAAGTCTGCCATGCAGGCCGGAGCCACGGCGGCATTGATCACGGTCAGCGACCGCTCCCCCGGCGCGGCACTCGCGGATGTGGTGCTCACCACCGGCGAGCAGGACCAGAGCTGGTGTCACACCGTCGGATATCTCTCGCCGGTGATCACGGCCGCAGCCCTTGCTGCCGAGCTCCGCTCCGGCCCGCTCGATGCCGTATCCGTGCGCGCCCTGCTGGCAGCAGCCAACGGCGAGTCCAATGTCGAGGAGGCGGCAGCTGCGCTGGCGAGGTGCTCGAGACTGCTGACCGTGGGCTCGGGGATCGACTACCCCGCGGCCCGCGAGCTTGCGCTCAAGATCGAGGAGGGTGCGCGGATGCCTGCGTCTGCACTCCCGCTCGAGACGATCCGACATGGCCACCTGGCCGCCGCCGACGAGCGAACGGGACTGATCCTGGTCCTGACCGATGCCGAGAGCTGGGGCGAAACGCTTCTGCATCGCGCGCGTGCCGTCCTCAGCTCGGCGGAAAAGCTCGGCATGCCCGCGGCGGCGCTGCTGGCCGCCGACCTGGGCGACGACATCCCGTTGGGACGCACGCCCGCCGGACGCCTGAGCGTGCCACTCGCCGGCGGCCTGCCGCGCACGGTCGCCGCCGCGCTCGCCACCGCGATCCCGCTGCAGCTGCTTGCCGAGCGCCTGGCGCGAGCGCGTGGCACGAACCCCGACACCATCGGCCGCGACGATCCGCGCCAGGCAGCGGCCGCCGACGCCTGAGCGGGGGCCCGCGGGTATCATCGCTGCGCCCAACCCACGCCCAGCGAGGACCGCGTGCCGAGCCTGATCGAGTGCGTCCCCAACTTCTCGGAGGGGCGCCGCCCCGAGGTCATCGAGGAGATTGTCCGCACTGTCAGGCAGATCGACG
Source organism: Chloroflexota bacterium (assembly GCA_030853945.1). Classification (GTDB taxonomy): domain Bacteria; phylum Chloroflexota; class Limnocylindria; order QHBO01; family QHBO01; genus CF-167. The sequence goes on from JALYUB010000071.1 coordinate 27,350, forward strand.
GCGTGACGCTCCTGGACTTCTCGCGCGACGAAACGCATAACCGCAGCGTGGTCACTTTTGCCGGACCGGCGGAGCCGGTGGTCCGCGCCGCCACCGCAGCCGTGGGTCGCGCATTGGAGCTGATCGACATGGAGCAGCACAGCGGCGCGCACCCGCGCATCGGCGCCGTTGATGTCATCCCCTTCGTGCCGCTCGGCGCGACCCGCATGGAGGAATGCGTCGACCTTGCGCGCCGCTTCGGCGAACAGGTCGCCAAGCTCTTCGAGCTGCCCGTCTACCTGTACGGCGAGGCGGCCCTGCGACCGGAGCACCGCCGCCTGGCGGACGTGCGCCGTGGTCAGTACGAGGGGCTCAAGGCAGAGATCGGGATCGATCCGAATCGTGACCCGGACTTCGGGCCGAAGCGGCTGCACCCTCGCGGTGGCGCCGTGGCGGTCGGGGCCCGCAAGCCGCTGATCGCCTTCAACGTCAACTTGGCGACCGACGACATCACCGTCGCCCAACGCATCGCAGAGACGATCCGGGAGTCGTCGGGCGGCCTGCCGGCGGTCCAGGCCATGGCCGTGGCGCTCGAGAACCCGGGCCAGCCTCGGTACGCGCAGGTGAGCATGAACCTGGTCGACTGGGAGCAGACCGGCATCTCGCGCGTGGTGGGCGAGATCCGCGGCCTGGCTCGCAAAGCCGGCACCGACATCGACCATTGCGAGCTGATTGGCCTCGCGCCCGCCGCGGCGCTGCTGGAGGTCACCGCGGACAGCCTTGGCCTCCGCGGGTTCAGCCCCGACCAGGCCCTTGAGCTGCGGCTGGCGAGGGACCGATGACCTCGATTCGCGACGCGCTCCGGGCCGCCGTCGAGGGCGCCCGCGACCGCGCCGAGGCGTCCGGCGAGCTGCGTCGGCCGGAGGGTGCGGACTGGCCGCAGATCAGCCTCGAGCGACCGGGCCGCCCCGAGCATGGGGATTACGCCACCAACGCCGCGATGCAGCTGGCGCCGGTGGTGCGCGACGCGCCCCTGCGCATTGCGAAGACGCTCAAGCGCCACCTCGGCCTGCCCACCGGGGTCGCCGAGGTGAGCGTGGCGCCGCCCGGGTTCCTGAACCTGCGCCTCGATCCCACCTGGGTCGCTGGCCAGGTTGCGAGCATCCTGGCAGCGGGTCCGGACTTCGGCCGGGTGCAGACCGATCGGCCGCGCAAGATCAATGTCGAGTTCGTGTCGGCGAACCCCACCGGACCGCTGACGGTCGGCAACGCGCGAGGCGCCTTCGTCGGCGACCTGCTGTGCCGGGTGCTGGAGGGTGTCGGGCACGTGGTGACGCGCGAGTACTACTTCAATGATTTCAACGCGCAGGTGGTCAACCTGGGCCTGTCCGTGCAGGCGCGGCGCGACGGTCAGCCGATCCCGGAGGACGGCTACCACGGCGACTATGTGAGCGAGCTCGCCGGACAGATCCCTCCCGCGGTCGATGCCCGGGCGCGGCAGGCCGGAGAGGATCCCGGGGCCGTCCTGGGACGTTGGGCATCCGAACAGGTGCGGGCCGGGATCGAGGACAGCCTGGCGCGGCTCGGGGTCCGCTTCGACGTCTGGACCAGCGAGGGCTCGATCCACGCAGCCGGCCGGGTCGAGCGGGCGATCGAGCAGCTGCGCGCAGCCGGATATGTGTACGAGGCCGATGGCGCCACGTGGTTCCGCTCGACGGCCTTCGGCGACGACAAGGATCGGGTCATCGTGCGCTCGAATGGCCAGCCCACCTACTTCGCCTCGGACCTGGGCTACATCGCCCAGAAGTTCAGCCGCGGCTTCGACGAGCTGATCTACGTCTGGGGCGAGGATCACCACGGGACGGTGGCACGCAACCGGGCCGCCGCTCAGGCGCTGGGATTCGATCCGACCGCCGTGCAGTGGCTGCTCATCGCTTGGGTGCGATTCGTGCGCGACGGAGTCGAGATCGGCATGAGCAAGCGCTCCGGCGAGTTCATCAGCCTGGACGAGCTCCTGGCCGAGATCGGTGCCGATGCCGCTCGCTGGTATTTCGGCTCGCGGGCCGCGACATCGGGGATCGACCTTGACATCGAGCTGGCCAAGCGGCAGAGCTCCGAGAACCCGGTCTACTACGTGCAATACGCCCACGCCCGCTGCAGCTCGATCCTGCGCAAGGCGGCCGAGGCCGACCTGACGCCAGACGCCACTAACGCATCGGCCCTGCTGACCCATCCAGCCGAGCAGGCCCTGCTGCGCCGCCTGCTTGCGCTGCCCGAGGTGGTGGCCGATGCCGCCCATCGGCGCGAGACCCACGAGCTGACTCATTACTGCCTCGAGACGGCGCAGCTGTTCAGCACCTTCTATCGCGACTGCCGGGTGTTGCCCGACGAGCCGGCCGAGGTGCCGCTCTCGCGCGCGCGCCTGGCGCTGACCGATGGGACCCGGCAGGTGCTGGCCAACGCGCTCGGCCTCCTGGGGATCTCGGCGCCCGAGGCGATGTAGAGCCGGTTAGGTTCAGGTTTCTTAAGCCAAGCCCGCCTTTGGGATTCACCCTGCCTCCCTAAGGTTCACCCTGCGAGTTGGAAACCAACGGGTTTCTGCCTCCACCCTCCCTCCTTCGAGCGCCGGTGTCATTGGGCGGGCACCGGCGCTCGTGCGTTT
>JALYUB010000002.1 GCA_030853945.1 Chloroflexota bacterium
GGATGCGGCAGTCGTTGAACAGCAGCTCACCGGTGTTGCTGGCATGCAGCCCCATCTTCTCCTCCATGCGCCCGATGGAGAAGCCGGGCGTGCCCGCCTCGACGATGAAGGCGCTGATCTTGCCCGAATCGGCATTTCGATCCGTGACGGCCGTGACGATGTACGTCTCGGCCACGCCTGCGTTGGTGATGAAGCGCTTGCTGCCGGTCAGCACCCAGCTGTCGCCGTCCCGGTGGGCTCGGGTGCGCGTGCCGCGCGAGTCGGAGCCGGCGCCCGCCTCGGTCAGGCCGTAGGCGCCGAGCTTGGCGCCGCTGGCCAGCGGCCGGAGGTAGCGCTCCTGCTGTTCGGGCGTGCCTGCCGTGTAGAGAGGAGCGCAGCCAAGGCTGGTGTGGGCGCTGACGATGATCCCAACGCTGCCCGACACGCGCGACAGCTCCTCGACGGTGATCGCGTAGGCCAGCGAGTCGAGGCCGGTGCCGCCCACCGACTCGGGGTACGGGACCCCGAGCAGGCCCAGTCCGGCCGCCTTGCGGATGATCTCGGCGGGGAACTCGCCGCGGCGCTCCATCTCGTCCGCCACGGGCCCGATCTCACGCTCGGCGAAGTCGCGAACGGTGCGCCGGATCTCTTCATGCTGCGGCGAGAGAGCAAAGTCCATCGGTCGCGCGAGTCTAGCAGTCCGGCTCGTTGACACCGGCCGACAGCGCGGTCCTATACTGCCGATCTGGCCCGCGCGGCCGCCCTTCCCGACCAGGTTCCCGCTCGCACGAGGGATCCGTTGGTACCGCCAAGCGTCGACGTCCGGCTCGACCACATCACGAAGCGATTCCATGAGGTCGTGGCCGTCGACGACCTCTCGCTCGAGATCGAGCGTGGCGAGTTCTTCTCGATGCTCGGCCCGTCGGGTTGCGGCAAGACCACGACCCTCCGCATGATCGGCGGCTTCGAGGAGGCGAGCAGCGGGACGATCTACCTCGGTGACGCCGATGTGACCGGCCTCCCGCCGTTCAAGCGTGACGTCAACACGGTGTTCCAGAACTACGCCCTGTTCCCCCATCTGACCGTGTTCGAGAACGTCGCGTTCGGGCTGCGCCGGCGCAAGGTGCCCGACGGCGAGATTGGAACGCAGGTCAAGGCCATGCTCGAGCTGGTCGAGCTGCCGGGCTACGAGAAGCGGAAGCCGTCGCAGCTCTCAGGCGGGCAGCAGCAGCGCGTGGCGCTTGCGCGGGCGCTCATCAACCGCCCGCGCGTCCTGCTGCTCGACGAGCCGCTTGGCGCGCTGGACCTGAAGCTGCGCAAGCAGATGCAGCTGGAGCTGAAGCGGATCCAGACCGAGGTGAGGATCACCTTCATCTACGTCACCCACGACCAGGAAGAGGCGATGACCATGTCCGACCGGATCGCGGTCATGCGCGCCGGCCGGATCGAGCAGCTGGGCAATCCCGAAGAGCTGTACGAGCGGCCGCGGACCGCCTTCGTGGCCGGCTTCCTGGGCGTCTCGAACCTGCTCGAAGGAGAGGTCTCCGGCAGCGACGGCTCACTGATCACCGTCCGCCTGGGCGACGGCACGCTGCTGCGCGCTCCTGCCGACGGCGTGGCCAGCAGCGGTGCGGTGCGTGTCGGCGTGCGACCCGAGAAGCTGCGAGTCGATGCCCGGGCGGACACGGGCGCCAGCAACGGCCTCAACGCATTGAGCGGGACGGTGCTCGACGCAAGCTATATCGGCGTCAGCACCCAATACCTTGTACAGACCGCGGAGGGCCATCGGCTCACCGTCTACGCCCAGAACCTGGACACGGCCGGTGCGGCTGAGCTGCTGGCCAGCGGCCAGAAGGTACTGCTCACCTGGAAGCCGCAGCATACGTTCGTCATCAGCGGGCCTGCTGAGCACGTCGCGGGCGATCCGCACCTCACCGAAGAAGGAGACACCGATGAGTGACCCGGAGCGCCGCAGCCAGATCGAGCTCGCGATTGACCAGCTGATGCGGCGTGACCTGATCTCGCGTCGGACCTTCATGCGCCGCGCCGGGCGCGGCGGCGTGGCGTTGGGCGCCGCCATGACGCTACCATCGCTGCTCGCCGCCTGCGGCATCGGGGGGACCACCAAGAGCACCACGCTGGAGTGGGCGAACTGGCCGCTCTACATCGATATCGACGACAAGGGCAACTACCCGACGATCGTTGCGTTCACCAAGAAGACCGGGATCAAGGTGGACTACAAGGAGTCGATCAACGACAACGAGGAGTTCTACGGAACGATCCAGCCTGACCTAGCCGCCGGCAATGCGACCAACTGGGACGTCATCAGCCCCACCAGCTGGATGGTGAAGAAGATGGCCGACCTGGGCTATCTCGAAGAGATCGACCACAGCAAGCTGCCACTCTGGACGGCCAACTGCGCCGACTACGCCAAGGGCCTCTGGTTCGACCCCGACAACAAGTACAGCGTGTGGTGGCAGGGCGGCATCACCGGCATCGGCTACGACCCGAACCTGACCGGCCGCGAGATCACCAAGTTCGACGACCTGCTCGATCCGAAGTTCGCCGGTCGAGTCGGCGGGTTCAGCGACATGCGCGACATGATGACCCTGTCACTCGCGTCGCTTGGCATCAACCCGACCACGGCGACCGTGGCAGACGCGACGCAGGCCCAGAAGAAGCTGCTCACCGCTGCCAAGAACCACCAGTTCCGCGGGTTCTACGGCAACGAGTATTACGACTCGCTGGCCAGCGGCGACCTGGTCGCCTCGGTCGCGTGGTCCGGCGACGTGACCCAGATGCAGCTCAACGACAACCCGAAGGTGAAATTCGTGATCCCCGCCGACGGGGCTCCACGCTGGAATGACAACCTGGTCATTCCCAAGAAGGCGGCCTTGATCGAGCAGGCGCACGAGCTGATGAACTACTGGTACGACCCGACCCCGGCCACCCTGCTGTCCGAGTACATCGGCTACTACACGCCGGTCAAGGGCATCGGGGAAAAGATCAAGGCCGACGCCGACGCTGCCCGCGCATCGGGCGATACGGCGACCGCCGACTACGACGACACCCTGGCTGGCGTGGTCGCCCCCACCGCCGACGACCTGGCGAAGACGTTCGACTATCCCCAGTTCGAGAATCCGGACGACGAGAAGAAGTGGAACGACCTGTTCCTCGCGGTTACCACCGCCGCTGGATGACGACTCCGCCGGCGCCCGCCTGGCAATAGGGCAGCGCAGATGTCTGGTGTCCTGCGCCGCCTGACGCCCTACCTGCTCCTGCTGCCGGGAGCCGCCTGGCTGCTCCTCTTCTTTGCGGTGCCGATGGCCTTCATGCTGGTCATGTCCCTCCAGGAAGGGTCGCTCAGCGCGGGATATCACCTGACCTGGAACTGGGGCATCTACCCCGACGTGGTGGGAGCCTACGGGAACCTCATCGTCCGCTCCGTCGGCTACGCGCTGGCAACCACCCTGTTGACCCTGGCCATCGGCTACCCGATGGCCTACACCATCGCCTTCTATGGCGGACGGCTGAAGAACACGCTGCTGCTCCTAGTGGTCATGCCGTTCTTCGTGAGCTTCGTCATCCGCACCCTGAACTGGCGGATGATCCTGTCGGATAACGGGTTGATATTCGGGACGCTCAAGGACGCCGGGCTGCTGGACCCTGCGTTCCGCTTCCTGGCTACACCGGCCTCGGTGATCTTCGGCCTGACCTACAACTTCCTGCCGTTCATGGTGCTCCCGCTGTACGTCGCCCTGGAGAAGATCGACCGCCGCCTGATCGAGGCGGCGGCGGACCTGTATTCGAGCCGAAGTCAGGCGTTCTGGCGCATCACCTTCCAGCTCTCCGTGCCGGGCGTCGTGGCGGGGTCTCTGCTGACCTTCATTCCCGCCGTCGGCGACTTCATCAATGCCGACATCATCGGCGCGCGCAATCCCGACGTGGCCATGATCGGCAACGTGATCCAGCGCCTCTTCCTCAATGTGAACAACTTCCCGGCGGCCGCCGCGCTGGGCTTCGTGCTGGTTGCCGGGACGATGCTCCTGGTGGGCATCTATACGCGCATCGTCGGCAGCGATCGGCTGACGCAATGACCAGCGGTCCGCGCTTCACACGCTGGCTGCTGCCGGGGTTCACGGCTGTGGTGGTCGCATTCCTGTTCGCGCCGATCGTGGTGATGATCATCTTCAGCTTCAACAACCCGCGCGGGCACCAGAACATCACCTGGCAGGGCTTCACCCTGGACAACTACCTGACCATCTGGGGCCGCTCGGACATCACCGACCCGATGCTGACCAGCCTGACAATCGCCATCGTCTCCACGGTGGTGGCGACCGCCTTCGGGACCATGATCGCGCTTGCGCTGACGCGCTACCAGTTCCAGGGGCGGTCGGTGATGAACCTGCTCATCTTCATCCCGATGACGGCACCGGAGATCATCCTGGGGGCCTCGCTGCTCACGCTGTGGGTCGCCGTTGGTACCGGCCGAGGAATGGCCACCATCCTGGTCGCCCACATCATGTTCAACATCAGCTACGTGGTGGTGACGGTGCGGGCCCGGCTGATCGGCTTCAACCGCTCGCTGGAAGAGGCCGGCATGGACCTCTATGCCAACGAGCGAACCACCTTCTGGAGGATCACCTTCCCGATCATCTATCCCGGCATCCTGGCGGCGGCGCTCCTGGCCTTCGCCCTCTCGATCGACGACTACGTGATCACCCTCTTCAGCGCGGGTCACACCGTCACCTTCCCGCTCTGGGTGTACGGCGCGAGCAGGATCGGCATTCCACCGGAGGTCAACGCCCTGGGGACGGTCTTCTTCCTGGTCGCCTTCCTCTTCATCGCGGTCCAGATCTGGGCGGGGCGCCGCGGTGGCCGCGATGCCGAGGCGGGCGGCCCGGTTGCAACGGTCGCCAGCCGATGACCGACCATGCCGACAACATCGCCGCCTGGGAGGAGCGTCGCGCGGGCGTGCCGCCGGTCTGGGCACGCTACACCGAGCTGGTGGTCGAACGCGGGATCGGCTCCTGGATAGAGACGATCGACGGGCAACGCTACCTGGACTACACGTCCGGGATCGGAGTCACCAACACCGGGCACGCCCATCCGCGGGTCGCGGCTGCCATCGCCGAGCAGGCGGGCAGGATCATCCACGCCCAGCAGAACATCCTGTACCACAAGCCGGGCCTCGAGCTGCACGAGCGACTTCCGCGCACGTTCCCCGGCCTGGGCGACGGGGAGCAGGCAGGGCTGTTCCTGTCGAACTCCGGGGCGGAGGCGATCGAGGCCTCGGTCAAGCTGGCCAAGTACGCGACCCGGCGCCCGGCGGTCATCGCCTTCCGCGGCGGCTTCCACGGGCGTACCCACGGGGCAATGGCCCTGACCAGCTCGGGAGTCAAGTACCGCGGCCACTTCGAGCCCCTGCTGGGCGGCGTGCATTTCGCGCCGTACCCGTACGTGCTGCGCAACCCGACCGGCCGCGACCCCGATGCCGCCGTGGCATATAGCCTAGCCGGCATCGAGGAGCTGTTCGCGACGGTCATCTATCCCGATGACGTGGCCGCCTTCCTGGTGGAGCCGATCCTCGGCGAGGGCGGCTACGTTGTCCCGCCGGACGGATTCCTGCCCGCCCTGCGCGAGCTCGCCGACCGCCACGGCATCCTGCTCATCGCCGACGAGGTGCAGTCCGGCATGGGCCGCACCGGCCGCATGTGGGCCACCGACTGGGTCGACGCGCGCCCCGACATCGTGGTGATCGCCAAGGGGATCGCCTCGGGCATGCCGCTGTCGGGGATCATGGCCAGACGCGAGCTCTTGGACAGGTTCGGCCCGGGGTCGCATGGCGGGACGTACGGTGGCAACGCCGTGTCCTGCGCTGCCGCGGTGGCCACGGTCGACGTGATCGAGTCGGAGGGGTTGCTGGCCAACGCTGCACGCCAGGGCGAGCGACTGATGGCCGGCATCCGGAGCGCAGCCGAGGGGCGCAGCTGCGTGGCCGAGGTGCGCGGCCGCGGCCTGATGATCGGGATCGAGTTCGCGCAGGGTGACGAGCTGACGCCGCGCCCGGACCTGGCCAAGGCTCTCCTGCACGAGGCCTTCGACCGCAAGCTGCTGCTGCTGAGCTGCGGCACCTACGGGCAGGTGGTGCGGGTCATCCCGCCGCTGGTCACGACCGATGCCGAGGTCGAGACCGCGATCGGCGTCCTCGGCGAATCGCTGGCTGCGATCGGCGTCTAGTCGCCCGCGATGCGGCGGTAGCGGGAGCCGAACCAGAGCAGCGGCTCGCCGGACTCTTCATAGCCGGCGGCCACGATCTCGCCGATGAAGATGGTGTGCGTGCCGGCGGCGTGGGAGTCGCTCAGGCGGCAGTCGAAGTAGGCGATCGCGCCGTCGACGATCGGCGAGCCGGTCTCCGCCTCGTGCCAGGGTGCGTCGCAGAAGCGCTGCAGCTTGGCGGCCGTGGTCGGCAGCGCGAAGCACTCGGCGATCGGCTGCTGGTCGGCGCCCAGCACGCTCACGGCGAAGGAGTGGCTGCCCAGGATGGCCACGTGCGTCTCGCTCTGGCGGTTGATGCTGGCCATCAGCAGCGGCGGGTCGACCGAGATCGAGGCGATCGCGTTGGCGGTCATGCCCGCCAGCAGCGGTCCGTGACGCGCCGCGACCACGGTCACGCCGGTGGCGAAGCGCCCCATCATCGCCCGCAGCCAGGGGCCGCGCCCTTCGTCCATCGGCTCAGCGGTAGCGCTCCAGGCGCTCGACAATGGCATTGGCGACGGCCCACTCGTCGGCGCTCGGCTGCCGGCCGCGGTGCAGGTGCACCAGCGGCACGGTGTTCCAGGACGGCCCGTCGACGTGCGGGATATGGGTCGCGAGGTCGCCCCGGTCCAGCACGGCCACGAGGGTCGCCCCGCGGTCGCCGCCCCGCTCCAGGGCGCGCTCGAAGGACCGCGAGAACTCCTCCGGCGGCCCGAACTCCTGGCCGATGCGCATCCCGATCAGGCCCGACGTGGGCGGCCTCAGGCCCATCCGAGCACCCCGAACAGCCAGGCGAAGAACGTGACGCTGCCCAGGATCGCGAAGCCCACCACCGCGATCACCAGCACGAAGCCGATGCCGCTGGCCCAGCCCGGCACGCTCGAGGGGGCAGGGCCGATAGAGCCCTGTGACAGCCAGATGGCCATGGCATCGCCGTCAACCCGCAGCTCCACCTCGTTGTCCAGCGGCACGACCACCACGCGCTGGCGCTCGCCGCTGCCCGCCTCGGCGGTGAGCAGTGCCCGTGGCTGTTCGCCCTCGCGCACCAGCACCGCATGGTTGCCGACCGCGTTGGTCAACGGGTGAGCCTCCAGGCGCCCGGTCGACCCGAGCGGAATCGGGGCCGGCGAACCCTCCATGCGCCGAGGATAGCAGCCGTCAGCCGTCGAGCAGCGCGAGCACGGGAGCCAGCCCGGCGATGGTGTCTGCGTTGATCGGGTCGAGCACCAGCTGGACGTGGCCGACCCCCTCTGCCGCGAAGGCGCGCAGGGCCGTCGCCAGGCTGCCGGGGTCGCCGGCGATCGGCGCCACCTCGGGGTCGGTCAGGTCGCCCAGCGACCTGCCCCGGGCGCCGGGAAAGGAAACGAACAGCGCGAGGGTGCGCTCGACCTCGGCCGGGTCGCGACCCACCGCCCGGCACGCGGCGTCGACCGTGTCGCGCATCGGCAGATAGCCTTCGACGCTGTTGTCGAACCAGGTGAACCACGCGTTCCAGGCCTGGACATGGGGCAGCGTGATGGAGAGCATCCGCTCGCCGATCGAGCCGACCATCAGCGGCGGCCCCTCCCCATGGGCGTGGCGCGGGCCGCGTGGCAGCAGCTCGCAGTCCGCAAGGTCGTAGTAGGTGCCATGGAAGTCGCAGCGCCCATCGGCCACCAGCGAGCGGACGACGGTGAATGCCTCCTCGAACCGGCTGACCCGATGGTCATACGGATAGCCGTAGGCGCGATACTCGGCTTCATTCCAGCCCGCCCCCAGCCCCAGGATCAGCCGTCCGCCGCTGATCTCGTCGAGCGTGGCGGCCTGCTTGGCGAGCATGGCCGGGTTGTGGAAGCTGGTCGCCGCCACCAGCGGCCCGATCTCCACCCGCTCGGTGACGGCGGCGATGGCCGCTAGCGTGGTCCACGCCTCCCACGGGCCGCGCGATGGGCGTCCGTCTCCGCGGTAGAGCAGGTGATCGCCGACCCAGACCGAGTCCAGGCCGATCGCCTCGGCCGTGGTGGCCATCTCGCGCAGCTGCGGCCAGCGCGCCACCCATTCGACCTCGGGGAGCTGCACGCCGATCTTCATCGGCCTGGGCATTGCGAGGTCAGGCGACCCGCTTGCGCTTCTTGCTGACGTAGTCGACCAGCACGTACTCGCCCAGGTGCTCCGGCTCGACGTAGAACGCGCGCCCGCGGTTGATGCGGCTCATCAGGTCGACGAACTCGGACAGGTAGCGCGATCGCTCGAGCATGAACGTGTTGATCACGATCCCCTCGCGGGTGGCGCGTCCCACCTCGCGCAGCGTGGACTGCATGGTGCGCATCGTGGGCGGGTAGGCGAATTCGACCTGGCCATTGGCGATATGGGCGGTCGGCTCACCGTCGGTGATGACCACGATCTCCTTGTTGCCACCGCTGCGGCGGCCGAGCAGCTGGCGGGCGATGATCAGTGCGTGCTGCAGGTTCGTGCCGTATTCGAACTCGTATGGCGACAGGGTGGCGATCGCCTCCGGCTTGATCTGGCGGGCGTAGTAGGCAAAGCCGACCACATAGAGGCGATCGCGCGGGTACTTGGTGTGGATCAGCGTGTGCAGCGCCATCGCCACCCGCTTGGCGGCGGTCGAGCAGCCGCGCAGCAGCATCGATCGGCTCATGTCCAGCAGCAGCACGGTGGAGCTGACCGTCGTCTCCTCGGACCGATGGACCTCGAAGTCCGAAGGCGCGATCTGCACCGGCGTGCCGGGCCCGTTGCGAGCCATCGCGTTGAACAGGGTGCGGTTGAGATCCACCGAGAATGGGTCGCCGTGCTCGAATGGCTTGGTGTCGTCGGTCTGCTCGCCGCCGGTGCCCACGGACGGCAGGGCGTGTCCGCCCAGAGACTCACGCCGTAGCCGGCTGAAGATGTCGGTCAGCGCCCGCATCCCAAGCTTGCGGGCCGCGCGCGGGGTGAGCGCCAGCTGGCCATCGTCGTGCTCCAGGTAGCCCGCCTCTTCGAGCGCGCGAGTCAGGGCACGCAGCTGCTCGAGATCGCCGGTCGCCTCGTCCCCACCGAGGTCCTTGAGGGCGTCGGCATCGATCTGCTCGAGGGCGTCAGGGTCGCGTGCCGCCAGCAGCTCCTCCTCCATCGCGTCGAACCGCTGCTGGCGGTCGATGGCGGACAGCGCCTCGGGCAGGCCGAGCGGCTCGTCGCCGCTGAAGGGGTACGGCTCGCCAAAGGGCCGATCCGGTCTTAGCGCCTGCAGGGTCCCGGCCAGGCGGGCCATGTCCCAGCGCAGCCGGTCGTCGCGCAGCAGCTCGTCAATCATCTGCTGCAGCTCGGCGCGCATCTCGGGGCTGAGCGACGCCATCAGCGAGGCCATCTGCGACGCCTGGCGGTGCAGATGATCGATCAGCTGGTCGACGTTCTCGATGTTCGGCGGGAAGAGGTGGCCGTGGCGTGCCATGAAGCCAGCGAAATCGGAGCGGGTATCGGCGCCTGAGGCGTGCTTTTCCAGGAGCTTGTTCAGGTCCCGGACCATCGCCCTGACCCCGTCGAGATCCTCCGGCGATATGCCGGAGACCCCCTCCTTCAACCCCTGGAAGTAGTTCTGCAGCAGCTGCTGGCGCAGCTCGTCGGTGAGGGCGTTGAACGCGTCCCGCGCATCGGGATCCATGAACTCGTAGTCGCGCAGTCCGGCCAGCTGACCCGCCAGGTCGGGCGGCAGTGCGTCCAGCCGCTCACGCCGCTGCTGCCCGGTGCGTCGCAGGATCTGCTCGCCCATCCGGGCCTGGTCCTGGGCTGGACCCGGTGCAGCGTCGAGGGCTCGCTGCTCCGCATCGTGCAGCCGTCGCTCGATCCCCGCCCGCTCCTGCTCGACGATCGCATTCAGTCGATCGGCCACGCCCTCGAGCATGCCGTCCAGGTGCGACCGGGCCAGCTCTTCGGCGCGGCGGGCGCGCAGCTGCTCGACGATCCGCCGCAGGCCCGGCACGTCGCCGCCACGGGTGCCGCGCATTCCGCGCTGCATCAGGCGTTGCAGCGCGCGGCGGATATCGCCCTCCGCCAGGATGTCGTCCGACAGGGCGTCGAGGACGTCATCCGCGTCGAAGGGGGGCAGGCCCTGGCTGCCGTCCCAGCGGGCGTAGCGGTACAGGCTCATGAACGCCTCGGTTTCGGGCCGTCAGCGAGCGTAGCGAACGCCACCGCCGCGGCGTTCCTTGTTGAGCCTCCGGTTCAGGTGCAGCCCCTCCAGCACGAACTCGACGCCGCTGGCCATGCCTGCCGGCGACTCGCCGACGTCCAGCCCGGCAACGGCGCGGCTCAGCTCGGGCAGCTCGGCCACCAGCAGACCGAGGGAGTCGGAGGAGACGTACTCGCCCACCTCGACCTCGGCGCCGGCCTCGAAGCGCTCGACCAGCCCGACCAGCTCGGACAGCGAGAAGTGCCGGTTGAAGACATTGACCACGGCGCGTTGCACGAGCTTCTCGATCACCTTCTCCTCGCGCGTCTCGTCGCCGAGCGTCTCGAGCTCGATCTTGCCCGCGGTCGAGGCCACGATCGCGCCGAGGTCGCTGACGCGAGGTGCCGCGACCGGCTCGCCAAGCCGCACGGCGCGCTTCAGGGCGGCGGCCACCAGCGTCTCGTGGTTCGCGATGGTGACCCGCACGCTCACCCCGGAACGCTGGCTCACCTCGGACGAGCGGCGTGCCAGCTGCGACAGCTCGGCCACGATCTCCTTCATGAACGACGGCACCTGGACCGGCACCGATGCGGCCGTCTCGTCGTCGAAGGCGAGCCACTCCGCCTCCATGATCGCGATCTCGGTCTCGGGATCCTCGGGATAGTGAGTTCGGATCTGCGCCCCAAATCGATCCTTGAGCGGCGTGATGATGCGGCCGCGACTGGTGTAGTCCTCCGGATTGGCGGACGCCACCACGAACAGGTCCAAGTCGAGCCGCACCTTGTAGCCACGGATCTGGACGTCGCGCTCCTCCATCAGGTTCAGCAGGCCGACCTGGATCCGCTCCGCCAGGTCCGGCAGCTCGTTGAGCGCGAAGATGCCGCGGTTGGTTCGAGGCAGCAGGCCGTAATGGATGGTCAGCTCGTCCGACAGGTAGCGACCCTCCGCCACCTTGACCGGGTCGACCTCCCCCACCAGGTCGGCGATCGTGATGTCCGGCGTGGCCAGCTTCTCACCGTAGCGGTCTTCGCGGGCGACCCACGTCAGCGGCGTCGCATCACCCTGCGATGCCACCATTGCCCGGGCGTACGGGCTGACCGGGCGAAGCGGGTCGTCGTGCAGCTCGGCACCGGCCACTGCCGGAACCCACGCGTCGAGGAGGCCGATCAGCGAGCGGGCGATCCGGCTCTTGGCCTGGCCGCGCTCGCCGAGCAGGATGATGTCCTGGCCGGCCAGGATCGCGTTCTCGACCTGCGGAATGACGGTCTCGTCGTAGCCGATGATCCCCGGCAGCAATGGCTCGTTGCGACGCAGCCGATCGACCAGGTTGGTCCGCATCTCCTCCTTGACGCTGCGCGACCCGTAGCCGCTGGCCCGCAGCTCGCCGAGCGTGGCGATGGTCGGTCGTTCCGTCATGCGATGGCTCCTTCGGGCAGCGCCGGATAGCTTGCGACGGCTGCCGCGACCGTGGCGGGATCGCAGATGCCGCGCTCAGCGAGGGTGGCGAGGTAGGTTGAACGCTCCGCCAGCTCCGCCTCCAGCGCGTCAGCGCCGAGCCCCAGGCTGGCAGCCAGCACAGCGTACGCCGTCGGATCGTGGACGAGCGGACGACCCGTGCGTCCCCCGTCATTGCTGAGCAGCGGCGGGACCGGCTCGCGTTGCGCTCCGGTCAGGCTCGGCGATCGTCCACCCTCGATCGCGGCCAGGCGAACAGGGGCCAGCAACCCGGCATCGTCCAGCCGCAGATGCCATGCCTCTTCGACGCGGCGATACATGCCGGCCGGGGTGCGGTAGGCGGAGTACTGCAGATAGACCGTCAGGCCGGCGAGGTCCGCGTCGGTCGCGCCGAGCTCGCCGCGGAGCAGGTCGAGTGCCTCGGCCAGGGAGTCCGCATGCATCGTGGCGCCGATGCCGTACCCACGCCCGGCGAGCTCGAGCGCGCCACGGGCGTTGCGACCCCAGACGTAGATCGGCAGGTGATCGCTCATCTCGTTGACGAGCAGATAGCCGCGGTCGGGCCCGATCTCATCGGTCCAGTCGAAGTCGCCCCGCCAGCCGCGCAGGAACACGCCGACCGTGCCGTCGGGCAGGAAGTCGACCAGTGCCGAGAGGGTGGTGGTCTTGCCCGCCATCGGCGCCTCGGAGGCAAGCATCACGCTGCGTCGTCGGCTGGTCACCGCCCACAGGGTCGCCATCATCCGCGCGTCCAGGCTGCCGCTGCCCACGATCTCGACTGCGCTCATCGGCCGCGGAAGGCTCCAGTGGTAGCCCCACCAGCCCTCCGGAAATCGGCCATACCAGGCGTCCAGGCTGGCGTCGGGCTCGAGGTCCATGGTGGCGGCCACGGTACGCGGCCGGAGGGGGCGACGCAACCGGCCACCTGCCATCGGTATCATGCCCGGCATGACCGATGCCGAGGCGCCCGCGCCGCGTCCCATGATCCGCGGCGAGCGGGTCTGGTTGCGGCCGGTCGAGCCGTCCGATGTCATCGCCGACTCGGCCATGTCCGGCGACGCGGAGGTGGGGCACTTCCTGGGCGCCAAGTCGCCCTGGAGTCGCGCATCGGCCGAGCGCTTCTCCACCGAGATGCTGAGCCAGGTTGGCCAGACCACCTACCCGTACGCCATCTGCCTGCTCGGGGAGGAGCGGAGCATCGGCAGCGTGTTCCTGCATGACGTGGACAAGGTCAACGGCGGCGGGACGGTGGGCATCTTCCTGGGCGATCGGCGCTACCTCGGCCAGGGCTACGGGACCGATGCGCTCAACGCCCTCGTCGACTTCGGCTTCGGCGAGCTGCGGCTGGAGCGAATAGAGCTCGAGGTGTTCGACTACAACGCGCGTGCCATGCGGTCGTACGAGAAGGCGGGCTTCCAGACCGATGCCGTTCTGCGCCGGGCGCGCTTCCACCGCGGAGCGCACCACGACGTCCACCTGATGTCGATCCTGCGCGCCGACTGGCTGGCGCTGCCGCGCCAGCGCAGCTGGGAGCTGACGGGGCCCTAGCCCGCGCGCGGCAGCACGATCGCGAAGGTGGTCCCGTCGGGGCCGCTGCGCTCCACGGCGATGCGGCCGCCGTTGGCCGCCAGCAGCTCCCGGGCGATGGTCAGCCCGATCCCACTCCCGCTGCGAGGCTCGCCTGCGCCCCGCGCCTGGTCCGCGCGATAGAAGCGCTCGAAGACGTGCGGCAGGTCCTCCGTCGCGATCCCCGACCCCGTGTCGGTGACGCGCACCGTCACCTCCCCTGCCAGTGGCTCGACCCCGACCTGCACGGTGCCGCCACTCGATGAATGCTGGGCCGCATTGGCGAGCACGTTGCGCAGGGCGCGTCCGACCTGGGTCGGGTCGACCTCGACCCTCAGCGAGGGCGGCACCTCGTCGACGGCGAGGCCGACGCCCCGCTGGCGGAAGAGTGGCTCCATCGCGCTGCGGACCTCGGCCAGGAGCTCACCCAGGGGCTGCTCGAGCTGGCGGTGCTGAAGGGCTCCGGACTCCGCATCGACCAGCTCCCCCAGCTGCGCGATCACGCCGGAGAGCGCCCCTGCGGCCGCTCGGGCGCGGTCGAGCTGTTCGCGGTCGGCCGGCACCACGCCGTCGACCATCGCCTGCAGCTGCGACTCCAGCACCGTGGCCGGCGTCGCCAGGTCGTGAGCCATGTCGCTTGCGGCACGGCGGCGCAGCATCTCGGAGCGCTGCACTCGCTCCGCCATGACGTTGAAGGCGCCCGCCAGCGCGCTCGACTCACGGTCCGGCCCGCCGCGAGCGCGGGCGCTCAGATCGCCGTGGCCGAACCGCTGGGCGGCCGCCGCAACGCCGCGCAACGGCTGCGTCAGGCGCGCGGAGAGCAGCAGGGCGATAGCCACCACCGCCACGATCGCCAGGATGCCGGCAGCCAGCAGGGTCAGGTTGAAGACCCGCAGGAATGCGCGGTCAGCGCGAGGCACCTCGATCAGCAGCTTCGCGCTGGAGTTGGGGATCGGCTGCTCGATCGTCTCGGTGGCCGGGCCGGGGGGGCGCGTGCCGACATCGATGACCGGCGTGCCGTCCGCCGCGACGAGCTGCACGCGACCACGCGTCGTGGCGGCGACGCGCCGCAGCACAACCTCGATCCCCCGCCGCACCCGGGGCAGGGTCAGGTCGACGTCGCCGATGGCCCCCGCCACCACGGTGATGCGATCGCGCTCCGCGGCGCTCAGCTCCGCCTCCAGGGAGCCGCTGACCACCCGGTTAACCGCCAGCCCGGTGATCAGCAGCACCCCCAGCACCGCGACGGACAGCACAACCGCCAGGCGCAGGCTGAGTGGCTGCCCGCGGACCTCCTGGCCCTGATCGACCGACGTAGTCATGCAGGATCCCTGGCCGCGACCAGGCGATAGCCGGTACCGGGGATGGTCTCGATCAGCCACGGGTCGCCGGCGTCGTCGCCGAGCTTGCGGCGAAGATTGGCAACGTGCACGTCGACCACGCGTTCGAAGACCTCGTCCGGCCGTCGCGCCACCACCTCCAGCAGCTGCTCGCGCGCCACGACCGACCCGGGACGACGCGCCAGCGCCACCAGCAGCGCCGACTCCCCCGGCGTGAGGCGGCCGCTCTCGCCGCCTGACAGGGTGTAGCGCCGGGAGGCAGGATCGAGGACGAGTCGACCGGCGGCCATCGACAGGATCGCCACGCTCTCCACCGCCGGCCGGGTCCGGCGCAGGATGGCCGCCACGCGGGCCGTCAGCTCGTGCGGATTGAACGGCTTGGCCAGGTAGTCATCGGCGCCGAGGTGCAGGCCGGCGATCCGCTCCGCGTCGGAGCGCTTTGCGCTGGTGATCAGGATCGGGACGTCCGCGGCCTCCCGCAGCGCCTCGAGCACCGCCTCGCCCTGCATGCCAGGCAGCATCAGGTCGAGGATGACGAGGTCGGCGCCATCGGCCCTGAACGCAGCCAGCGCAGATGCGCCGTCTCCGGCGTCGGCCACCGCATAGCCTGCTCGCTCGAGGTAGAGGCGCAGCAGCCCCCGCAGCTGGGGCTCGTCCTCGACGATCAGGATTCGCGCACGTCCCATGGGCAGATCCTAGAGGTCGCTCCATTCAGAGGATGTCAAGACCGCGGCGGCCGATCTTGACGCGTTCTTGATCCGCAGCCCGGATGCTCCGTCCCAACACAGTCGCAGCAAGCGACGACGATCGAGAGGACCAGCACCGTGAAGAACCTCAAGACCCTGGGCATCGCCGGCGGCCTCGTCGCCGCCGCGCTCGTGGGCGGGACCCTGATCAGCGCGGTTTCCGCTGCCGGACCCGGCACATCAACCGCGAATGCGCCGGCCACCGCCGTCGACGCGGGCAAGTACTGCGACCTGTGGCAGAAGACGTTCGCCGCCAAGCTCGGCGTAGCGGTCGACGCCCTGGTCCCGGCGGCCAAGGCGGCCACCATTGCCACCATCGACGCCGCGGTGGCGGCGGGCGACCTGCCCTCCGACGTGGCGGACCGCATGAAGGCCGCGATCGGCAAGGCCGATGGCGATGGATGCCGGCTGCTCGGCGGAGCCTTCCGCGGCTTCTTCCGGCATGCAGCCCGGACCGAGCTCCGTGCCGACCTGCTTGGCGCGGCTGCGGATGCACTCGGGATGGACAAGGCGGCGCTCATCACCGCCCTGCGCAGCGGCGATTCGCTTCAGAAGATCACGAGCGACCGCGGCAAGAGCTACGCCGACGTCAGCAAGGCCATCCATGACGCCGCCAAGGCCAACCTGGACGCGCTCGTGACCGCCAAGAAGCTGACGCAGGCTCGCGAGGACGCGATCCTGGCCCAGCTCGACAAGGCATTGGCCGATGGCACCTTCCCGGGCCACGGTGCGGGTCGTGGCCTCGGCTTCCCCAGGCCCCGACAGCCGCAGCCGGGCCAGACCCCGGCCGCCGCCACCAGCTGACCTCCAGACCTCCAGACCCTCCCGGAGAGGCCGTCCCGCATCGTGCGGGGCGGCTTCCTCGTGTCCTTGCGCAAGCCCGACTCGGGTAGGCTGTGGCCATGACGCGGATCGGCTACGCGGCCATGCTCGAGCAATTCCATCCGACCGAGCTGCTCGACTGGTGTCAGCAGGCGGAGGCTGCCGGCTTCTCCGCCGGATTCATGGTCAGCGAGCACTTCCACCCATGGACGCCGCAGCAGGGCCAGAGCGCCTTCGCCTGGAGCTTCATGGGCGCGCTGGGGCAGCGCACCTCGCTGCCATTCGGCGTAGCCGTCACAACCCCGGGATTCCGCTACCACCCCGCCGTGATCGCGCACGCGGCCGCGACGCTGGGCGCCATGTACCCCGGGCGCTTCTGGCTCGGGCTGGGCGCCGGCGAGGCTCTCAACGAGCACATCATCGGCGGCGAGTGGCCCGAGATCGGCATCCGCAGCGCCATGCTGTTCGAGGCGATCGAGGTGATCACCAAGCTCTTCAGCGGGGGCGTCGTCAGGCACGATGGCGAGTACTTCACGCTGGCATCGGCCAAGCTGTATACGCGCCCCGAGAGGCCGGTCCCGATCTACGTCGCCACTGCCGGGCCCGTGAACGCCAGGCGCACCGGTCGCCACGCCGACGGGATGATCACGGTCGGGGCGGCGGACGACAAGATCAAGATGCTGTGGGCCAAGTTCGACGAGGGTGCGACCGCCGAGGGCAAGGATGCGGCCGCGATGCCGAAGCTGCTCCAGATCCACATCTCGTGGGCCCCGACTCCGGCCGAGGCCGAGGCGAATGCCATGCGGGAGTGGCCCAACGGCGGCATGCCATTCCCCAAGCAGGACATCCGGCACCCCGAGGATTTCGCCAACATGGCGAAGCTGGTGCGCCCGGAGCACTTCACCGATCGGGTTCTGATCTCGGCCGACCTCGACGAGCACGCCGCGCAGATCCAGAAGTACGTGGACATGGGCTTCGACGAGGTGCACCTGCACAACGTCGGCCGCAACCAGGCCGAGTTCATCCGAGCCTTTGAGGAGGGGGTCCTGCCGCAGCTGCGCCTGGGCTGATCTCCTACTCGATCGACTCCCAGACCGATGCGATCCCCTGCCCCACGCCGATGCACATGGTTGCCAGGCCGTATCGAGCGCCTCGACGCCGCATCTCGTGCAGCAGCGTCGCCACCAGGCGGGCGCCGGACGCCCCAAGGGGATGCCCGATCGCGATCGCCCCGCCGTTGACGTTGACCTTCTCGGGGTCCAGGCCCAGCTCGCGCATGACCGGCAGCGCCTGGGCGGCGAAGGCCTCGTTCAGCTCCACCAGGTCGAGGTCGGCGATGCCGAGCCCGGCGCGCTCCAGCGCCCTGCGGCTGGCCGGGATCGGCCCCAGGCCCATCGTTGCCGGATCCACGCCGGCCACGGCGCTGGCGAGCATGCGAGCGATGGGCCGCAGCCCCAGCTCGCGCGCCTTCGCCTCGGACGTGACGAGCAGCGCCGCGGCGCCGTCGTTGATGCCACTGCTGTTGCCGGCGGTCACCGATCCCGACCCATCCCGCTTGAAAGCGGGCCTCAGGGCGGCCAGCTGTTCCAGCGTGGTCTCGGGCCGTGGGTGCTCGTCGCGATCGAAGGTGCTGGTGGCGCCCCTGGCGGCCGGCACCTCGATCGGGGCCACCTCGTCGGCGAAGCGGCCGGCGGCATCCGCCGCAGCCCAGCGGCGGTGCGATTCGAGCGCGAACCGGTCCTGGTCCTCGCGCGAGACGCCGCATTGCTCGACCACGTTCTCGGCTGTCTCGCCCATCGAGTAGGGGTAGTAGGCATCGGCCAGCCGTGGGTTCGTGAAGCGCCAGCCGAGCGTGGTGTCGTACATCGTCTGCTCGCCGCGCGGGAAGGCGGCCGAGGGCTTGGCCATCACGAACGGAGCGCGGGTCATCGACTCAGTGCCGCCCGCCACGAACAGGTCTCCGTCTCCGGCAGTGATGGCATGCGCGGCGTCGATGACCGCCTGCATGCCGGAGCCGCACAGGCGGTTGACGGTCTGGCCAGGCGCGCCAATCGGCATGCCGGCGAGAAGCGCGGCCATGCGCCCGACGTTGCGGTTGTCCTCCCCGGCCTGGTTGGCCGCGCCCAGGATCACGTCGTCGACAGCCGCCGGATCCACGCTGGTACGGTCGAGCAGGGCGCGGATCACGTGCGCTGCCAGGTCATCCGGGCGGACCTCGCGCAGGGCGCCGCCGTAGCGGCCGAACGGCGTGCGCAGGCCATCGACCACCACGGGCGTGCGGGCGGGATCAGTCTGGCGCATCAGGCGAGGATGCTAGCACCGGCGGTCGGCGCGACGTCGGTCGGGGGTAGGATCGCCGGACGTGACCGCCCGAGCCCTGCAGCCGCTGCCCATCCCCGGTCTTCGCCGTGCCTGGTGGCTTCGCGAGGCGCTGGCCGCCGAGCAGCCGCCGCTTCTCGCTCCATCGCTGTTCGGCGAGACCTCCGCGGACGTGGCGATCGTCGGCGGCGGCTACACCGGCATGTGGACCGCCTACTTCCTGACCGAGATGGCACCCGGCATCCGGATCGTGCTGCTCGAGGCGGACATCTGCGGCGGTGGCCCCAGCGGTCGCAACGGCGGCTTCCTCCACGGCTGGTGGGAGTACCTGCCGTATCTCGTCGAGCGCTACGGCGCGGATCGGGGCATGGAGATCGCGCGAGCCTCCGACGAGGTGGTGAGCGGAATCGGCCGGTGGTGTCAGCAGCACGGTGTGGATGCCTGGTTCACGCCGAAGGGCTATCTGCGCGTGAACGCCTTCCCCGGTACGGCCAACGACTGGGGCGACTCGATCGCCGATCTCGAGCGGCTGGGCGCAGCCGGGCAGCTGGTGCACATGGATCGTGCAGAGGTGCATCGGATCTGCGCCTCACCCGCGTTCACCGACGGCGTGTTCCTGCCCAGCGCCGCAACCGTCCAGCCGGCGCTGCTGGCCCGCGGCCTGCGGCGCGTCCTGCTGGAGCGCGGCGTCCAGGTCCACGAGGGAACGGCGGTGCAGCGGCTGCGGCCCGGCTCCCCCGTCCGCCTGGTGACGGCGCGCGGCAGCGTGAGCGCGGAGAGGGTGGTGCTCGCGGTCAACGCCTGGGCAGCCGGCTGGCCGGGATTTCGCACGCGGGTACTGGCGTGGGGCAGCTACATCGTCCTCACCGAGCCGATCCCCGACCGCCTGTCAGAGCTCGGCTGGACCGGCGGCGAGGCGATTGCCGACTCGCGATTCACGATCAGCTACTTCCGGACCACGCGCGATGGCCGCATCGCGTTCGGCGCAGGCGTTGGAGCGGCCGGCTTCGATGGGCGCATCGGCCCGACGTTCACGGACGACTCGCACGCGATCGAGCGCGTGGTCGCCAATTTCCGCCACCTCTTCCCGATGCTCGCCGACGTCCGCCTGGATGACGCGTGGGGCGGGCCGATCGACATCACGGCGGACCGCTTTCCGGAGCTGGGCGTCCAGCACGGCGGCCGGGTTCTCTACGCGCATGGCTTTGCCGGCAACGGCGTGGGCCCGGCACGCCTTGCGGGTCGCATCCTGGCCGCCCGCATCGCCGGCGCGGACGACACCGTCGCCGACCTGCCGCTGTTCGGGCGCCG
>JALYUB010000010.1 GCA_030853945.1 Chloroflexota bacterium
AGGCGCCAACCAAGGTGCCGAAGAAGCCGACCAAGGCGCAGATCGAGGTGAAGGCGCCGGCCGTCAAGGCGAAGGCCCGCGCCCTCGTGGCGAAAGCTGCACCGGCCGCCAAGGCCAAGGCCCCCGCCCTTCAGGCGCCGGCCGTCAAGGCTCCGGCCTCGCCGGCTGCGCCGCGCCGTCGCAGCCCGGCTGCCAAATCACCCTCTGCCGAGGCAAGGCGCGCTCTTCCCGCCGCGCTGGAGGAGCTGCTGGCTCGCGGCCGCGACGACGGGTTCATCACGCACGACCAGATCCTGCAGGCGATGCCCCAGCCGGAGGCACACCCGGCCGAGATCGAGGAGCTGTACGCCGCGGCGGAGGAAAGCGGCGTCGAGGTGCTCGATGCCGACAACAATCCGACGCTGATCGCAGAGGCCGGGCTGGATGCCGAGGAGACGGCCGCCGTCATCAAGCGCGAGGGCCTCGACGAGGATCTCGACGCCCTCGCGGCAGACCTGATCGGGATCGACGACCCGGTCCGGATGTACCTCAAGGAGATCGGCAAGGTCGCGCTGCTGACCGCCGAGGAGGAGGTCGTGCTCGCCAAGGCGATCGAGCTCGGCGAGCTGGCGGTCGAGGATCCGGCGCGCGCACTGGTCAACCTGTACACCTGGGTCAGCACCAGCTCCGAGCCCAAGGCCCGCAGCATGGCTGCGATGCGTGCCTTCGACCTGCCTCGCGACTCGGCTCGCGTGACGCGCGACGCCATCGACTGGTGGGTCGCCCGGAGCGAGACGATCACCCCGCCGGCGGTCAAGTTCAGCAAGGCCCGCAAGGCACCGGACCTGGACGACGAGGCGCGGGAGCGGATCATGCACGCCGAGTCGATCATGAAGCTGATCGGCGATGACGCCGGCGACGCCCTCAAGCAGGCGATCCTGTTCGGCCATTCGTATCGGTCAAAGGTGCTCGACCACGCCGGCGCCGTGGAGCTGGTCGAGCTCGAGCGCTGGGCGCGCGAGACGGCACAGGGCATCGTGCGGGCGTACATCGAGGACGGCAACGACGCCGCCTACCTGCACGAGCTCGGCTACGACCCGACCATTCCGCCCGAGGTGCCGCTCGAGAAGCGCTCGGGTCGCCTGGTCGAGCAGAGCGTCGATGCCCGCAAGCGGCTGACCGAGGCGAACCTGCGCCTGGTGGTCAGCATCGCCAAGAAGTACATCGGGCGCGGCATGAGCTTCCTGGACCTGATCCAGGAGGGGAACATCGGGCTGATTCGTGCGGTCGAGAAGTTCGACTACGAGAAGGGCTTCAAGTTCAGCACCTACGCCACCTGGTGGATCCGGCAGGCGATCACGCGGGCCATCGCCGACCAGGCCCGCACGATTCGCATCCCGGTCCACATGGTGGAGACGATCAACCGCCTGATCCGGGTCAGCCGCACGCTGCTGCAGGAGCTGGGCCGCGAGCCGACGGTGGAGGAGATCGCCCGGCGCATGAGCCGCGACGAGATCATCCGGGAGCTGCGCGACAAGCTGCAGCGCGAGCCGACCGAGGCCGAGACCGATGAGCGGGAGGCGGCCGGCCCGCAGACGGTCTCGCCGGAGAAGGTGCGCGAGATCATGAAGGTCAGCCAGGAGCCGGTGAGCCTGGAGACGCCGATCGGCGAGGAGGAGGATTCGCACCTTGGCGACTTCATCCCGGACCTGGCCAGCGTGGCACCGGCCGATGCGGCCAGCCATCAGCTCCTCAAGGAGCAGGTCGAAGGCGTGCTCGACAGCCTGACCCCGCGCGAGCGGCGAGTCCTGCAGCTTCGCTTCGGGCTGGAGGACGGCCGCAGCCGGACCCTCGAGGAAGTCGGCCGCGACTTCAACGTGACCCGCGAGCGGATCCGTCAGATCGAGGCCAAGGCACTCCGCAAGCTGAGGCACCCGAGCCGCTCGAGGAAGCTCAAGGACTACCTGGAATAGACCGATGGCGACCCCAGGGCCGCCTCCGATCGGCGAAGCCGCCGCCCTTTCC
Organism: Chloroflexota bacterium; assembly: GCA_030853945.1. Lineage (GTDB taxonomy): Bacteria > Chloroflexota > Limnocylindria > QHBO01 > QHBO01 > CF-167. The sequence continues at coordinate 2,005 of JALYUB010000010.1, forward strand.
GGGTGGCGGCTTTCTCGTTCTCCGGTGATGCGCCGGGTTCACGCCGTCGTACTCCCTCCAGCCAGGCTTGCGTTCGGAGTCCGCGCCCGCCGGCCAATGAGACCAATCGGAGTCCACAACGGAGGAATCAAGAGAACCATGCGTGCACTTGCCTTGCGGTCCGTGTTCGGACCACTCGTCCTGGTGCTCACCGCGCTGGCCATGCTGGTCGGTTCGGCGGCGCTCCGGGTCGGAGCCGCCGACCACCTCGATGCGCCCTCGCTCGGGTCGCTGAGCGGCGGTTCCCTCAAGGGCGACCGGGACATCAACGATGTCTACGTCTTTCCGACCAGGAACAACCACACGGTCCTGGCCATGACCACCAACCCGGCGGTCAACATCCCGACCATCGATCCGTTCGGCCTGTACGCGACCAACGTCCAGTATCGGCTGAACATCGACAACAACGGAGACGCGATCCAGGACGTCTCGTTCGTCACGACCTTCGGCAAGCCCGAGTCTGATGGCGGCCAGGACTTCAAGGTGAGGCGCTATACCGGCGCCGCAGCCGTGAACGCCAGCGGCAGCGGGCAGGTTGTTGCCTGGGGCGAGACCGGAGACACGAAGGAGCACGGCGGCAACAAGGGCCTCAGCGGGACCAACGTCTTCGCTGGCGAGCGTTCCGATCCCTTCTTCTTCGACCTGATCGGCTTCCGCGGCCAGCTGGGCATCGACCCGGCGAGCACGCAGCGTCTCTGCAGCCTGGGCGTCGATCCCGATCCGGACGGCACGGGAACCGACTTCTTCGCGCCGCTCAACACGCTGGCCATCGTGCTCGAGGTGCCGGACCGCTGGCTCGGCACGCATATCGGCGTCTGGGCCGACACCCGGCAGAAGACCGGCAACACCTGGACCATGGTCGACCAGATGGGCCGGCCGGCGATCAACACCGTGTTCAACCACGGGACGGACAAGGAGCTGTTCAACGTCACCCCGCCCTCGAAGCAGGACGACGCGGGCATGCCGTTCCGCGGCAACGTCTCGGCAGTCCTCCAAGCCCTCGGCGGATACTCGGCCACCGATGCCAACGGGCTGGCGGCGGCTCTGATCCCCGATGTCATCACCTATGACACGACCTCCAAGGGGACCAACATCCTCAACGGTCGAGCCCTGACCGATGACGTCATCGACGCAGAGCTGCAGATCGTCCTCCACAACCCGGCTGCCGGCGACTGCGTCGCCAAGCATGCCGACTACCTGAAGAGCTTCCCCTTCCTGGGCAAGCCTCACTGACCTCGCATCGAGCGAGCCGGCTCCGCGCCGGCTCGCTCGATCTCAGATCACCTGTCACGAGCGAAGAACGATGATTGGCATGCCGCGCTTCCACCCCGTCCGACCCCGCTTCGCCTCCCTGGCGATCGCGGTTGTCCTTGTCCTCGGCGCAACGTATGCCGTCAGGCTGCTCACAGCCCAGCCGGCACCCGGCGCTGCATCCAGCGGAGTGACCGCGAACCTCGCCGCCCCTCTCGACGATGCCGCGCCGTCGGGTCGATCCGAGCGGCTGATGGCCCGCTACGACGGGGCGATCAAGGCGTGGAATGAATCCCTTGACACCAGCTCGGCCAACTTCATCGCGGCCACCAACCTTGGGACCGTCTATGTCGGCCGCGCGCGCCTCACCGGCGACCTCGCCGACTACGACCGCGCCCGCACCGCTGTCGGACGCGCGCTGGCGGTCAACCCCACCTACCTGCCCGCGCTCGAGCTGCACGCCACCATCCTGTTCGCGGTCCACGACTTCGTCGGTGCGCGAGACGAAGCCCGCGCCATTCTCGCCGGCGCACCGGATCAGCTTCCGGCGCTCGCGACCTTCGGCGATGCGAGCCTGGAGCTCGGCGACGTCCAGGTCGCGAGCGACAGCTACCTGGCGCTCGACGCCCAGGCAGCGTCCGCGCCGGTGTGGAGCCGCCTCTCGCACCTCGCCTTCATCCAGGGCGACCTGGATCGGGCCATTGGGCTCGTGCAGCGCGCGATCGACGCCATGGTGGATGAGCCGCCATCGGAGTCGACCGCTTTCTATCAGTTCCAGATCGGGGAGCTGTACCGGGCCCGCGGTGACGCGGACGCGGCGGCAGCCGCCTACCAGCATGCCCTCGACGATCTCCCGCAATACGTGCCTGCCCTCGCCGGTCTGGCGCGTGTTCGGGAAGCACAGGGACGGCGCAACGAGGCGATCGCGCTTCTCAAGCAGGCAACCGACCTGATCCCGCAGCCGGAGATGGTGTCCGCACTGGGGGATCTGCACGCGCTGGCCGGCGATGCGACCGCCGCCGAGCAGTCCTACGCCCTGGTCGAGCGCATCGGAGCCGTGGCCCGAGCCACTGGCTCGGTCTACAACCGGCAGCTGGTCATCTTCGCCGCCGATCACGACCGCGATCTACCCAGCGCATTGGCGCTGGCCCGGGCCGAGCTCCAGGTCCGCAAGGACGTGTACGGACACGACGCGCTGGCCTGGATCCTGTTCACGTCTGGTGACCTGGCCGAGGCCGCGACCGAGGCCGAGGCAGCGCTGGCGCTCGGCACTCCCGACCCGCGGATCGCGTATCACGCGGGCATGATCGCCGCTGCACAGGGCCGAGCCGACGACGCCCGCCGACTGCTGAGCAGCGCCCTCGCCGGTGCCGCGGTCCTGCCGCCGCTGCAGGTTCCGGTTGCCGAAAAGGCGCTCGCTGCGCTCGGCGGGGAGGCACTGCGGTGAGGAGCGGCCTGCTGCGCCGAGGGGCGCTGCTTGTCAGCGCGGTGCTGCTCAGCCTGGTCGTCGTCTCGCCCACTGCCGCGCATCCACTCGGCAACTTCACCGTCAACCGGGCCATCGACGTCGTCGTGGCGTCCTCCGGCATCTCCCTCGACTACGTCACCGACATGGCAGAGATCCCGGCCTTCGCCGCCCTCCAGGCGATGGATCGCGACCATGACGGCAGCGCCAGCGCTGCCGAGCGAATGGCGTTCGCCGAGGCCACCTGCCGATCCGCGGCGGCCACGATCTCGGTTCAGGTCGATTCGGTGACGCTCCCGCTCCGGTCCGCTTCGCAGCCTGGGCTGAGCTTCCCGCCCGGGGCCGGGGGACTCGAAACGCTGCGCCTCGTGTGCCCGCTCGTGGCCGACCTGTCGCTCACGGGCAGCGAACATCGCCTGACGGTCGCCGATCTCGCCAACGACGGGCACCTGGGCTGGCACGAGGTCGTTATCTCCTCCGGGGAGGGCGCCACCATCACCAGCTCGAGCGCGCCGAGCCACAGTCCCTCAACCCTGTTGACCGCCTATCCGAAAGAATCGCTGGACGCGCCACTCAATATCCGTTCGGGAGACGCGGCCTGGCGTATCGCGGCAGGACAGGCGGCGTCCATCACCGACCCGCAGCCTGCCGCGGGAACCCCGCGCTCCAGCGCGGGCGATCCGCTCGCAGCCCTGGCTGCGGGAAACGCCAGTCTCCCGGGCCTGCTGCTTGGCCTGTTGCTGGCGATTGGCCTCGGGGCGCTGCACGCGGTTTCGCCTGGCCATGGCAAGACGCTGGTGGCGGCGTACCTGATCGGCTCCCGCGGGACCGTGCGCCAGGCCGCAGGCCTGGGCCTGACGGTCGCGGTGACGCATACCGCGGGGGTATTCCTGCTGGGGCTGGTGATGCTGGTCGCCGGCGAGTTCCTGGTGCCCGAGCGCGTGATCGGCTGGCTGTCAGCTGGTTCGGGCCTGCTGGTCGTTGGCCTGGGCATCGGACTCGTGATCCGCGCCATCGGACGCCGTGGACATGGCCACTCGCACGCATCAGCCGACCACACCCACGAACACCCGCACCCGCATCACCATGCCCACGCATCCACGACTCCGGATCAGGGCGCTTCCCTGCGAGCGCGCAATGTCGTGGCCCTGGGGCTGGCAGGGGGCATGGTGCCGAGCGCATCAGCCCTGATCGTGCTGCTGGTGGCGGTCAGCACCGGCCGGTTGCTGCTGGGGATGACCCTGATCGTCGCGTTTGGGGTCGGGATGGCGGTCGTGCTGGGCGGGCTGGCGGTGGCAACCACCTGGCTGCGGAGCAGGATCGCGGTCCGCGGCCGGCTGACCGATCATCCATGGGTCCGCCGCGTGGCGGGGTGGGTGCCGCTCGCCTCCGGGGCGGCAGTCGCGGTCGCGGGCGCGGCCCTCGCCATCTCGGCTGTTACCCGCCTCGGCTGAGCCCGCGGGCTTTGACCGGCCGCTGCGGCGCCGCGTATCATCGCGCCTGCCCACCGGTCCCTGATCGGACCTCGGCGCGCGTTCCGGCGTAGCTCAGTGGTAGAGCGGGCGGCTGTTAACCGCTTGGTCGTAGGTTCGAGTCCTACCGCCGGAGCCACTCACCCCGCCTTCAGCGACCGGGCGTCTCCTGGACCGTCCACGCATTCCCGTCGGGGTCGTTGAAGAAGAAGAACGAATTCCAGTCGCCGCCACGCCCGTCGACCCACACGCCATTGTCCATGTGCCTGACCGGCGTGACTTCCACGCCGCGCCCGACCAGCTCGGCCCGGGCAGCATCGATGTCCGCCACCACAAGCTGCAGGCCCTTCAGCGAGCCAGGCGCCGAGTCGACCAGCCCCTTGCCGATCGAGATGGAGCAGGCCGACCCCGGCGGGGTCAGCTGAACGACGCGGAATTCATCTCCCACGCTCTGGTCGACGTCGATCACGAAGCCCATCTGCTCGCTGTAGAAGCGCTTCGCCACATCCACGTCGGAGACCGGCACCACCACGACTTCGAGCTTCCAGTCCATTCAATTGCCCCTCCAAGCTGCTCTGTTGCATTATGTTGCAATATGAGGAGCCTGGTGCGCCGCGTCGGGAACCGATGCACGGTTGATCGCGTCCAAGCGCCATGACACGTCCCCTCCGCCTCGGGATCTGTGCCTGGCTGGCCGTCACGATCCTGGTCGCCGCGTGTGCGCACGCGCCGGGCGCATCGGGAGGGCCCGGCACCGCGGCCGAGGCCGCCCGGCAGGCCCTGGCACAGCAGGCGCGCTTTGCCGGCATCAAGCCGCTGGACCAGGGCCAGATCGGCCAGGCGTCCTGGTACCAGGTCGCGCCATCGGGCGACGGATGGGAGGTCCTCATCCGGATCGGCTGGGGGGACTGCCCGGCCGGCTGCATCAACGAGCACCGCTGGACCTATGCGGTCGGACCGGATGGCCGCGCGGAGCTGGTCCACGAGGAGGGGGATGCGCTGCCCGATACGACGGGCGTAAAGGGCGCCGTCACCGCGGGACCCACCTGCCCGGTGGTCAGAGATCCTCCCGATCCGGCATGCGCCGAGCGACCGGTGGCCGGGGCGGTCCTGGTGTTCAACACCCCGGCGGGCGTGGAGGCGGCGCGCGCCCTCTCGGGCAAGGACGGCACCTTCATGGTCGAGCTGGCTCCCGGCAGCTATCGCCTGACAGCCCAGCCGGTGGACGGGCTCATGCGGACGCCGGCCCCGATGGACATCGAGGTCAAGGCCGGCCAGCCAATGGCCGACCTGAAGCTCTCGTACGACACCGGGATCCGCTGACCACCGCCACCGGCGGGGAGGTGGCTATCGACGCTTCGACTCGAATTCCGGGTCAACCGGCGCGGTGGGTCCCACGTTGTCCACGGTGGGCATCAGGACCCAGGTGAACACCCCCATCGCCCCCGCGAAGATCAGCAGCAGCGCCGATCCGGCCGGCTCCCCCTTGGTGACCACCCAGTAGACGGCGCCGACCAACGCGATCAGCGCGGGGAGGGCCAGGATGCGAATCAGCATGGCGGCGATGATAGCCGACCGACGCAGAGGCGCCGCGGTTCCATGGCCTAGACCAGCCAGCCGCAATCGGTGCGGGCAACGGCTCGCTGGTCGGCCGGCCGGATCCCGGTCGCGGGCTCGTTGGCGCGAACCAGTGGCCGCGTGCTCAGAATCTCGTCGCTCTCGGCCAGGGTGGTTCGGCGCACCGTCGGATCGGTGACCGGCGCCTCGCCCTCCGTGACGTCGGGAGGCGATGCGCGAGGGCCCGGGATCGGCGGCCTGGCCGTCGCCGGCCGGGCGGTGACCAGGGTGCCGTCCGGATAGGGGAGCCACAGGCCTCGCATCCGCGCCACAAAATGCTCGGGCATGCCTGGCACCAGGAGATCGACCTGGCCGGCCCGGCTGCGGCGGTAGCCACGAGGCCGCTCGTCGGCCTGTACGCGATCGACGAATGGGCGGGTCAGCAGCTCTGCCACCGCAACGGAGATCTGCTCGGGGGCATCGATCTTCGACGCACCGTCGCGGAAGGTGGCGGTGCCAACGACGATCGGCGGTTCGTTGCCCTGGCTCGCCATGAGCAGCTCGTAGACGATCGTATCCTCGGTCCGCAACCGCGCGATGGGGTCGATCACGGCCGCAGGATAGCCGATGCGTGTGCGGGCCCGGGGGGATCGCGCGCAGCCGATGAGCCGGCCGTCTTAGGTAGAATCGGCGAAGCAGATGAGTCATGGAGGAGGCCGGTGAGCGCGATCGAGGAGCGCAGCTACCGCAGCATGGTGGAGGCGCAGGGCGACAGGCAGATCGACACTTGGGCGGCCGACCTGTTCATCGACTTCGCCAAGCGCAGGGGTGTCGGCACCGCCATCGGCGCCTTCTGCTCGGTCGCCGGGCTGGACGCGAAAGGTTTCCAGCGCGCGTTCCTGGTTGGTGGCGGACCGGACCACGTGGTGGGCATCGACACCGCCGGGGCGCTGGCGGCCCCGATCTTCGAGCTGCCTCGAGCGATCGAGGGCCTGCGGCGGGTCGATCCCGAGGCGCGCCGCAAGCTGGTCGACTTCCTGGTCGGCCAGCGCGAGGTGATGAGCTATACCCCCTGACAGGAACGGGTGGGCCGGCGCTAGCCTTCTCGCGTGGCCCGGATGATGGCGATCGCGTTCTCCAGCTTCAGCTTCGTGACCGTGAGGTAACGGGCCAGGTTGTCGCGGTTGGTGTCGGGGATCTCGTCGATCAGCTCTCGCTGGCTCAGCAGGTCGACCAGCTCGTCGACCGCCCCTGCCAGCCGCACACGGTTGTTGACCAGCGCGTCGTCCGCCTGGCGCGCCGCCGCGACGTGCCCAGCCACTGTCCGCGCGCGGCGCTTCGGCTTCGGCACGTCGTGGGGATCCTCGGGCTGGCCGCCGGTGATTGCGCGCAGCTTCGAGAGGGTCAGCTCGCCGGCGGCCACCTTCCTGGCAAGCCGCCGCCGCGTCCTCTCGTCCGGGATCTTCATCAGCTCGTAGGCGTGGCTCAGGGTGTCTTTGCGCACAGACACCAGCTCGCGGATCTCCGCGGGGGCATCGGCCAGGCGCATCCGATTCTCGACGTAGCCCTTGTCCTTGCCGATCTTCTGCGCCAGCTGACGGACCGAGTAGCCGAGGTCGGTCATCTTGCGGAACATCGCAGCTTCCTCGAGCGGCGACACGTCCTCGCGCTGCAGGTTCTCGATGATCGAGACCTCGAGGGCCGTCTCGTCGTCGAACTCGACCACGATCGCGGGAATCGATTCGCGCTGCGCCATGCGCGACGCTCGCCAGCGTCGCTCGCCGGCGATCAGCTCGTACTGGCCCCCGACCGGGCGGACCAGGATCGGTTGCAGCACGCCGTGCTCCCGGATCGAATCGGCCAGCTCGGTGAGCGAGTCCTCCTCGTACGAGAGGCGCGGCTGGGCGGGGTTCGGCAGGATGCGCCCCACCGGCACCTCGCGAATCGAGGCGTGCGTCGCGCGCGATTCGATCAGCGACACGATGCCGGGTGCCAGGTCCGTCGCCTGGGCCTCGTCGAAGAGGCGATGGATGTTCTCGCTGAATGCAGGTCGCTTGCTAGCCAAGTTCGATCACCTCGCGGGCCAGCTCGCGGAACGAGCGAGCGGCGGCAGAATTCGTGGCGTACTCGGTGATGGGCTTGCCCGTGAGGGGAGCCTCGCCGAGCTTCACCGTGTTCTTGATCATGGTGGTGAAGACCCGATGGTCGCCGAGCTCCCGCAGGTTCTGCAGCATCTCGCGCGCGAGCACGGTTCGTCCGTCGTAGAAGGTCGCCAGCAGCCCGAGGATCTCGAGGTCGTGGTTGAGCTTGAGCTTGATGGTGTTGATCACCTTGATCAGCGCGGTCAGGCCCTTGATGGCGTAGTACTGCGTCTGGACCGGGATGATGACGCGCGAGCTGGCGACCAATGCGTTGATCGTCAGCAGTCCGAGCGTCGGCGGCGAGTCGATGATCACCACGTCGTAGCGCTGCTCGGCCCAGCCGGCGAGTGCATCCCGGAGCACCATCTCGCGACCGATCGCGGTGAACAGCTCGACCTCAGTCGAGGCCAACTCCAGGGTCGAGGGAGCCACCGACAGGCCTGGCATGTCGGTCTGCTTCACCACCTCGTCCAGCGGAACGCGATCCTCCGAAAGGACATCGCCCATCGAATGGTGGACATCGGAAAGGCTGATCCCGAGGCCGACCGTCAGGTTCGCCTGCGGGTCCATGTCGACGCACAGGACGCGATACCCCAGCTCGGCCAGTGCGCCGCCGAGATTGATCGAGGCGGTCGTCTTGCCGACGCCGCCCTTCTGGTTCGCAATCGAGATTACCTTGGTCACATGGTCACCTAGCACGGCAGGGGCGGGGACTGGATCGTCGCGTTTTGCGACCGATCGATCATACCCGTCGTCGATCGCCGGCGACCATCGGAGTTATCCACAAGCTGCCGGAATGTCGATGTCTTTGTGCAAAGACGAGCCTCTATACTCGAAGTTGTCCACCATCCCTCGGGCCCATAGCTCAGTGGTCAGAGCATCCGGCTCATAACCGGCGGGTCGCAGGTTCGATCCCTGCTGGGCCCACCACCAGCACGGAGGACGCCCGTGTCGACGGCCGACAAGCTCGCGAACCTGCGACGGTTGCGCGAAGAGGCGAAGCTCGGCGGCGGCGCGGATCGCATCGCACGTCAGCACGAGCGGAACAAGCTGACTGCGCGCGAGCGCCTGGAGCTGCTGCTGGACGAAGGCTCGTTCGTCGAGCTGGACGCCCTGGTGACGCATCGGGCCACCGACTTCGGACTGGACGAAGAGCACTACCTCGGGGATGGGGTGGTCAGCGGCCATGGCCGCGTCGACGGGCGACTGGTCTTCGTCTACGCCCAGGACTTCACGGTCTTCGGTGGATCGCTGTCCGAGGCACATGCCGAAAAGATCTGCAAGGTGATGGACCTGGCGATGGAGACAGGCGCCCCCATCATCGGCCTGTCGGACTCTGGTGGCGCGCGCATCCAGGAGGGCGTCGCTTCGCTGGGGGGCTACGCCGACATCTTTCTGCGGAACACCCTGGCGTCGGGCGTGGTGCCGCAGATATCGGTCGTGATGGGACCGTGCGCCGGCGGCGCCGTCTACTCGCCGGCGATCACGGACTTCACTGTCATGGTCGACGGCAGCAGCTACATGTTCGTCACGGGACCGAATGTCGTGAAGACGGTGACGCACGAAGAGATCGACTTCGAGGGACTCGGCGGCGCGCGCGTTCACAACGAGACGAGTGGTGTCGCGCACTTCCTGGCGGAAGGGGAGCCGCAGTCGATGGCCCTGACGCGAAAGATCCTCGGCTACATGCCGCAGAACAATATCGACCCGCCTCCGGTCACGGCGGAGTGGCAGCCGCCGGTGGTGAATGGGGCAGACCTGGACGAGCTGGTGCCGGACTCCGCGCAGCAGTCATACGACATGCATCGGGTGGTCGCGGGGATCGTTGACGCAGACTCGTTCACGGAGGTGCACGCCCACTTCGCGCGCAACATCATCTGCGGCTTTGCGCGGGTCGAGGGACGCAGCATCGGGATCGTGGCACAGCAGCCCGAGGTCCTGGCCGGCGTGCTGGACATCGACGCCTCGGATAAGGCCGCGCGCTTCGTTCGCTTCTGTGACTGCTTCAACATCCCGCTGGTGACACTGGTTGACGTGCCAGGCTTCCTGCCGGGAGTGGATCAGGAGCACCGCGGCATCATCCGCCACGGGGCGAAGCTGCTGTACGCGTACTGCGAAGCGACCGTGCCCAAGGTCACGGTCATCACCCGCAAGGCCTACGGAGGCGCGTATGACGTCATGAGCAGCAAGCATGTGCGCGGGGATCTGAACTTTGCGTGGCCGACGGCGGAGATCGCGGTGATGGGGGTGGAGGGCGCGGTCAACATCATCTTCCGCGATCGCATCGAGAAGGCCGATGTGCCCGATGACGAGCGAGCGAGCCTCGTCGAGGAATACGAGTCTCGATTTGCGAATCCATACGTGGCCGCCGCCCGGGGATACGTCGACGAGGTGATCCTTCCGTCCGAGACCCGGGCGCGCGTGGTCGATGCATTGGCCATGTTGCAGGGAAAGCGCCAATCGGTACCCGCTCGGAAGCATGGCAACATCCCACTCTGACGACGGGGTGTCTTTGCGCAAAGACGCCCCGCCCTTTCGCCGTCTGCTGATTGCCAACCGCGGCGAGATCGCGGTGCGGGTCATCCGCGCCTGTCGCGAACTTGGGATCGAGACGGTGGCGGTGTACAGCGACGCGGACGTGGATGCCGTCCATGTGCAGTGGGCCGATCGAGCCGAGCGCATCGGGCCGGCCCCGGCTGCTGCCTCCTACCTGTCGATCGATGCCATCGTCGATGCGGCGCGTCGCTCGGGCGCGGAGGCGATCCATCCCGGCTACGGATTCCTGTCGGAGAACGGGACGTTCGCTCGCGCTGTTGCGCAGGCGGGCATGGTGTTCGTGGGTCCGCCGCCTGAGACACTCGAATCGCTCGGGGACAAGCTTGCTGCCCGACGCTCGGCCGATGCAGCGGGCGTCCCGATCGTGCCCGGCCTGCTGGTGCCGCTCGGCGGCGATGGTTCGATCGCGAGCGACGAGCTGGCTCGGATCGGGTTGCCGGCCATGCTCAAGGCGGCGGCCGGCGGCGGGGGACGCGGCATGCGCCGGGTCGACCAGGCCGCGGAGATCGGTCCGGCTGCGGAGAGCGCAGCCCGCGAGGCGCTCGCGGCGTTCGGCGACGGCACGCTGTACCTGGAACGGCTGATCGCTCCGGCGCGACATGTCGAGGTCCAGCTGCTCGGCGACCGTCACGGCAACCTGGCCGTCCTCGGCGAGCGCGACTGCAGCATCCAGCGGCGGCACCAGAAGCTGGTGGAGGAATCGCCCTCGCCGGCGGTGACCCCGGAGCTGCGCGCGCAGCTAGCTCAGAGCGCTCGGCGCGTGGCCGCGACCGTGCCGTTCGACAACGCCGCAACGGTCGAGTTCCTGCTGGACGGCGACGGGAATCACTACTTCCTCGAGATGAATACCCGCCTCCAGGTTGAGCACGGGGTGACCGAGCTGGTGACCGGCCTCGACCTGGTCGCGTGGCAGATCCGTGTCGCGGCGGGTGAGCGGCTGCCCGAGGCCGTTCTTCGCGCGACTCCTCGCGGCCACGCCATCGAGGTGCGCATCTACGCCGAGGACCCCCACGACTCGTTCCGGCCCGTGGCGGGGAACGTCGGGGCCTGGCGGATGCCCGCCGGACCCGGCGTTCGAGTCGACGCCGGGGTCGGCCCCGGGACCGCGTTGCCGGCCGAGTACGACCCGCTGCTCGCCAAGCTGCTGGTCCATGCCGACGACAGGGGTGCCGCCGTCCGCCGATTGCGGCGAGCCCTCGACGAGACGCTGGTTGGTGGCGTCCAGACCGACCTGTCCTTCCTGCGGTGGCTGGTTGACGAGCCGGGCTTCGCCGCGGGGTCGTACGACACCGGCCTCATCGAGGAGCGCTGGGCCGGAGGCGCGCCACTGGCCGCGGCGGAAGCGTCCCTGGCAGCGCTGGCCGCGCTCGAGGCGCGGGCGATGTCCGACCCCCGCCGACGCTCGGTGCAGCCGGACCTGTCTCGGCCGGCCGGCGACGGCTGGGCGGCGCGCGCCCGCCAGGAGGCGGTGGGACGGCGGCAACCCGGTGGATGACCTCGAGCTGACGGTTGACGGGGGTGCGGCCCGGCCGGCGGTGGGATGGACGCTCACCTGGCTCGATGCCGAGGCAGGCATCGCGCGCCTGAGCGACGGGTCCCGATCCGAGCTGTGCCTCGTCGAGGGAGCGGGCAGCGAATGGGTCGTGACGCTCCGCGGGCGACGCATCGCGGTCTCGGCCCGCAGCTGGCGGGAGCGGGTCCTGGCCGAGGCCGAATCGGCGGCTCGGCAGCATGGTGGACCGATCGAGGTCCGGGCCACGCTGCCCGGGCTGGTCGTCTCGGTCCTGGTTCAGGATGGAGACGAGGTCCAGGACGGCACGACCCTCCTCACCATCGAGGCCATGAAGATGCAGAACGAGGTCCGCTCGCCGCGGGCCGGCCGGGTCTCCGCCCTGGTCGTCGTCGCCGGCCAGACGGTCGCTTCCGGCGCGCCCCTGCTGCGCATCGAGTAGCGCGGCTGGAACCGGCTGCGCAATCGGTACAATCGGGCGTGATGAGCGACCCCGAGCGCGGCACCGTGCCTCCGCATCGGTCGACCTCGGGGATCGAGATCAGGCCCGTCTACCGGCCGGCCGACCTCGCCGGCCGCGATCCGACCCAGACGATCGGCGAGCCCGGTGCGTACCCCTTGACCCGCGGCATCCACCCCGACGGCTACCAGGGT
>JALYUB010000018.1 GCA_030853945.1 Chloroflexota bacterium
CCGCAGGGCCGGACACCTCTACACTCCCCGCCGTGGTCCAGCGCCCACCTCCTCTTGAGCTTGTGCTCGTACGCCACGCCCAGGCGATGCCGGTCGGCACGCCGCCGTGGGATGCCCACGACGACCAGCGGCCACTCACCGAGGATGGGCTGCGCGACGCCGATGAGCTCGCCCTCGAGCTCGACCCGTATCACCTCAGCGCCGTCTATTCGAGTCCGTACCTGCGGGCCGTGCAGACGGTGACGCCGACCGCGGCGCGGCGCTTCCTGGACGTCCAGCCGCTCGACGACCTGCGCGAGCGGCGCCTGGCTCCCGTGCTGCGCGACGACTGGCAGGAAATCCTCGCCCGCGGCTGGGCGGACCCCGACTGGGCGGCGCCCGGCGGCGAGACTGGTAGTGAGGCGCAGCTCCGCGGCCTGCGGGTGCTCGACCTGCTCCGCGCCCGGCATTCGCTCGGAGGTCGCGTCCTCGTCGGCAGCCACGGCAACCTGATCTCGCTGATGCTCCAGGCCCTCGAACCGGCGGTCGACCACGAGTTCCACAAGGCCATGCCGATGCCAGCGGTGTTCCAGCTGGAGCACGACGGCGTCGGCTGGCGCGTGATCGGCGGCCACGGATTCGCGGCGCTCGACGCGCGAAACTGACAGCCCTCCCCGGAACCGGAACGGGGGCATCGGTGTAGTGGGTGTAGCCTAACCATGCACCGAGGGACTACCGATGATTCGCCGCCTCCTGATTCCACTCCTGGGCAGCGGCCTGCTGCTGGCCGCCTCGGCGGGCAGCGCCCTGGCCAAATGCGAGGGCCCAAATCCGCCGGACTTCTGCTCCCAGGTGGTCGCCAGCATCGACTTCGGCAGCACCGGCAGCACCATCCAGGCCGGCACCGAGACGACGATGCGCGTGTGGGTCACCCGAGGCGAGCAGCCAACCGCCATTCGCAGCGTTGCACTGACGCTCTCCCACATCGGCGATGCCACGGTGGTCAACCTGACCGCCACGATGGTGGAGCCCGGGCTGTGGAAAACGACCGTCAAGCTTCCGCTCGCCGGCGCCTGGACCGTGAGAGCCGACGTCACTGACGTGGACGGCAACATCTCGACCCTCAACCTCGATGCGGTCAACGCCGCGCCCGCCGTGACGGCGCCGCAACCGCCGGCCACCACGCCCCCGGCCACGCCGGTCAACCCGACTCCTCCAGCTCTGCCGATCGCGCTGCTGGTGGCAGGGCTCGCCGGAGCGGCGCTGCTGGCAGGCGGTATGCGTGAGCGCGCACGACGGCGCGATGCCGGAGCGACGATGGGCGCCTCAGCGAACAGCGCCAGCGGTGAGCGCGCCTAGGAGACTGGGCTCTTCGCCTCGGTTCGGGTGCCGGTCTGGGCGGGCGCGATTCCAATCGCCTCGCTCACCGGCACGAAGGCAGCCTTGAAGGCATTGACCATCGGCGTTCCGCCGCGCCACGCGAAGAAGGCCTGCGCCTCGGTCATGGCCGTCGCGGCCTCCGGATCGTGGGCGCCGGCCAGCAGGCCCCAGGTCAGGCCGACGAACGCGGCGTTCGCCAGGTCGCCGGCGTCGTGCCGTAGTGACAGAGCGCGCCGGAAGCCGGCTCGCGCCTCATCCCAGCGCCCGTTGCGCGCCAGCTGGCCTGCCTCCGCGCCGGCCAGCGCCGACTGGGCAATGCGGCCGGTGTGCTGGACGGCGCGCAGCAACACGATCGCCTCCGCGAGCTCCGGCTCCAGGGCCCCGGCCAAGGCACCCTGGGAGGCGACGTCAGGGCCGTCGACGCGGTAGTTCTGGTCCTGCGCGGCATCGAGCCCTCGGCGCGCGGCAGTTGCCCAGTCGCCGGCCGATCGCGCTACAAGGGCCTCGGCAAGCGCCAGGGTCGCCGTCACCAGGTGGCTGTCGAGCTGCGCCCCGGCGGCTGTCGCGACGGCTACTCTCTCCGCTGCGCCTTTGCGGTCGCCCCGAAGCGCTGCCAGCACGGCGCGCGCCGACGCGAAGGTGACCTGATAGAAGGGATGGATCATCTCGGCATCCTCGACTGCCGCGATCTCGTCCATCCATGCGCCCCATTCGCCGATCCTGAGCGCGTCGTGGGCGAGGAGCATCAGGAACTGCTGCAGGAACCCTGCGTTCCCGAGCCGCACGGCCAGCTCGTAGCCCTCTCGCTCCAGGGCATGGCTTTCGGTGACGCTGTCGCCGCTGACCACCCCGAGCAGGTTGTTGCGAGCTCGGAGCGACGCGAACGCGATGCCGTGGCGATCTGCCTCCGCGGCGGCCCCGCGCAGCATGGCGGCAGCCTCGGTGCGGCGACCCATGTTCATCAGCGCCGTGCCCTTGTTGATCAGCGCCTCGACGACCGGTCGCACGAGATCATGGTGTGCTGCCAGCAGCAGCGAGCGATCGGCAGTGGTGACCGCCTCGTCGGTCCGTCCGGTCATCATGTAGACCCGCGACAGCTCGGCCAGCAGGGCGGCGTACTCCGCCGACTCAGCCAGGTCGCTTGCCTCGGCCATGGCCTCCTCGAAGATCGCCACGGCCTGCGGCTCCAGCTTTGACGAAGTGTGGTGGCGACCCATCCACGTTGCCGCCTGCAGAGTGCCCGGGCGGTCGCCGAACGTGCGGTACAGGTCTCGAGCCGCACGCGCGTGCTCGATGGCCTTCGCGAGGTCGAACGTGTTCTCGCCGGATTCAGTCGCACGCAGGTGAAGGGCTGCCTGCTCGGCCGGGTCGCCCGTGACCGAGATGGCCTGCTCCAGGTAGCCGACCGCGTTGCGATGCGAATGCAGCGATGCCGCGCGCTCGGCGGCGGCCTGCAGCGCGATACGGGCCTGGACCGCGAGGGCATCGGCCTCGTCGCCGGCCCGCGAGGACTGGTAGGCAGCCAGGTAGTGATTGGCAAGGATCCCTGTCGTCTCCTCGTCGCCGAGCGCCTCCACGTAGCGGGCGGCTGCCAGGTGCCGCGACCGTCGATCGGCGCGTGCCAGCGACGCGTAGGCGACCTCGCGCACCAGAGCCTGCACGAACTGGTATTGGCCGCGCTCCGGCGAGCGCGGATCGGCATCGACCGTCAGGAGCTCGCGGGTGACGAGCCGATCCAGCCGTTCGGACAGGGCGGATGCCTCCTCCCCCGCGACTGCCGCCAGGGCGTCAAGCGTGAAGCTCTCGCCCAGGACCGCCGCGTCCTGCAGCAGTGCCCGGTCCTCCGGCCTGGCGGCGTCCAGCCGCGATGCGATCAGCGCGTGCAGGGTCTCGGCCACTCCCAGGGAGCCGATGTCCCCGACGAGGCGGTAACGGCCATCCTCGGGCACCAGCATCTCGCGATCCAGCAGCATGCGCACCGTCTCGACGGCATACAGCGGGATCCCCTCCGCGCGCCCCACGATCTGTCGCAGCGCTGAAGCGGGCAGCCCGGGAACCATCCCCTGCAGCATCTGGCCGATCTGAGCGTCGGCAAGAGGCTCGAGGTGCACTCGCGTCACGCTGCGAACACCACTTCCCCAGTCGGCCCGGCGGTCCAGCAGCTCGGGACGCGCGAGCGCCACGACGAAGATCGGCGCTGCCCGAGCCCACGAGAGTAGATGCTCGACGAAGTCCAGCATTCCCTGGTCGGCCCACTGCAGGTCGGTGAACACCATCACCACCGGCGACTGCTCGGCCAGCCGCTCGAAGAAGGTGCGCCACGCGGCGAACAGCTCCTCGCGTCCCTCGGCCGGCAGGTCAGCGATGCCGAGCAGCCCCGCGAGGCGCGGCGAGATCCAGCGCCGCTCACCGGCGTCGGGCACGAACTGCTCCAGCATGCTGGTGAGCCGGGCTCGGACCGTCTCCTCGTCGTCTCCCTCGCCGATGCCGGCGCGGCGCCGCACCATCTCAACCAGCGCCCAGTAGCTGATTCCCTCGCCGTACGACGGTGAGCGTCCTTCGTGCCAGTAGGCGTTGTCGACGACGCCGTCGAGGTACTTCTCGAACTCCCACGCCAGCCGGCTCTTGCCGATGCCGGCCTCGCCGATGACGCTGATCAGCCTCGACTTCCGCTCCCTGGCGGTGGCGTCGAACTGTTCCTTGAGCAGCCGCAGCTCGTCGTCCCGCCCGACGAACGGCGGCTCCAGCAGCTCGCTGCGCCCGGATCCGCCGCGCATGGCGACCACCGCCGTTGCCCGCCACGCAGGGACCGGCAGGGCCTTGCCCTTCATCGTCTGCTCCCCGGCCGGCTCGAACGAGATGGCGGTGGAGGCGGCGCGATAGGTTGCCTCTCCGACCAGGACGGTGCTCGGCGCGGCTGCCGACTGCAGCCGGCTGGCGGTGTTGACCATGTCGCCAGCCACCAGCCCCTGGTTCGTGGCGCCGACAGTCACTGCCGCCTCGCCGGTCAGGACTCCCGCGCGCGCCTGGATCGGATGCGCCTCGTCTCCCAGCGCGGGCACGGCAGCCACCAGCTCCAGCGCAGACCGCACCGCGCGTTCGGCGTCGTCTTCATGGGCGGTCGGAGCTCCCCAGACCGCCATCACCGCATCGCCGATGAACTTCTCGACCGTGCCCCCGTGGCGCTCGATGATTCCGCGCGCCATGTCGAAGTAGCGGGTCAGCAGCTCGCGCGTCTCCTCGGCATCGCGCCCCTCGGACAGGGTGGTGAAGCCGACCAGGTCGGCGAACATGACCGAAACCAGCCGCCGCTCGGCGCTGCCGCCGGCTCCGGCGCCCGCGCCGTCACCTTGCGCCTGGTCGGGCGCCTGGGCAGCTGCATCGGTCCCGATCGAGGTGCCGCACTGGTTGCAGAACTTGGCGGCCGGCGGGTTCGCCGTCCCGCAGGTGGGGCACAGGCCGCTCATCGGCTTGCCGCACTCGTTGCAGAACTTGGCGCCAGCCTCGTTCGAGGTGCCGCAGTTGGGGCAGTTGACCGTGGCCATTTCCACGAGCAGACCTTAGCGAACGCGGGACGTCATGGGAAGCGGCGGTCAGCTCGATGGCACCTTGCTCGCCGAACCAGCCGAGCGACGAGCCGGTGCCTTCGCGCCGGCCGAGGGGTGGCTCACTGGCACGAAGGCGGCCCGGTAGCGCTCCACGGTGACGAGCGCACCCCGCTCCGCGAAGAAGGCCTCGCCGGCCGCTGATGCAGCGGATGCCTCAGGGTCCCGGTCGCCGGCGAGGGCTCCCCACTCGAGGCCGAGGAGCGCGACACCCAGCAGCTCGCCGGTCCGTTCTCGCAGCTCGAGCGCCTGCCGATACAGCGCGCGGGCCTCGTCCCACCGCCCCTGCCGCGCCGCCTGGGCACCCTCTGATCCGGCGATCGCCGCCATGGTTCCCACGCCCTGGTACGGGGACGCGCGGAGAGCATCGATCGCCCGCTGCAGCTCCCCGGTCAGATTTCCGGCGGCGGCGGCGTGCACGGCAAGATCCGGCCCCTCGACGTCGTAATTCGAGGCGCTGGCTGCGTCCAGCGCCGAGGTCGCCGCGGACAGCCAGTCGCCGCGGTAGAAGGCGAGGTACGCCAGCGTCATCGATTGCCACGCGCTCACGGCCGCACTGGTGAGGCTGGCCGCGAACTCCAGGCCACGTGCAAGCTCCACTTCCGCCAGCGCCATGTCCCCGCGCGCGGCCGCCAGGGTTGCCCGGCTTCCGGCAAAGCCTGCTGCGTAGTAGGGGTGAACGTCCTCTTCCTCCACGACGGCGACCTGCTCGGTCCAGGTCCCCCAATCGCCCATGAACAGGGAGAGGAGGGTGAGCTGCATCAGGAACTGGTGCATGAATGGCAGGTGGCCCAGACGCGTCGCCAGGTCCAGCCCCTCTTCGACCAGCACCCTCGTCGCCCGCAGGTCGTCGTCCTGGTAGATGCCGACCAGGTTGTTCCGGGCCCGCAGCGAGGCCATCGCCAGCTGCTCCCGATCGGCCAGCACGATGGCTCCGTGCAGGACCGCCGACGCCTCCACCTGCCGACCGAAGTGTTGGAGCGCAGTGCCCTTGTTGATGAGCGCCTCGATGACCGGCCTGACAAGGCGATGACGGCCCCCGAGCTCAAGGGCCCGGTCTGCGGTCGCCACCGCGTCGGCGTGACGTCCGGCCAGCATGTAGACCCGGGACAGCTCGGCGAGGGCGGTGGCGTATTCCGGCGAGTCGGCGATGTCCGAGCCCTCGGCGATCGCCTGCTCGAACGTCTCGATCGCCTGCGGCTCCTGCCGCGCTGTGGTCTGGTGGCGGCCCAGCCAGGTCGAGGACTGCAGGACACCCGCCGCGTCAGCGAGTGACCGATAGATATCGCGCGCCGTCCGCGCGTGCTCCATGGCGGCGTCCAGGTCGCCCGCCGATTCACCCGACAGGGTCGCGCGCAGGTGCAACGCGGCCTGCTCGCCGGGGTCGGCGGTGACTGTCAGCGCCTGTTCCAGGTAGCCCAGCGCCTGGCGATGGGAATGCAGCGCCGCCGCCCGGTCGGCGGCCGCCTGGAGGGCGATCCGGGCCTGCGCTGCGAGCGCGTCGGCCTCCGGTCCAGGGCGCGACGCCTCGTGGGCAGCCAGGTAGTGGCTGGCGAGCACGCCGGCCGCCTCCTCGTCGCCGAGTGACTCCTGATAGCGCGCCGCGTTCAGGTGTCGCGTCCGCCGATCGGCGCGTGCGAGCGAGGCATAGCCCACCTCGCGCACCACCGCCTGGACGAACTGGTACTGACCGCGCTCTGGCGAGCGCGGATCCTCGTCAACGACCAGCAGCTGGTGGCGCACCAGGCGGTCGAGCCGCTCCTTCAGGGCGGCGGGCTCAGAGCCGGCGACCGCGGCCAGCGCCTCGACGCGAAAGCTCTGCCCAAGGACCGATGCGTCCTGCAGCAGGGCGCGATCCTCCGGTCGATTGGCGTCCAGCCGGGATGCGATCAGGGCGTGCAGCGTCTCCGCCACGCCCAGGGCCGGAATCTCCCCCACCAGGCGATAGCGGCCGTCCTCGGCGACCAGCAGCTCGCGGTCGAGGAGCATGCGCACGGTCTCGACGGCGTACAGCGGGATCCCCTCGGCCCGTTCCACGATCTGTCGCAGGACGTTGGCGGGGAGCCCGGGCACGAGCCCCTCCAGCAGCTCGCGCATCTGGCCGCCGGTGAGCGGCTCCAGGCTGATGCGCGTGACGTTGCGCACCCCGCCGCCGAAGTCGGGCCGGCGCTCCAGCAGCTCGGGGCGGGCCTGCGCCACGACCAGGATCGGCGAACTGCGGGCCCAGTGCAGCAGGTCCTCGACGAAGTCGAGCATGCCCTGGTCGGCCCACTGCAGGTCGGTGAAGATCATGATCGAGGGGGCGACCGCGGCGATTCGCTCGAAGAAGGTGCGCCAGGCGGCGAAAAGCTCCTCGCGCCCCTCGGTGGGCAGCTCCTGCAGGGCGAGCAGCCCGGCCATGCGCGGCTCGATCCAGCGCCGCTCGGTCGGATCGGTGACGAACTCGTCGAGCGTCTGGGCCAGCTTGGAACGGGCGACATCGTGGCCGTCGGTCTCAGCGATCCCGGCTCGCCGCCGCACCATCTCGACCAGCGCCCAGTAGCTGATCCCCTCGCCGTAGGAGGGCGACCGACCCTCGTGCCAGTAGACCGTGTCGACCACGCCGTCGAGGTACTTCTCGAACTCCCAGGCCAGCCGGCTCTTGCCGATGCCGGCCTGCCCGATGATCGTCGCCAGGCGCGACTTCCCCTCGCGGCCGGTGGCGTCGAAGAGATCCTTCAGCAGCCGCAGCTCGTCCTCGCGGCCGACGAAGGGTGGCTCCAGCAGCTCGCTGCGCCCCGATCCGCCGCGACGCGCGACCACGGCGGTGGCGCGCCATGCCGGAACCGGCGACGCCTTTCCCTTCATCTCCTTTGCGCCGGCAGGCTCGAAGGAGATCGCCGTCGAGGCGGCCCGATACGTCCCCTCCCCGACCAGCACCGTGCCCGGCGCGGCGGCGGACTGCAGGCGGCTGGCGGTGTTGACCATGTCACCGGCCACCAGTCCCTGGTTGGTCGCGCCGAGGGTGACCGCCGCCTCACCGGTCAGGACGCCGGCGCGGGCCTGGATCGGCTGCTCCGCGTCGCCGAGGGTGGGCACCGCAGCGATCAGCTCCAGAGCGGCGCGCACGGCTCGCTCAGCGTCGTCCTCGTGGGCAGTGGGAGCTCCCCAGACCGCCATCACCGCATCGCCGATGAACTTCTCGACCGTCCCGCCGTGGCGCTCGATGATGCCGGTCGCCATCTGGAAGTAGCGGGTCAGGAGCTCGCGGGTCTCCTCCGCGTCCCGCCCCTCGGATGCGGTCGTGAAGCCGACCAGGTCGGTGAACATGACCGACACCAGCCGCCGCTCGGCCACCGATTCCGCGATGGCGTGCGGGGCCGCGGACTCGGCCGCCGCTCCATTGGTGTGCATGGCGGAGCCGCACTCACCGCAGAACTTGACGGTCGCAGGGTTGAGCGTGCCGCACACGGCGCACGCGACTCCCAGCCGGTTGCCGCATTCGGCACAGAACTTGCGCCCAACCTCATTCGCGGTTCCGCAGCTCGCGCAGACGACCGGGCCGAGTTCCATCGCGGAGACCTTAGCGAACCCCGGGGCCGGTGGAAAGTGGGGTGGCGGTGATCCTCAGGTCGCGTCAGCGTCCCCGAACATGGAGGTCTCGCGCAGGCCCCCGGACACGCCCCGCTCCGGCCACCGCGTGAGCAGGAAGCTCTCGGGCGTGAGCACCCTCTGGGCGAGGTCATCGGGCAGGTCCAGGAGCCAGCCGAAGTCCTGGCGCTGGGTCCGATGACAGGTCATCGCGGTGCGCTTGGCATCGGCCCACGTCGAGACGTCGATGAAGGTGGTGATATCCGCCTCCGCGGTCCCGAACGCGGGCGGCTCCTCGGCGGCGCCTCGCGCCTCCTCGACCTGTCGGGCGGCCTCGACGTTGGTCGGATTGAGGGCATCGGCGCCAGCATCTGCAGCGGGATCGGCGTCGAAATCCCACGGCAGGGAGATGCCGCGCTCCTTCATCTCGCCCATCACCGCCAGCCAGCGATCCCGGTTGAACGCGATCTCGTAGAACTTGGAGATCGCCCAGGCGCGCCCCGCGCCGACGTAGCGCGACGGGTCGGCAGCCGCCAGGAACGCCGCGACAGCAACGCGGTGCGCGTTGATGTGGTCGGGGTGGCCGTAATTGCCGTTGGCGTCGTAGGTCACCAGCACGCTGGGCTGCGCCTCGCGGATGACGGCCACCAGCTTCCCCGTCGCCCCGTCCATGTCCGCCTGCCAGAAAGCCTCGGGGTGCTTGTTGGGCTCCGAGTCCATCATGCCGCTGTCGCGGTAGCCGAGCGGATGCACATGCAGCTCGCCGGGGCCCGTCCCGCGCAGTGCATCGATCGAGCAGTCCAGCTCCGCGGCCCGGATCTCGCGCATTCGGGGCTTCGCCTCCTCCGGATCGAGATCGGGGTCGTGGATCTCGCCCTCCTCGCCGCCGGTGCAGACCACCAGGTCGACGCGACGTCCCTCGGCGATCGAGCGGGCGATGAGCCCACCGGTGGCGAAGCACTCGTCGTCGGGATGGGCATGCACCAGCAGCAGGCCGTCGGGGCGGGTCATGCCCGCGCAGCCCGGTGCTCTTCGCAGTCGCACAGCTCGCGCAGCCGGAGGTAGGTGAACAGGCCGGTGTCGTGACCGTCGGCCCAGATCGGGGCGAG
>JALYUB010000034.1 GCA_030853945.1 Chloroflexota bacterium
CGGCGCAACGGGCTGATACGATAGGTGGACATCTAGCCAGGGGCGCGGGCAGGACGCGCCGCTCCGCTCGGAGTATTGGTACCGATGACCCTCGAGACCAGCACCTCCAACGCGGCTGCCCGCATGATGGCGCCGCATATCGTGACGGAACTGCCGGGACCCCGGGCCCGTGCCCTCATCGCGCGAGACGACGCGGTCGTGAGCCCGAGCCTGACCCGCGCCTACCCCCTGGTCGCGGAGACCGGCAGCGGCTACGTCGTGACCGATGTCGACGGCAACCGCTTCCTGGACTTTGCGGCGGGCATCGCCGTCTGCTCGACCGGGCACGGCCACCGGCGCGTGGTCGAGGCGATCAAGGCCCAGGCCGATCGGCTGATCCACATCGCGGCGACCGACTTCTATGAGCCGCGCTACCTGGAGCTGACCGAGCACCTGGCGCGCATCGCACCATTCGCCGAGCCGGCCCGGGTGTTCCTCACCAACTCGGGCACCGAGGCGGTCGAGGGCGCCATCAAGCTGGCGCGCTATCACACCCATCGGCCCGGCCTGATCGCGTTCGAGGGCGCCTTCCACGGGCGCACGATGGGGGCGCTGTCGCTGACCAACAGCAAGCTCAAGCAGCGTGCCGGCTTCGGGCCGCTGCTGCCGATGGTCTACCACGCGCCCTATCCCCGCGTCCGCAGCTGGCGCGAGGGCAGCGGCGGCGACGGCAGCGCTGAGCTGGAGGTGCTGCGGCGCAGCATCCTGGGCCGGCTGATCGGGCCGGAGGACGTGGCGGCCATCGTCATCGAGCCGATCCAGGGCGAGGGCGGCTATTTCCCGGCCCCCGCCTCGTTCCTCGTCGCGCTGCGGGAGCTGTGCGACGAGCACGGGATCCTGCTGGTCGCCGACGAGGTGCAGTCGGGGATGGGTCGCACCGGCCGCTGGTGGGCGATCCAGCACGCCGGCGTCGAGCCGGACATCGTGACGACCGCCAAGGGAATCGCATCGGGCATGCCGATCGGCGCGTTCGTGGCACGCAACTCGGTCATGACCTGGCCAGCCGGCGCGCACGGCTCGACCTTTGCCGGCAACCCGATCTGCGCGGCCGCCGGAAAGGCCACGATGGAGCTTATCGAGGGCGGGCTGATGGAGAACGCGGCTCGCATGGGCGCGCGGCTGCGCGCCGGCATCGAGCAGATCGCCGCGGACCACGCAGCCATCCGCGACATCCGGGGCATCGGGCTCATGGTCGGCGTCGAGTTCGGCAGCCACGAGGCGGCCAACGCGGTGCAGCAGGCCGCCTTCGCACTCGGCCTGCTGGTGCTCGAATGCGGCGAGGCGACGATCCGGCTCTGCCCGCCGCTGATCGTGGACGAAGCGGCCGTCGACACGGCGGTTCGGCTGTTCGGGCAGGCGATCACCGCCCCGGTGCGCGCCACCAATGGGGTGGACGAAACCGGCGGATGAAACGCGTCCGGGGCGACTAGCCTGATCGGCGTGTCGCCCAAGGTCGTGTCGTTGAAGCAGGCTGTCGCCGCCCATGTTCACGACGGCGATACCGTGGCGATCGAGGGCTTCACGCACCTCATCGGCTTCGCAGCCGCGCACGAGGTGATCCGGCAGGGACGTCGCGGGCTGACCCTGGCCCGGCTCACGCCCGACCTGGTCTACGACCAGATGGTCGCCGCCGGCTGCGCGACCAGGCTTGTCTTCTCCTGGCTTGGCAATCCCGGGGTCGGCTCCCTGCACGCGATCCGCCGCGCGATCGAGGAAGGCTCGCTCCAGATCGAGGAGTACAGCCATCACGGCATGGTGGCGCGCTATGCGGCCGGCGCCAGCCGGCTCCCCTTCTTCCCGTTGCGCTCTTACGACGGCAGCGACATGGCCAGCGTCAATCCGCTCATCCGGCGCGTCGCGTCGCCATATGACGGCGAGGAGGTCTCCGTAGTGCCGCCACTCAACCCGGATGTGACGATCGTCCATGCCCAGCGCGCCGATGCGGACGGCAACGTGCAGGCCTGGGGCATCGTCGGCGTGCAGCGCGAGGCGGCGCTCGCCGCGAAGCGGGTCATCGCGGTGGTCGAGGAGCTGGTCGAGGAATCGGTCATCCGCGACGACCCGGATCGCACGCTGCTGCCCGGCAACGTGGTGGATGCCGTCTGCGTCGAGCCGCTCGGCGCCCATCCCTCCTTCGCACAGGGCTACTACGACCGCGACAACGCCTTCTACCGCGACTGGGACGCCATCAGCCGCGATCCCGCGCGCCTGGCGGCCTGGCTCGACGAATGGGTGTTCGGCCTGCAGGGGCGGGCCGCCTACGCCGACCGGCTCGGGTCTACTGCGGTGGATGCGCTGCGGCCCGAGCCCCGCCCGTCCGGCGCGGTCAACTACGGGAGCTACCGGTGAGCGACGCTACCCCGGACGAGCTGATGATCGCGGCGGCCGCCGCGGAGCTGGCGGGAGTGCGAACCGTGTTCGTCGGGATCGGGCTGCCCAACGCCGCTGCCAACCTGGCGCGCCGATCGGTCGCTCCCGACCTGGAGCTGATCTACGAGTCCGGCGTGGTCGGGGCACGGCCGACCCGGCTGCCCGACAGCATCGGCGACCCTGCCCTCGTGTCGGGGTCGGCCGCCACCATGAGCATGCGCGACCTGTTCGGCGGCTTCCTGCAGGGCGGGCGGATCGAGGTGGGCATGCTCGGCGCGGCCCAGGTCGATCGCTGGGGCAACCTCAACACGACGGTGATCGGGCCATACGAACGGCCCTCGGTGCGTTTGCCGGGATCCGGCGGGGCGTGCGAGATCGCGCTCAACGCGCGGCGCGTGATCGTGGTCCTGAGCCAGTCGACCCGCTCCTTCGTCGATCGGGTCGACTTCGTCACGTCGCCTGGCCATCATCGGCCCGATGGGAGTGGCCGCCGCCCGCCGTGGGCGGGAGCCGGACCGACAGCCGTGATCACGCAGCTCGGCGTCTACCGCTTCGGAGCCGACGGACAGATGGAGCTGGCCGGCCTGCAGCCCGGCGTCGAGGAGGGGACGGTCGACGGCGGCACCGGCTGGGCGATGCGCCGTGCGCCGAACGTGGAGCGCATCCCGGAACCCTCGGCCGAGACCCTGGCCGCGATCCGCGGCCTGGTCGCCTAGCTCAGCAGGTCGGACAGGCTGGTCAGCAGCAAGCCACGATCGCGCAGGGCGGGGATCATGATCGCCAGCGCGTCGAGCGTCTCGTATCCGCCCAGGTGCATCAGCACGATCGATCCGTCCACCGCCCTGCTCACCACCTTGGCTGCGATCTGCTGGGCGGTGGGGCCGCCGTCGGCGATCGGCTTCCAGTCGATGGTGTCGATGTCCCACATGAAGGTCTTGGTGTATCCGACCGATGCGGCCGCATCGCGCACGGCCTGGTTCATCACCCCGTACGGCGGCCGCCAGTAGGGAGCCGGCTGCTGACGCGACGACTGCTCCAGGATCGCCGCAGCATCGGTCAGCTCGTTGCGGATGAAATCGGCAGTCGGGTTCACGCCCGCGCAGGGCGCCGCCGTCGGCGAGCCGCCACCCCCGCTCACCAGGTTGCAGTGATGCATGGTGTGGTTGCCGATCTCGAACAGCTCGGGGTGCGCCCTGATGATCGACATCACCTGCTGGCCTTCCGCCGTCTGCGCCATCGCCCCGGTCGGGAAGATGGTGGCGCACACCCCGTTGCCGATCAGCAGGTTGAGAATGTCGATCCCCGGGTCGAGTCGACCGCCCATGTCCAGCGTGAGGGCCATGGCATGACCCGCATTGGGCGCGGTGACGAACGTCTCCTGTCCGCCGGCCGCCACGCGGTTACCGGCGCGACAACCGGACGCTGGCGGCGCCGGTGAGGGCGTGGCCCTGCCCGTCGGCGCCGGAGCCGGGGCAGTCGCCGAGGCGGAAGGGCTGCCGGAGCGCTGGACGTCGCCGGACGGCCCGGCCGTGGGCGACGGCTGGCCATTGGCGCCGTGGGGGGTGCCGCTGCACGCGCTGATCAGCATGACGGCCGCCGCAACGGCGGCGAAGGGACGCGCGCTCATGGGTCAGTTGGGGTTGTAGCGCAGGTCGTCGCGGCTGATCGGAGGCATCGCGCCATCGGCCAGCAGGCGAGCTTCACGACGCAGCAGGTTCAGCTCGGCCTGCAGTCGGGTCGCGCCATCGGCCAGCTCCAGCAACTGCTGCTTGCGGTGCAGCTCGATCTGCAGCACGCCCGCCACCGCGTAGCTGGCAGCCAGCGGGTCGTCGGGCAGGCGAATCGGCTTGAGGACCTCGTCGAGGGAGGCGGCCACGTCGGTGATCTCCTGCGATTCTCGTCCAACGGACGCCGTCGAGGCCACGAAGCGTTTCACGGTATCGAGGTAGGCGTCGAGCGCGCCCTGCACCTGTGGCAACAGGCGCTTGGCCGTCGCGGCATCGCCCACCGCCTCCGGCAGGGGCTCGACCTCGACCAGGGCGTATGGCCCGGAGCGATCCACCGCGCCCAGCGCGACACGCTCGGCTCCGACCACGACCAGCGCCCAGCGACCATCGGCGAACCGTTCGGCGCGACGGACCTCGGCGACGGTCCCGACCGCCCCGGTCGTCGGAGCCTCTTCGCCATCGCCCACTTCCGCGCCGGCAGTGATGGTGCTGATCACGAATCGGCCGGCGTAGGGGGAGCCATCGGCCAGCAGGTCGCGCATCATGGCCCGGTACCGCTCCTCGAAGATGTGGAGCGGCAGCGGCAGGTGCGGGAACAGGACGAGGTGGAGGGGGAAGAAGGGCAGCCGCATGGCCGCGCGATGGTGGCACGCGGGCTGCAATCGCGCAAAGCTGCCGACCTGCCGCTCGGCGACTTCTTCCCAGTCCTCGGACCGCCTAAGATCGAGCCATGTCTGACGATCGCTCGTACATCGAGGCGAACGACCGCGAGCGGGAGCGCCTGCGCGCGCTCGTCCAGGGCCTTGACGACGAGGCGCTCACCTTTCCCGTGAACGAGTACTGGACCGTCGCCGGCGTCCTCGGTCACATCGCGTACTGGGACATCCGTGTCCTGGTCCTGGCCGAGAAGATCGCGCGCGGCGAAGCGTGGGCGCAGGGGGATGCCGAGCCTGACGGTGACTGGCTGAACGACTCGACCCGTCCGCTGATCCACGCGATCGCACCCAGGGCGGCCGCGGAGCTCGCCCTCCAGACCGCCGAGCAGTGCGACGCGTTGGTGGCCAAGCTGCGGCTGGACCGGATCCTGCCGAGCGACCCCGACAGCCCGATCTGGCCGGGCCGCTCCGACCACCGCGCCGAGCACCTGGACGAGATCGAGGCCGCCCTCAGAGCGCGCGGTTGAGGTTCGCCTAGACCTGCTCCTGGTCGACGAACTCCATGTCGATCTGGGCCCGCTGCAGCTTCCCGGAGTAGTCGATGTAGACGCTCTTCCACTCGCTGAAGAAGTCGAGCGCGGCCTGCCCGACCTCGCGATGACCGTTGCCGGTCGCCTTGGTGCCTCCGAACGGCAGGTGCGCCTCGGCGCCGATGGTGCCGTGGTTCACGTAGCCCAGCCCGGACTCGAAGTCGCGGATGGAACGGAACGCGAGGTTGATGTCCCTGGTGAAGAGCGACGTCGAAAGCCCGTACTTCACGCCGTTCACGATCCGCACGGTCTCCTCCCACGAGTCGACCGGAATGACCGATGTCACCGGCCCGAAGATCTCCTCCTGGGCGATACGCGCATCCGGCTTCACCTCGGTGAAGATCGTCGGCTGGAAGAAGCTCCCCTTGCCCAGCGCGCCGTCGCGCGCCACGTCGCCGCCGATCACCAGGTCGGCCTCTCCCCGACCGATGGCCGCGTACGCGGCAATGCGCTCGACTGCCTTGTCGTTGATGACCGGCCCGACATCGGTCTTCTCGTCCAGCCCGTCGCCAAGGACAAGGCTCGCGACGCGCTTCCGCAGCGACTCGACGAAGGTGTCATGCACCTTGCGGTGGACGATCAGCCGCGAGGCCGCGGTGCAGCGCTGGCCGCTCGTCCCGAACGCCGACCAGACGGCGCTGTCCAGGGCGAGACCCAGGTCCGCGTCCTCCCAGACCACGATCGGGTTCTTGCCGCCGAGCTCCAGGCTGACGCGCTTGAGGGTCTCGGCCGCGCGCCGGCTGATCTCGACGCCGGTATCGGTGTGGCCGGTGAAGGAGATGACCCGCACGTCGGGGTGCTCGACGATGGCGTTGCCGACCTCGCCGCCCGAGCCGGTCACGATGTTGACCACGCCGTCAGGGATGCCGCCCTCCATCAGCAGCTCGACGAACCGGATCGCGCAGGCCGGCGTGTCACTGGCGGGCTTGATGACCGCGGTGTTTCCACAGATGAGCGCGGGGAACAGCTTCCAGCCGGGGATCGCGACCGGGAAGTTCCAGGGGGTGATGATCCCGACCACCCCGATCGACTTGCGGATCGCCATCGCGAACTTGTCGGGCATCTCGGATGGAACGGTCTGACCAAAGAGCCGTCGCCCCTCGCCGGCCATGTAGTAGGCGACATCGATCGCCTCCTGCACGTCGCCGCGCGCCTCGGGTAGCACCTTGCCCATCTCGCGGGTCATGAGGCGCGACAGCTCTTCCTTGTGCTCAGCCAGGATGCGCGCCACCTTGAACAGGATCTCGCCACGCTTCGGCGCCGGCATCAGGCTCCACGCCGGGTAGGCGGCCATGGCGGCCTGGACCGCGGCGTCCACGTCGGCGGGGCCGGAGGCGGGGAACGTGCCCACCACGTCTTCGTGGTTCGCCGGGCTGACGCTGTCGAACGTGGCACCGGACTTGGCGTCGACCCAGCGGCCGCCGATCAGGTTCTTGTAGGCGACGGTGGCGATGGTCACGGCAAGGGATCTCCTCGTGCGCACTGAGCGGTGCGGCGCTGATGACCGGGGCTGAACGTGGATTCTACGCCGCGCCCGGTGGGACGCGAGGGCATCGGTCAGGTCCCGACGTACGCCGCGAGATGCTCGGCGGTCAGGGTGGAGCGGGCGGCGACCAGGTCCGCCGGCGTCCCCTCGAAGACGATCCGGCCGCCGTCGTGGCCGGCGCCCGGGCCGAGGTCGATGATCCAGTCGGCGCGCGCCATGACGGCTTGGTGGTGCGCGATGACGATGACCGACCTGCCCCCATCCACGAGCCTGTCGAGCAGGCCGAGCAGCTGCTCCACGTCCGCGAGGTGGAGCCCGGTGGTGGGCTCATCGAGCACGTAGACGTCGCCCTTCTCGGCCATCTGGATGGCAAGCTTGAGCCGCTGGCGCTCGCCGCCCGACAGCGTCGTGAGCGGCTGGCCGAGGCTCAGGTAGCCGAGCCCGACGTCGGCGAGCCGGTCGAGGATGGCGTGCGCCGCGGGCGTCCGCGCCTCGCCGCTGCCGAAGAACGCCTTGGCCTCTGTGACCGACATCGCGAACACCTCGCTGATGTCCCGGCCGCCGAAGCGGTATTCCAGGACCGATGCCTGGAACCGCCTTCCCTCGCACTCTTCGCAGGTGGTCGCGACGGTGTCCATGAATCCCAGCTCGGTGTAGATGACGCCGGCGCCGTTGCAGGTGGGGCATGCGCCCTCGGAGTTGGCACTGAAGAGTGCCGGCTTCACGCCGTTGGCCTTTGCGAACGCCGTGCGGATCGGGTCGAGCAGCCCGGTGTACGTCGCCGGATTGCTCCGTCGCGAGCCGCGGATCGGGGTCTGGTCCACCGATACGACCCCGTCCCGGCCCGAAACCGAGCCGTGGATCAGCGAGCTCTTGCCCGACCCGGCGACACCGGTCACGACCACCAGCACACCGAGCGGGATGCCGACGTCGACGTCCTGCAGGTTGTGGGTGGTGGCCCCGCGCACCTCCAGCGCGCCCGATGGTTTCCGCACGGATGGCTTCAGCGAGGCCCGGTCGTCGAGGTGGCGACCGGTGATCGTGCCGCTGGCTCGCAGCCCATCGACGGTTCCCTCGAACATCACCTCGCCACCAGCGGTCCCGGCGCCCGGGCCGAGATCGACGACGTGGTCGGCGATCGCGATCGCCTCCGGCTTGTGCTCGACGACGAGCACCGTGTTGCCCTTGTCGCGCAGCCGCAGCAGCAGGTCGTTCATGCGCTGGATGTCGTGCGGATGCAGCCCGATCGTCGGCTCGTCGAAGACGTACGTGACATCGGTCAGCGACGAACCCAGGTGACGGATCATCTTCGTGCGCTGCGACTCGCCGCCCGACAGCGTGCCCGACGGCCGATCAAGTGAGAGGTAGCCAAGCCCGATCTCCACGAATGAGTCGAGCGTCCGCTCGATCGTCGTCAGCAGGGGCGCGACCGACGGCTCCTCGAGGCCGCGCACCCATTCGGCGAGGTCGCTGATCTGCATCGCGCAAGCGTCGGCGATGTTGATCCCGCCGATGCGCGAGGACCTCGCCCCTTCGCTCAGCCGGGTGCCGCCACACTCGGGGCAGGCGGCGAACGTGGCGGCCCGGTCCACGAACGCGCGGATGTGTGGCTGCAGGGAGTCCGGGTCCTTGGACAGGAACGACTTCTGCACCTTGGGCACCAGCCCCTCGTAGGTCAGGTTGACGCCGTTGACCTTGACCTTGGTCGGCTCCTTGTAGAGGAAGTCGTGCAGCTCCTGCTTCGTGTACTCGCGGATCGGCTTGTTCGGGTCAACGAAGCCGGAAGCGGTGAAAATCCCCACGGTCCACCAGCTGTCGACCTTGTAGCCGGGGATGGTGATGGCTCCCTCCGCGATCGACTTCGTCTCGTCGTACAGCTGCGTCAGGTCGACCGTGGAGACCATGCCGGTCCCCTCACAGTTCGGGCACATCCCGCCAGTCAGGCTGAAGGTCCGGCTCTCGGTCCTGGCCTTGGCGGCACCGCGTTCGATGGTGATCGCGCCGCTCCCCCGAACCGACGGGACATTGAACGAGAACGCGTTCGACGAGCCGATGTGCGGCTGCCCGAGCCGACTGAACAGGACCCGCAGCATCGCGTTGGCGTCGGTGGCGGTGCCGACGGTGGAGCGAACGTTGGCGCCCATCCGCTCCTGGTCGACGATGATCGCGGTTGTCAGGCCTTCGAGCACGTCGACCTCGGGCCGGGCCTGCGTCGGCATGAAGCCCTGCACGAACGTGCTGTAGGTCTCGTTGATCATCCGCTGCGACTCGGCGGCGATCGTGCCGAAGACAAGCGAGCTCTTGCCCGAACCGGAGACCCCCGTGAAGACCGTCAGCCGGCGCTTCGGGATCTCGATGC
>JALYUB010000037.1 GCA_030853945.1 Chloroflexota bacterium
TAGCGATCCACGATCAGGTCCCAGAGCCGCTCGGCCACCTGGCGCTTGGGCAGCATCGGCCAGTCGCTGAGCTCCCCTTCGGCTCCGAACACGGTCACCTTGTTCTCATCCGAGCCGATCGCGTCGAACGGTCCCCCGACGCGATTGCCGACGATCAGATCGAGCCCCTTGTCCCGCAGCTTGCTGCGCGCGTTCGCCTCGAGATCGTCGCTCTCCGCTGCGAATCCGATCAGGAAGGGGCGGGTGCCCTCGGCCATCTCGCCGACCTCGGCGATGATGTCCGGATTCGCCACGAGGTCGATCTGCAGGTCGCCGCCATCGCGCTTGATCTTTCGACTGCTGGCGCGCTTCGGGGCAAAATCGGCGACCGCCGCCGCCATCACCAGTACATCAGCGCCGGCGGCCGCGCGGAGCACGGCCTGTCGCATGGCGCCGGCAGTGGTCGCGTCGACCACCGTCACGCCCCGAGGCGCAGCGACGCTCATCGCGCCCGCGATCAGGGTCACGCTCGCGCCGCGGTCGCGGGCAGCTTCGGCGATCGCCACGCCCATCTTGCCGCTGCTGCGGTTGCCGATGTAGCGCACCGGGTCGATCGGCTCTCGCGTCCCGCCGGCGCTGACAACGACCTGGAGGCCATCGAGGTCGCCTGCCCTGGCGAACAGCCGTTCCACGCCCTCGACGATCGTGTCCGGCTCGGCGAGGCGCCCGACCCCGGTCAGTCCGCTGGCCAGTGCTCCGACCTCCGGTTCGATGATGCGATGGCCGAAGCCGCGCAGCGTCTCGACGTTGCGCTGCGTGGCGGGGTGCGTCCACATCCCGGCGTCCATGGCCGGTGCCACCACCAGCGGCGCGCGGCTGGCCAGGGCGATCGCGGTGACCGCGTTGGAGGCGTTCCCGGCAGCCAGCTCGGCAAGCAGGTTGGCCGTTGCCGGCGCGATCACAATCGCATCGGCGCCCTCGGCCAGCTCGACGTGCGCGATCTGCGAGTCGGCATCGAGCGCCATCACGTCGCTGACCACCGGGCGGTGGGTCAGCGAGGCGAACGTGAGCGGCGTGACGAACTGGACGGCAGCCGGCGTCATCGCCACGTCGACCATGGCGCCCCGCTCGGCCAGCATGCGGACCAGCGAGACGGCCTTGTAGGCCGCGATGCTGCCGGCCACGCCAACCACGATCCGCCGCCCGGCGAGCGAGCCGCGCTCTCCGCTCATCTCTCCACTCCCGGCCCACCGATCGCCGCGCTCCGGGAGGTACCGGCCGCCGCGGTGATCGCCTCGTGCGCGTATCGGATCCCGCGCAGGGTCAGGTCGGGCTCGATGGCGTCGATGCCCGGCACCTCGCGCAGCCACGGCTCGTGCGTATAGCCGCCGGTCGCGATGACCGTCACCCGGCTTTCGGCGGGGGAGCGTTCCAGGAGCTCGCCGCGGAGCGCCGTGAGCAGGCCGCTGACCAGGCCGATGTAGCCCAGCACCGTGCCGCTCTGCATCGCGTGGATGGTGTTGGAGCCGATGGCGTATGGCGGTCGCCGCAGCTCGATGCGGGGCAGCTTGCTGGCATAGCCGACCAGCGCTTCCAGGGAGAGTCCGAGCCCTGGCGCGATCGCACCGCCGATGTATGCACCCTCCGCGCTGACGACATCGAAGTTCGTGCTGGTGCCGAGGTCGATCACGATCGCCGGCGCGTCGAACTCGGTGCGGGCCGCAAGTGCGTTGCACAGCCGATCTGCGCCCGCCTCAGCGGGTCGATCGATCTCGATGCGAAGCACGTCGGCCAGCGACGTGGCGTCGACGATGAGCGGCTCGAGGCCGATCCGTGTCCGGATGAAGCGCTCGAAGGTGCCGGTCAGGGGCGGCACGACCGATGCCAGCGCCACCGCCTGCAGCTCGTCCAGGCGATGGCCATCGAGCGCCAGCAGGTCAGACGTGAGGGCTGCCACCTCGTCGGGTGTGGCGGTCGCATGCGTGGTCGCGCGCCACGAGGCGACCAGCACGCCGTCGGTGAAGACGCCGAGCGTGAGGTTGGTATTGCCGACGTCGGCGGCCAGCAGCTTCACGCGCCCATCCTATCAGCCGTGCGGGGGCGTCCCGCGCCCATGGTCCGGTGCTAGACTCGGCCGCACCCCCAGCACAAAGGCACAGGCCGCAGTGAGCCGATGACCGAGGCGCGAGCCAAGCTCTACATCAACACCGGCGTCGTCACCGATAAGAGCGACATCTACAACATCCTGCGGCCCCTGCTGAAGCAGACCGTCAGCTACACCTACCGGCGCGGGGCGCTGGTGACCGACAGCGGCACTGGCTGGGTGGAGCGGATCGTGGTCGACCATCCCGAGATCGCGAGCTACTTCACGCCGCTCTCCATCTGCCTGAACCTCGACTCGTTCGACTACCTCCAGTTCGACACGACCTCTGACCAGCTGCTGGTCTACACCCTCGTCATCGGCGAGGAGCGGGTGGTGCTCGAGTTCGCGGCAGCGGCCCACCGCCTCGACCAGCCCGATGATGCAGAGGAGGGCCGTCAGATTCCGCGCACCGCGGAAGAGCTGGCTCGGGACCTGCGCTTCATCCAGATGGAGCTGCTGATGTCGCCCGAGGCGACTGACGACGACGAGGAGGCCTGAGGTGGCGTCCGGCGCGGCCGCCGGACGGGTGCGGGCGCGCACCGCGGGCCTGTATGAGCGCAGTGTGCTGCCCAACGGTCTGCGGGTCCTGACGCAGTCGATGCCGGCTGCCCGGTCGGTCGCGGTCGGGCTGTTCGTGGGGGTTGGCTCGCGGCTTGAGGACGAGGCTCACGCCGGGCTGTCGCACCTGCTGGAGCATCTCGTCTTCAAGGGAACGCGTCGCTACCCGGATCCCGGCGGCCTGTCCGAGGCGGTCGAGGGCTGCGGCGGGAGCGTGAATGCCGCGACCGATCGCGAGCTCACCGTGTACAGCGCCCGTGTGCCGGCGGCCGCGGCTCCCCGCGCCATGGAGGTGGTGGCAGACCTCGTCCTGGCGCCGCTCCTTCGTCAGCGCGACCTGATCGGTGAAAAGCCGGTGATCGTGGACGAGATCCGGATGTATGTCGACTCGCCGGGCGACCACGTCTTCAGCCTGTTCGACGAGCTGCTGTTCGGCAGCCACCCGCTCGGGCGCGAGATCGCGGGCACGCCTCGCAGCGTGCGGAGGGCCAGGCATGCCACCGTGGTCGAGCATTGGGAGCGCTGGTACCAGCCGGCCAACCTCGTCCTTGCGACGGCTGGCTCGATCCGGCATGAGGATGCGGTCAAGGCGGCGCTGGGCTGGTTCGCGGCCGATGTCCGCGAGCCGGGTCCGATCCCGCTGCCGACGCCGCTCCAGGCACCCAGCCCCGCGGCGCCGGGATCGGTTCGCGTCGCGTTCCGGCGTCTGTCACAGGGAAACCTGTGCATCGGCATGCCGGGCGTCGCCCGGGATCATCCCGATCGATGGGCGCTCGACCTGCTGGGCGCCGTCCTCGGCGACGGGATGAGCAGTCGTCTCTTCCTGGAGCTGCGCGAGCGCCGCTCGCTGACCTATGACGTCTCGACCTTCGGGGCCACCTACGCCGACTGCGGGACCTTCGGAATCCATGCCGGATTCGATCCCGACCAGGCGGGAGCGCTGGTCGCGGCGATCCTGGAACAGCTGGAGCGCACGGTGCAGGACCCGGTCAGCTCCGCCGAGCTCGATCGGGCGCGGGCATACACGCGCGGACGCCTGCTGCTGCGGATGGAGGAGACCGGCGCGGTCGCCGCCTGGCTCGGGACCGGGGAGAGCCTGCTGCCGCGCATCCTGACCGTCGACGAGGTGATCGAGCGTCTCGAGGCAGTGACCGTCGACGACCTGCTGCGCGTGGCACGAGAGCATGCCCGGCCTGACATGGCGCGGATGGCAGTGCTCGGGCCGTTCCGCTCGCGGCTGCGCTTCGAGAGGATGCTGAGCCGATGACCGGCCGCAGGCAGGCACCGCCGGCAGGGTGGGAACGCGCGCTGGAGGTGGTGGACCTTCTCCCCGACGAGCTCGCGCTCGCGCGAGCCCAGCTGGGGTCGGGCCTGTACGGCCTGGCCGAAGGGGTCCTTCTTCGTCTGATCGCGGGCCTCGAGGCGGCCGGCAAGGGTGGCCTGGAGGAGCTGGACGTGGCGCGCGCCCTGTTGGCGGAGTCCCTGTGGCGGCAGGGCAGGCCGTTGGCCGCCGGCGCGGCGGTCGAGGCCATCCGGCCGACCAGCCTCGAGCGACGCCGCCCCATCGTGATGCTGATCGAGGCCGAGGCGCTGGCGGCCGCCGGCGACTCGGACCGCGCTGCCAGGCTGGCGGAACGCGTCGTGTCAACGATCGGAGTCGACGATGCATGGAAGCTGCGCGGTGGCGTCGCGACGCGCATCACCTGGCCGGCGCCGCCCTCGTTTCGCCTGCCGGCCCGCCGAGCTGACGGAGCCGGGACGGGCGGCCAGCCCGCACATCCGCCGACGACCCCGGAGCGGACGGCCGCCGCGCATGCGCGGCTGGAGGCAGCCCGCCAGGCCTTCGGGGCCGGGGATCTCGAGGACGGGGACCGGCAGCTGGCTGCTGCGCTCCGACTCGATCCGCGGATCGGCCCTGAAGGAGCGGCCGTGCTCGAACCGACCCTCGAGAAGCAGCCGGACGCCGAGCGTCTGCTACTGTACGGCGACCTCTTGCGCGCCGCGGGACGGGAGGCCGATGCGACCATCGCCTTCGACCGCGCTGCTCGCGCCTGATCACAGCACGGAGCTGATTTGCCGATGGAACGCACCCTGGTCCTGGTCAAGCCCGATGGCGTCCAGCGCGGGCTGGTCGGCGAGATCATCGCCCGCTTCGAGCGCAAGGGCCTGAAGGTGGTCGGCCTGCGCATGCTGGACGTGCCACGGCCGCTGGCCGAGGTGCACTACCAGGTGCATGCGGACAAGCATTTCTACGCTGAGCTCGTCGATTTCATCGTCTCCGGCCCGGTGGCAGCCGTGGCACTCGAGGGGCCCGATGCGATCGCGACGGTGCGGCGCATGATCGGTCGCACGATGCCGAACGAGGCAGAGCCGGGAACCATCCGCGGCGATCTGGGGATCAGCGGCCTGCGGAACCTGGTGCACGCGTCCGACGGCGCCGAGACGGCGGAGTCGGAGCTCGCCCTGTGGTTCGAGTCCGGCGGTCTGGTCGACTACGGGCGGGACATCGACCAGTGGATCGTGGCGGAGGAGCCGGCCAGGGCATAGGAAGCGGCTGCGGTCGCAGGTGCGTCGAGCGCCGCCGTCAGTCCCTGGTAGGTGGGCCGGCTGACGAAGCCCACGCGGTCGAGCGGGAAGTAGCGAAGCCACGCGCGGCCCACGAACAGCTCCCGCTTGACCGGTCCGAAGTAGCGGGAGTCCTGGCTGTCGGGGCGGTTGTCGCCCATCACGAAGTACGTCCCCGGCGCAATCGTCCAGGAAGTCGTGCCCTCGGCATTGCGCGGCAACGTCGGCGCGGCCGCGCCGTCGATCCCCCGCACCACGTACGGCTCATCGAGCCTCACCGGGCTGCCGTTGGCCGGTGCCACGAAGACCCGGCCGTTCTCCAGGCTGACTGTGTCGCCGGGAATGCCGATGACGCGCTTGATGAACGGCACGCCACCCTGGCCGAACCCCGCTGGTGGCTGGAACACCACGATGTCGCCGCGCTGGTAGTCGTTGAAGCGCGGCGAGATCTTGTCGATGAGGACGTATTCGCCGGGGTTGACGGTCGGGAACATCGACATCTGCTCAACCTCGAACGGCTGGGCCACGAAGTTGTGGATCACCAGGTAGATGACCAGGGTCAGCACCAGCGTTTCCACGATCTCAAGGGCGCAGCCGAGCCTTCGGCGCGGTGGTTGCGGCTCACTGCCGTAGGGCAGGTCGGTGCCCGGAGTCGGCTGCGGGGTGTACGTCATCGGGCTCCGTGAGATCAGCGATGGAGGCGGCGCGTAGCATAGCCTGCTCAGTGACGAAGCGCGCCATGCCTCTCCGTACCCTGGCGGTCCTCGGCATCGGCCTGGCCGCGCTGGCCGCGATCCTGTACTACGCCTCGACCGTGGACGCTCGGCCGCCTACCGTGCGTCAGATCGCGCTGACCCAGCACCTGACCCGCGATCCCCGCGTGGCGCTGACCACCAGCAGCATCGAGGTCGACTTCTCGGAACCGGTCGTGCACGCTGGGGCCGAGGCCGCCTTCCGGATCAGCCCCACGGTCAGCGGTTCGTTCAGCTGGAGCGCCGCCAGCCTCACCTTCACCCCGGCCACCCGCCTGTCACTGCGCACTCAGTTCGTCGTCTCGATCGGCCTCACCGTTCGCGACCAGGCGGGCAACGCAATGACAGCAAGGCCGGCGCCCTTCACCTTCACGACGGTTGGCAACCCGGATGTGGTCGCATCCCAGCCGGTCGACGCCGCGGTCGACGTCACGCTCGATGCCCAGATCGTGATCGACTTCTCGACGCTGATGGACACGGCCTCGGTCGAGCGAGCGCTCCACCTCGTCCCAGCCGTTGACGTCCGATTGCGGTGGAGCCGCGAGCGCCTGACCATCGTCCCCGTTGCGCCGCTGGGCGCGAACCAGCGCTATGCGGTGGCGGTCGATGTGGGCGCGCACGACCAGGCCGGGACGCCGCTGGAGCACGCGTTTCGGCTCTCGTTCCGAACCGTGGCATCCGGCCTCGCCGCTCGGATGCTGGTCCCGTCCGACGCGGTCGAAGGGGTCGCCATCTCGACCGCGATCGCAGTCGTGTTCGACCGCGCCCTGGATCCGGCGAGCGTCCACGACGACCTGCTCACCATCAAGCCCGCTGTTGCCGGGTCGCTCAACGCCATCGCGTTCCCGGGGGCGGCCGGGCTTCTCGACAGCGCGCGACGCGTGCTGAGCTTCCAGCCGTCGGGGCCGCTCGACCCGAACACGACCTACGAGGTCACGCTCAAGTCGGGCCTGCTCGGCGTGGATGGGGCCGGCCTGCCGGCCGGGCTGGCCTGGAGCTTCACCACCGGGTCTCCGACCGCGACGCTCTCGAACCAGGTCGTTTTCCTGTCCGATCGAGCGGGGATCGCGAACCTGTGGGCGATGAACCCCGATGGCACGAATCAGCATCAGCTCTCGGCCGAGCTGTCGCCAGTGCTCGACTATGCGGTCGCTCCCGATGGCCGCGCGTTCGTTGTCGCCGACGGCGCGGTGCTGGTCTGGCAGCGTGCGGACGGATCGGCGCGTCGCCTGCTCACCGACAGGAACGTCCTGGAATACGACCCCTCCTACTCGCCGGATGGCACGACCCTGGTCTTCGCCCGGGCCGACCCGGCGCTCGGCAGCGGCCTTGGCCTCTGGATGCGCGATGCCGATGGCAGCGATCCGCGAATGGTCGAGCTGCCGACGCTCCGTACCGCCACGCCCTCGCCAGCGGTGCCCGTGCGCGTGCCGCTGCTGCGAGCCCCGCGCATCTCGCCCGACGGGACGGCGGTTGCCTTCGTCGACGAGGCCGGCCGGGTTGCCATCCTGGACCTGGAGCTGAAGCAGCTTTCGTCGGCGCCATTCGTTGCGTTCTCGGCACCGACCTGGCTCGCGGACGGCAGTGCGGTGCTGGTCTCGGGCGCGGTGCCGGACCCGAGGACCGAGCCCCGTGTGCTGCTGCCGCACTCGGCGCCGCCGTTGCTCGATGCGGCTTCCCTCCACGCCGACCCGGCGCAGCTCGCTTCGTTGCGAATGGCCGTCTTCGGCCGTTTCGCGTCATCGGTCACGACGACGCCCTTCGGAGCGGGTGCGTCAAGTCCCGTCGTGGATGCCGATGGCCGGCTGGCCTACATTCGGCTCGACCCGGCCGACGCGGTGTCGGGCTCGCTGTGGCTGGCGAGCTCGACCAGCGATGCGGGGAGACAGGCGATGCGCGATCCTGGGGCCCGTGCGTCGTTCGCGGCGTTCGCCCCCGAGGCCGGCGCGATGGTCATCTCGCGCGTGGCGGCCGCGGCCGAGGATCCGACCCTGGCCGGCGGCGTCTGGCTGCTGGATCTGAGCAGCGGAAACGTCCACCAGCTCTCCCGGGACGGCACGCAGCCCCGCTGGCTGCCGTGATGGTTGACCCGTCGCGCGGCCGCGGGCTACCATACCGGCGCTTCGCTGGCGGTTGCGCTGACGCGACCCACCGCCGGCGTTTCCGTGTGCGACACCATGCGACAAGCGAGACGGGCGCGCCCTGACGCGGCAGCGACCGAATCGCCCAGCCCCAGTTCGGAGGTTTCATGGAGATCCATCCCATCACCTGGGTGATTCCGTTCGCGGGGCTGGCTGCGATCGCGTTCGCGCTGTACCTCGCCTGGGACGTCCTTCGCGCCGACATCGGAACGCCGGCGATGCAGGAGATCGCGGGCACCATCTTCGAGGGCGCCGTCGCCTTCATTCGGCGCCAGTACCGGACCATCGGCCTGCTGGCGATCGGAGGTGCGGTTCTGATCGGGCTGGTGATCGCCCTGGTGGAGGGCAAGGAGGTCGCCGACACCAGCGTCTTCGGACCCGAGCTTGGCATTCGCACCGGCGTTGCCTTCCTGGTCGGGGCGGCCTGCTCGATGGCGTCGGGCATCATCGGCATGTACATCAGCGTCAAGGCGAACCTGCGGACGGCGGCGGCAGCCCAGAACAGCCTGGTGCGCGCGGTCCAGGTGGCGATGCGCGGCGGCGCAGTCTCCGGCTTCCTGGTGGTCGCCCTCTCGCTGCTGGGCGTCTATTCGATCTTCGCCCTGTACGGCGGGTTCACGCACCCCG
This sequence comes from Chloroflexota bacterium, assembly GCA_030853945.1. Classification (GTDB taxonomy): domain Bacteria; phylum Chloroflexota; class Limnocylindria; order QHBO01; family QHBO01; genus CF-167. Next base: position 8,766 of record JALYUB010000037.1, read on the forward strand.
AGCAGGCGCCGTTCCTGATCGTCGGATTCGGCTTCGGGGCCAGCTTCGTAGCGCTCTTCGCGCAGCTCGGCGGCGGGATCTACACCAAGGCTGCCGACGTCGGCGCCGACCTGGTCGGCAAGGTCGAGGCGGGCATCCCCGAGGACGATCCACGCAACGCCGCGGTGGTGGCCGACCTGGTCGGCGACAACGTCGGTGACTGCGCCGGGCGCGGCGCGGACCTGTTCGAGTCGACCGCCGCCGAGAACATCGGCGCCATGATCCTGGGCGTGGCGGTGTTCCAGCTGGCAAGGACCTCGGGCTGGCCGCATCCGGAGGCGTGGATCTTCTTCCCGCTGGTGGTCCGCGGCTTCGGCCTGCTGGCGACGATCGTGGCCATCTTCTTCGTGCGCGGGCGCGAGGACGAGGACCCGATGAACATGCTCAACCGCGGCTACTGGGTGACAACCATCCTGTCCGTCGGCGGCCTGGCGCTGACCACCTCGATCATGATGAGCACCCCGGGCACGGTCGGCGCCAACGGCATCGCGCCATGGGTCTGGTTCTTCGGCGCGGGGCTGGTCGGCCTGGCCACCAGCGTCGCATTCGTCTACATCACGCAGTACTACACCGCCGGCAACTGGCGCCCCGTCAAGGAGATCGCCGAGGCGAGCAAGACCGGCCCCGCCACCAACATCATCTCGGGCGTGGCCGTCGGCTTCGAGACCACGGCCGTGACGGCGATCACGATCGGGATCGCCCTGTTCGCCAGCCACTGGCTCGGCCAGCAGGCGCTGCCCAACATCCCCAACGGCGGGATCTTCGGGACCGCGGTGGCGACCATGGGCATGCTGATGACGACCGCCTTCATCCTGGCCATGGACACCTTCGGGCCGATCACCGACAACGCCGGCGGGATCGCCCAGTTCAGCCACGCCGAGGGCAAGGCCCGCGAGATCACCGACCGCCTCGACGCGGTCGGCAACACGACCAAGGCCCTCACCAAGGGCTACGCGATCGCCTCGGCCTCGCTGGCCGCGTTCCTGCTCTTCTCCGCCTACATCAGCAAGATCAACCTGATCCAGACCAACCGCGGTGGCCCGCTGCTCACCTCGGTCGACCTCGCCGATGTGAACGTGTTCATCGCGGCGCTGATCGGCGCCATGCTGGTCTACTTCTTCAGCAGCCTGGCGATCCGTGCCGTCGGCAAGGCGGCGCAGGCGATCATCGTCGAGGTGCGGCGCCAGTTCCGGGAGATGCCCGGCATCATGGACTACACCCAGCGGCCGGACTACGCCCGCGTGGTCGACATCACCACCCGCTCGGCGCTGCGCCAGATGATCCTGCCAGGGGTCGTGGCCGTCGCCACGCCGATCGTCGTCGGCCTGCTGCTCCGACAGGAGGCCGTGGCGGGTCTGCTGATGGTGGGCACCATCGCCGGAGTGCTGCTTGCCACGGTGCTGAACAACGGCGGCGGGGCGTGGGACAACGCCAAGAAGTTCATCGAGGCGGGCCACCTGACCGATGATGCCGGCAACGTGCTCGGCAAGGGCACGGACGCGCACGCGGCGGCGGTCGTGGGCGACACCGTCGGCGACCCGTTCAAGGACACCGCCGGGCCATCGCTGCACGTGCTGGTCAAGCTGCTGGCGACCATCAGCCTGGTGCTGGCGCCGCTCTTCATTCGCTAACCCCGCTCGAGCACGGGAGTGCCGTGGACGTCGTCCTCCAGGCTGCACTGATCGGGCTGCTCCAGGGGCTGACCGAGTTCATCCCGGTGAGCTCCAGCGCGCACCTCGAGCTTGCGCCGTGGATCTTTGGGTTTGGGACAAACGGGCTCCTCAGCAGCCTGACCTTCGATGCCTTCCTGCACCTCGGCACGCTGATCGCCCTGCTCGGCTATTTCGCAGGGGACTGGGTCAGGCTGCTGCGTGCCGCTGCGGCGAGCATCGCCGAGCGGCGCATCGGCCAGGACCCGGAACGCCGCCTCGCCTGGCTGCTGATCCTGGCCACCGTGCCTGCGGCGGCGATCGGGTTCGTCGGAGAGGGCTGGATCACGAGGGTGCTGCACGGCAATTCCAACGCGCTGCGCCTGGCGATCGCGGGCTTCATCGTGGTCGGTGCCGTGGGACTCTGGCTGGCCGACCGGGTCGGTCGGCGTCGCGACCAGATCGAGCAGCTGACGCCGGGCAAGGCGACCGCGATCGGCCTGTCGCAGGCCCTGGCCCTGCTGCCCGGCATCAGTCGCTCGGGGGCCACCATGTCGGCAGGCCTGTTCTTCGGACTGACCCGCGAGGCGGCCGCCCGCTTCAGCTTCCTGCTGGCAACCCCGATCACCCTCGGGGCGGGGCTGTGGGGATCGCGCCACCTGCTGACGGAGGCGCACACCGGGACCGAATGGCTGGCCATCGGGGTGGCGTTCGCGGTCGCGGCGATCTCGGGGATCCTGGCAATCGGATTCCTGCTGCGCTGGCTCCGAACCCGCTCGATGAGCGTCTTCGTCGGCTATCGGCTGGCCCTTGCGGCACTGGTCGTGGTGCTGGTGGTGGCCGGTCGCTGAGCGCCCGGTTGAGGCGAGGTTTGTGCTCAGCGCGCCTTTGACACCACCTGGCGCCGGGCCTACAATCGCGCGACGCCGGCCGCCCAACGGGTGGCCCGTTGCCGAACACCTGGCCCAGAGCCAGCTTCAGGAACGCCACGCACCAGCCGATGGCGGGACCTGGAGCATTTTTTGTAGTGGATGACATGAACAACAAGCCGGTCTATCTCACCGCCGAAGGGCTCGAGAAGCTCAAGACGGAGCTGCATCACCTGATCACCGTGGAGCGACCGCGGGTCGCCTCGCGCATCCATGACGCGAAGCTCGACGGCGACATCACCGAGAACGCCGAATACGAGGACGCGAAGCAGGAGCAGTCGTTCCTGGAGGGGCGAATCGGCACGCTCGAGGCGCAGCTGAAGAACGCCGAGGTGATCGAGAAGACAAATGGCGACAAGGTCGGGATCGGCTCGAAGGTCGTGATCCGCGGAGACGACGGGCAGGAGACTTTCACCATCGTCGGCTCGGCCGAGGCCGCGCCCCGCGAGGGCCGCATCAGCAACGAGTCCCCGGTCGGGGCCGCGCTGATGGGCCACAAGAAGGGCGACAAGGTCATCGTTCAGGCCCCTGCGGGGTCGACCACGTTCACGGTCGTCAGCATCCACTAACGCGACCGATCGCCGTGTTCTGGGCCGACGAGCTGGCGGCGCGCCTCGAAGGCCCACAGGTCGTCAACGACTCGAAGACTCCCTCGGGCACCGTCCATGTCGGCAGCCTGCGCGGGCCCGTGATCCTGGATGTCATCGTCCGCGCCCTGCGCGCACGCGGCCTGCCCACGACCATGCTTTATGGCATCGACGACCTCGACCCGATGGACGCCCAGGCGACGTTGACGCCCGACGCAACAGCGCGCTGGATGGGAGTCCCGCTGGCGCACGTTCCGGACCCGGTGGGGGACTGTCATGCGTCCTACGCGCGCCATTTCGCGGCGCTCTTCATCGATACCTTCAGCGGGCTTGGCATTCACCCCGACCGCTACTACTGGATGAGCGAGATCTATCCGACCGGACAGGTGGACCCGTTCATTCGCATCGCCCTTGATCGGGCCGAGCTGGTGCGCGACATCTACCGTCGGGTGAGCCACGTCGAGCGCCCCGCCGGCTGGCTGCCGGTGCATGTCATCTGCCCCACCTGCGGCAAGGTCGGCACCACCCTGGCTCGCGACTGGGATGGAGAGACGGTGGCGTTCGACTGCCTGCCGGACCTTGTCACGTGGGCCACCGGCTGCTCCAGCAGCGGCCGGGCCTCGCCGTTCGGGGGCACTGCCAAGCTGCCGTGGAACCTGGACTGGGCGGCGCAATGGAGCCTGTTCGGCGTGACCATCGAGCCGTGCGGCAAGGACCTGGCTACCGCCGGCGGCTCGCGCGATCGCTCGGATGCGATCGCGCGCGAGGTCTTCGAGCGCGAGCCGCCGATCAACGTCCCGTACGAGTTCCTGAACATCGGGGGACGCAAGATGGCCAGCAGCAAGGGACTGGGCGCTGCCGCCCATGAGATCGCCGAGGTGGTCCCGCCCGAGCAGCTGCGGCTGCTGATGGTGCGTCCTCGCCCGAATCACGCCATCGAATTCGATCCCGACGGGACCGATGCGATCCCGCGCCTGTTCGACGAATCGGACCGGATCGCGGCCGCCACGGCCGGGGCCGAGGTCAAGGGCGATCTGCCGCCTGACCACGACCGCGTCTTCGCCGCCGCGCTCGTCGATCCGGAGGCCGACCCGATCGCGGCCGGGGCGGCGTATCGGCCCCCATTCGCGCACCTGGCGCTCCTGCTGCAGGTCCCGGGAGTGGACCTGCCAGCCCGTGTCGAGGCCGAGAAGGGGGAGCCGCTGACGGACGCCGAGCGGGCGATCCTCGACGAGCGCATCCATGCCGGACGCGCATGGCTGGACGCCTACGCCCCTGATCGGGCCCGGATCGAAGTGCGTCGCGAGGCGCTTCCACCGGCCGCCTCCGATCTCGACGAGGAGCAGCGCGCAGCGCTCTCCAACCTGGCACAAGCCCTGGACGGGGCGGAGGCGTGGGATGGCGAGTCGCTGCAGGGCGCCATTTTCGAGGCTGCTCGCAGCGCCGGTCTCCCGGCCGGTCGCATGTTCACGGCACTCTACCTGGCATTCCTCGGGCAGCCGAGCGGACCGCGTGCCGGCTGGCTGCTGGCCTCGCTGCCGAAGGATTTCGTCGTCGAGCGGCTTCGGGCCGCCACGGCGAGGGATACGCTGGCCACGTGATCGCCCTCCAGCTGATCCGCGACGATCCCGACGGGGTGAAGAGCGCGGTGGCGCGCAAGGAAGAGCCCACCGATTCGATCGACCGCCTGCTGGCCGCGGATGCCCGGCGACGCCAGCTCGAGGCCGAGGCCAACGCGCTTCGCGCCGAGCGCAACGAGGGCAACCGCCGGCTTGGCGAGCTCATGCGTGAGGGCAAGGCTGCCGAAGCCGATGCACTCAAGTCCACCATGGCCGCCGTGTCCACGCAGGTCGACGCCCTCGATGCCGAGCTGCGGACCATCGAGGCCGCGATCGAGGCAGACCTGCTGCTGGTGCCGAACCTGCCGCACGCCAGCGTCCCGGATGGCGCCGGTGCGCAGGACAACCCCGTCGTTCGCTCGTGGGGCGAGCCGGCGCCCGAAGGCAGCGTGCCACCCCACTGGGAGATAGGGCAGCGGCTCGGCCTGTTCGACCTGGAGCGTGGCGCGAAGATCGCCGGCTCGGGTTTCATCCTCTACACGGGCCATGGCGCGCGCCTGCAGCGCGCGTTCATCGGGCTCATGCTCGAGCTGGCAGACCGGCACGGCTACCACGAACTGTGGTCGCCGATCCTGGTCAACGCCGCCTCGGCTCGCGGCACCGGCCAGCTGCCCGACAAGGAAGCGCAGATGTACGTCATCGAGCGCGACGACCTGTACCTGATCCCGACTGCCGAGGTGCCGGTGACCAACGTGTATCGCGACGAGATCCTGGCCGGCGAGCGTCTCCCGATCTATCACGCGGCATATACGCCATGCTTCCGGCGCGAGGCGGGCGCCGCGGGCAAGGACACGCGGGGCCTGCTGCGGGTGCACCAGTTCGACAAGGTGGAGATGGTCAAGTTCGTGCGCCCTGAGATGAGCTGGGACGAGCTGGAGACCCTGACCCGCGACGCAGAGGAGGTGCTCGAGGCACTCGAGATCCCGTATCGCACCGTCGAGCGCTGCACCGCGGACCTGGGCTTCGCGCCAGCCAAGGGCTACGACCTGGAGGCCTGGTCGCCCGGGGTGGGGAAGTGGCTCGAGGTCAGCTCGTGTTCGAACTACACGGACTTCCAGTCGCGGCGCATGAACCTGCGCTACCGATCGGCGCCCGATGCCCGACCAGAGCTGCTGCACACGCTGAACGGCTCAGCCCTGGGGATCAGTCGCACGTACGCCGCCCTGCTGGAGACGCACCTGCAGCCGGACGGGTCGGTGCGCATTCCCGCCGCGCTGCAGCCGCACTACGGCGGCGATGCGATCGCCTAGGCCTCAGTCGGCCCGGGCGGGCTCCAGCACGAAGACGGGAATCGTGCGCGTGGTCCGCTGGCGGTAGCTCTCGTAGAGGGGGAACTCGGCGCTGACGAGGCGCCACAGCCGTTCGCGCTCGTCGCCCGTCGCCTCGTACGCGCGCACCGGCCACTCCTCATCGCCGCGGGACACGGTGGCGCGCGAATCGGCACGCAGGTTGCCGGCCCAGGCCGGGTCCTTCGCCGAGCCGCCGCGCGAGCCGACGATCACGAGGCGATCGGCATCCTCGAATGCGAAGAGCGGCACCATGCGCTGCTGGCCGGTCTTGCGGCCGGTGGTGGTCAGGGAGATCCTCACCTGATTGCCGGCAGCTCCTCGCGCAGCCGAACAAGGTCGGGATCCTCCCTGGCGAATTCGGCGAGGTCGGGCTGCAGCTGGAAGGCGGCGCGCAGCAGGGGACGGGCTCGATCCAGCCGGCCCGCGACCGCGTGGGCGCAGGCCAGGTTGTAGAGGGCGATCGCCCGATCCGCGTCAGGCAGCGGGGTCCCTTCCAGCTGGCGCTCGTGCTCGTCCACGAACGCGGCGACCCGCGCCGGGTCCACGCCGATCCCGGCGTCCACGAGCCAGGCGAAGTGGGTGAGGGCGTGTATGGCGCTGTTGCCGAATATCCGACCGACCATGCCCTCGGTCTCGACGAGCAACGCGGAGCCTCCGGCCACTATCTCGGCCCGGAGCTCTTCGTCGACCGAGTCGGCCTCCCGCACCACGTCAGCCCACGACCAATCGGCGCGCAGGGCCTGCAGCTCGGCGTTGCGTTCATCGGTCTCGCGGGCATCCGCCGCCAGCGTCTCGCCCTTCGCGGTCGCGCGGATGCGGTCCCGCTGGATCGCCTTCCAGGCCGTCAGGTGGGCCTGGTGATCCTTGGGCGACCAGTCGCCGGGGCGCATCGGTCGGTCGCGAACGATTGGATCGAGCGCGCCGAAGACATCGCGCTCTGCCTGTCGCATGGATCGCAGCTGCTCCACGAGCGAGGTCGCGAGGCGATCGCCGCCTTCGTGTGTGCCCATAACGCTCCCTGCCATCGGCTCCAGGTCAACTGCGTAACATTAGCCCCGGAGGGGTCGCATAGCGGACTAGTGCGGCGGTCTTGAAAACCGCTGAGGTGCAAGCCTCCGTGGGTTCGAATCCCACCCCCTCCGCCACGCCGGGCTGCGAGCTGATCCGAGGCCGTTGGATGGGCCGATTCTGGAGGACTAAGCCATGAGCGAGCTTCTGGGTATCGCACGATTCAGGTTTCTCGAGGGCAAGCGCGAGGAGTACCTGCGCCTGTCCGATCAGGCCACGGAGATCGTGCGGGCGAAGGAGCCTGGCACGCTGGCATACGACCTCTACCTCAACGGCGATCAGTCCGAGTGCATGATCATCGAGCGGTACCGGGACTCCAAGGCGGCGATGCAGCACGCCGCGAATCTCGGCGACATGTTCGCAGCGGTCCTTGCGACGGTCTCAGTGGTTCACGGCGAGCTGCTCGGTGAGCCGAGCGCAGAGCTGCGAGCGAAGCTGGCTGGCAGCGACGTGCCGGTTCTCTTCACTCCCTACCGGTCCATGTAGACAGGTCCAGCGACATCGGCCTCAGGCCAGCCGGGCAGTCGCCTCGTCGGTCGTGATGACCTCCGCGAACTCGTTGTGGAGGCTCGCAAGGGCCGTGCGGTGCATGAGATCAGCCGGGAAGACGTCGCCATCGGGACCTTCTCGGTCGAAGGTGGCGCACGCATCGCCGACGAACCAGGTTTCGAACCCGAGATTCCCCGACATCCGCGCGGTGGTCGAACCGCAATGATCGGTCGTGATCGCGGCGATCACCACCGTTGTGGCACCGGCCGCACGCAGGCGGACCTCCAGGTCGGTCCCGATGAACGCCGAGTTGACTTCCTTGGTGAGCACCGGCTCATCACCCATCGGCATCGCTTCCGGTTTGAACTCGAACCCGGGATCCCCCTCGTGAAAGAAGTGCCATTCGGGATCGGGATCGGGCACGCGATGTCGCACGTGGATGATGGGCGCGTTCGCGGCCCTCCATGCGGCGAGCAGCCGCGCCACGTTCGCCTCGGCATCCGGGTTGTTCCGCTCGCCCCAGAAGGCGTCGTCGAAAGCGCGCTGCACGTCAACCACGACCAGCGTTGGCTTCACGGACATGACGGAACCCTAGCACCCGGTCAAGCGCGTGCGTAACCTTGTCCGCCATCCAGCCGGGTCAGTCCGCCGCGGGCACCTCGTGGTGCAGTCGGCAGCGGGCCTCGTACTTCTCGTCGCCCAACCCGCCGATCACGATCAGCGGCGAGTCCGAGGGGGCCGGCCGCCCATCGATCAGCCGCTGGGTGCGCGTCGCCGGCTCGCCGCAGACGACGCAGATGGCGGTCAGCTTGGTGACCTGGTCGGCAAGCGCCATCAGGCGCGGCATCGGCCCGAAGGGGATCCCACGGAAATCCTGGTCGAGCCCGGTCACCAGCACCTGCTTGCCGATGTCGGCCAGCCGCTGCACCACCTCGGGCAGCTGCTCATCGAAGAACTGCCCTTCCTCGATGGCCACGATATCGGCGTCCCCGACCAGCCCCTCGATCTCCCTGGAGTGATTCACGCTGAAGGCGGGGTGCTGCGCTCCCGAGCGTGAGATGACGCTCCCTTCCTCGGTGCGCGTATCCAGGCGCGGCTTGATCAGCACCACCCTTCGACCGGCGATCGAGAACCGGCGCAGAAGGCGCAGCATCTCGTCGGTCTTGCCGCAGAACATGCAGCCGCAGATGACGTGCATCCAGCCTGACGTGTAGAACATCATCAGTTCAGTTAGTCGCCCACCACGGCAATGCCCTCCTCGGGAAGGCCCAGCTCAACCGCCAATGCGGCGCGCATGACATCGGCGGGAGGCGGCTGTCCGGCGAGGAGCTGAAACGTCTCGGCCGAGGCGGCGAGGAACGAGGCGTGCCCATTGGCGACCGTGCCACCGTGAGCTTGAGCGTCGCGCATCAGCGGCGTGGTGGCGTGGTTCAGGACCAGGTCCAGCACCAACAGGCCGGCTCCGAGCAGCTCGGCAGGGACCGGGCTGGCGCCCTCCTCGATGCCGATCCCGCTGGCGTTGACCAGCAGCTTGGCCTTCGCCAGCTCCACCTCCAGAAAGGTTTCGTGCCAGGGCAGCGCGCGCAGCTCCAGGAGGCGCGCGGAGCGAGCGAAGTGAGCGACGGTCGCCTCGGCCC
>JALYUB010000048.1 GCA_030853945.1 Chloroflexota bacterium
CCCATCGGCGCGGTGGCCGCGGACGTCGAAATGGCCCTGGCTGTCGAATCGGAGCTGCTCGGCGAGGGCCAGCACCTGGCGGAGCTGCATGCTGCATTCATCGAGCTTGAGCTCCCCACGGCCGAGGCGGCTCACCTCGCTGTCCGGCTTGTAGGTGCTGAACCGGTCGTCCGCCCGGCGCAGGGAGGCGAAGGCCTCGTTCAGCGCGAGCGCTGGCACTGACTCGTCCCGGATGTAGATGCCGAGCGCCGTGCCCATGACGTGTTCGACGCGCATCTGGCGGGTCGCGACGGTCACGTGTGTGCCTGGTCGAGCGCTGCCTGCAGTGACTGGGCGTACGCGTCGCTGGTGTACGTTGCGCCCGAGATCAGATCGATCTGTGCGCTCTGGGCGGACAGGACCTCGCTGCGCAGCATCGGCTCCACGATCTGGGAGATCCTGCCGGAGCGCCCCTCGCTTGGAAGCTGGATGACGGTCACGTCGGTGATCTGACCGTTCTGGAGGGTCACCTGCACCTGGGCCGTGCCGAAGTAGTACGGGACGGCGGTCCCGGTGAAGGTCTGCGTGCCTGTCGTGGCCCCGGCCGTCGGCTGCGGCGTGGCGGGCTGGGTCGAGGCGCTGGCCGAGGGGCTGCCCGACGCAGATGCGTCGCTCGGCTGGGCTCCGGTCACCGTCTGCCGGCTGAATGCGGCGAGCCCCTGCTGGGATGGAGTCTTGAAGTTGATCAGCAGGACGACGCCGAGCGCCGTGAGGAGGGCGGAAATGACGCCGCGCTTTGGCATGGATCGGTCTCCGGTCAGTAGCTGAAATGTTCGGTGTGGATCTGGGCGGGAGGCACGCGGAGGATGCGCAGACTCTCCTCGACCGCTGCCATCATCTGGTTTGAGCCGCACAGGTAGACATCGCGCCGACCGATATCGGGGACCATGCGGCGCAGCGCGCGTGGCTCGAGCGGGTCGGTCGGCATCTCCTGGCTGCCGCGTCGGCCGACCAGGTAGCGGACCTGGCCGCCGCGCTGACGAACGAGCTCGTCGATCTCGTCGCGGAACACGACATCGTCCCAATTGCTGGCCCGATAGAGGAGCGTGAGATTGCCACGACCCACCGGCAGCTCCTCCAGCAGCGCCCGGAGGGGCGTAATCCCGATTCCGCCAGCAAGCAGCAGCAGCTGTGGCCGCGTGCGCCGCGCACCCGTCAGCACGCCATAGGGACCCTCGATGAAGACGCCCGTGCCGACCCGCAGGTGCTGCAGGAGCCTGGTGTGGTTCCCGGAGTCCTTGATCGTGAGGCGAAGGTATTTCCCATTGGGTGCGGCCGACAGGGAGAACGGGTGGCCCTGCCACCAGCCGTCGGACGTCAGAAAGCGCCATATGAAGTACTGCCCGGCGCGGACGGCGAGCTGTTCCAGGTGGCGTCCGGCCAGGTACACCGACACGACGCCGGGACCTTCATTGACCACGTTCGCGACATGCAGGCGATGCCGCACCGAGAGCGCGATCGGCTGCCCGAAGCGGAAGACCAGCACCAGTGCAGCCACGGCCACATACAGGCCGATCCAGTAGATGCGCGCCACTGGATCGTGCATGAAGTCGCTGCCGACGACCAGTTGGTGGGCGGTGGCAAGCGCGATGGCGAGGTAGGCGTACAGATGGATCCCATGCCAGGTCTCGTAGGCAAGGCGACGACGCGCCAAGCGGACCGACGTGATGCCGACCGCCAGCAGCATCGCCATGCCGGCAGTGCCCATCAGCACGTACGGGTAGATGGTGAGCATCGTCCACAGCTCGCCGACCGGCGAGGCCTGGTCAAAGGTCGCGTATCCGACCGTGGTCAGCACACCGTGCCCGAGCAGCAGCCCGACAACCGAGAAGCCCACCCAGCGGTGCCACGCGGCCAGCCGATGCATCCCGAACAGCTGATCGAGCCACGGGCTGCGGGACATCAGCACCAGCTGGACCATCGCCAGGTAGGTCCCCAGCAGGGCGGTCAGCTGCCCCCCGGCGGTGAAGATGCCGCCGGGCGTGGCGAGCTGATCCAGGCCGCCGTGGCGCCACCACATGGCGACGATGAAGAGCCCGTTGGCGATCAGGAACGCCCCCACGTCGAACGGTCGCAGCCCCCAGCTGCGCGGGAGCGGAACACGGCGGATCGAGGTCGAAATCGCGGCCATGAGCACATTCTGGCGCTGGTGTCTGGGAGCGTCCTGAGAGGCTCCGGCGCGCTGGCACAATGCGCAGATGCAACGTGCAGCCGGCTGGATCGGGCCGAGGGATGGAATCCTGGGGATCGGGGCCGTCGTCATCGGCCTGGCGATCGGCTACGTGGATTCGCGACCGACGTGGGACGACACGGGCATCACCGTTGCGCTGGTGCTGCTCACCGCGGGCATGGTGGCCGGCATGTCGGGTCGCCGGCCGTGGCTATGGGCGCTGCTGGTCGGCGCCTGGGTGCCGCTGTTCGAGATCACGGGCGCAGCGGGAGCCGCATCGCTCGCCGCCCTGGCGGTCGCCGCCGTGGGTGCGTTTGCAGGCTATGCCGTGGTCAGGAAAGCCACTCCGGCCTGAAGCTAGCCGACGTCACTGGCCTTCGTGATCCGCCGCCGAGTCTGCACGTCGACCTTCGTCTCGCGTCCCTCGTGCGCGGGGTGCTCGACCAGCGCGATCAGCCGCGCCGACATGAAGCGTCCCGTACGGACCGGCGTGCCGCCGCGGGTCACCTCGCTGACCTCCACCACGCCGCGGCTGGTGGTCACCTCGATCCTGCGTCCGGCTCGGGTCGCCTCGATCACGAAGGTCTGCGTTCCCTGGCCGGTATCGACCACGGCCTCGACTCGATCGCCCTTCATGGCGAGAGCGTAACATCCGCCCATGACCGAGCCGTTCGTCTCGCGCGGCTTCGTCGGGCGCTCCCGCGAGGCCGGCGACACGGCCGGCCGCCTGCCCCCCGGGCAGTACCTGACCGGCGGCTTCCCGGTCCTCTCGGCCGGCCCGACGCCCCAGATCCCGCTCGACACCTGGCAGTTCGGCATCGAGGGCCTGGTGCGCACCCCGGTCAGCTGGAGCTGGCAGGAGTTCACGTCGCTTCCGTCGCGTGACTGGACGGTGGACATCAGCTGCGTCACGAAATGGACCAAGCTCGACACGACCTGGCACGGGGTGAGCCTGGATGACGTGCTGGGCGCCGCCGAGATCGACCCTCGAGCGCGGTTCGTGACGGCCCACTCCTACGGGGGCTACACCACCAACCTGCCGCTCACCGACCTGTTGAACAACCAGGCCTTCGTCGCCTGGGAATACGCGGGCGCGCCGCTCGCGCCCGAGCACGGGGGACCGGCGCGGCTGGTCGTCCCGCACCTGTACTTCTGGAAGAGCGCGAAGTGGGTTCGGGGCCTGCGTCTCTCCGAAGAGGACGAGCCAGGCTTCTGGGAGTCGCTCGGCTACCACAACCGCGGCGACCCCTGGCGCGAAGAGCGCTACTCCGGCGACTGAAGACCACCATCGACCGATGCCCGAGCCACTCCTCTGGCAGATCGCGACGGTAACCGGGATACGCCCCGAGACGCCGGAGGTCAGCACCTTCACGCTGGCGCTGCCGGCGTGGCGGCCCCATCGGGCGGGTCAGCACTACGACGTGCGGCTGACCGCTCCCGACGGCTACCAGGCCCAGCGCTCGTACTCCGTCGCCTCGCCACCGTCGCGCAGCGGTGAGATCGACCTGACCGTCGAGCGCATCGCCGACGGGGAGGTGTCCCCCTATTTCCACGATATCGTCGAGGTGGGGGATCGGGTCGAGGTGCGCGGCCCGATCGGCGGCTATTTCGTCTGGGAGCCGGCGCTCGGCGGTCCGCTGCTGCTGATCGCGGGCGGATCCGGCGTGGTGCCGCTGATGGCGATGCTGCGGGAGCGCGCCGCGAATGAGTCGAAGCCGCCGGCCGTCCTCCTGTCATCGTCGCGCACCTTCGACGATGTCATCTATCGCGAGGAGCTCGATTCGCTCGCCGCGGGCGATTCGGGCTTCCGACTGATCCAGACCCTGACCCGCTCGCAGCCGCCGGGCTGGACCGGCCACGACCGCCGCATCGATGGGCCGATGCTCCGGGAGGCGGTCACGGCGGCCGGTCAGCCGCCGCTGGCCTACATCTGCGGCCCGACCCTGCTGGTGGAAGCGGCCGCCAACGGGCTGGTGGATCTTGGCGTGCCGCCCGGGCAGGTGCGCACCGAGCGCTTTGGACCAACGAGCTGACGAGGAGACCGTCGTGAACGACCCGATGGTGCTGGATGCCAACGCCGTGGCCGGCGACCTGGCCGAGCTGTTCGGCTTCGAGGTGACCACGGCAAGCCACCGCTGCGCTCACTGCGGCAACGTCGCCGCGATCGGCACGCTGCTGGCCTGGACGCATGGCCCGGGCGTGACCCTCCGTTGCTCCGGATGCCGCGGCGTGGTAGTGCGCATCGTGCGGACCCCGTCCCGCACTTACCTCGACATCAGGGGTGCCGCCTACCTGGAAGTTCGCTCTGGCTGAGGCCACGGGCTCGTGAAGGTGCGCATCCGACCTGCCACCATCGCAGATCTGCCCGCGATGGCATCGATCAAGCACGACGCCGGAATGGCGGCCTGGCCCCACATCCTGCCCGTCCCGGTGATCCAGTCGCTGCCGTTCCTCGAGCGCTGGACCGCTGCGGTCAGCTCATCCGACCCGCGCGCCTCCGCCCTGGTCGCCGATCTCGAGGGGCGCGTCGTCGGATTCGCCATCACCCGGCCATCGGGCGACGAGGACGCGGAGCGCGCCACCGGCGAACTGGACGGCTACTACACCGATCCACGGGCCTGGGGCACCGGTGCCGGGAGGGCCCTGCTCGCCGCCGCGACGGTCGCGCTGGGCGAGGCGGGTTTCCGCGACGCGACCCTCTGGACCGCGGCTGAGAATCACCGACCGCGACGCATCTACGAGACGGCCGGATGGCGGGTCGACGGCGCGGATCGGCATCGCATCCTGGGCGACGTGGCGTTCGTGGAGGTCCGTTATCGGATCCTTCTGGCCGACGCCTCGCGACCGTCAATCCAAGGTTGAACGGTGCGATTCCGCAACGGGAATCAGGGCGGCAGTCTGTCCCGGATGGGGTGAAACCAGTACCATTCGGCGCCTTCATCAGTACTTTTCATCTTTTTTTTCAGGAGCCCGTTCATGCCCGACGGAACCGCCGAGCCCCTTTCTGCGACCTGCATCGTGATGCCAGATAGCGGCCGGTTGAGTTACTTTTCCGGATCGTTCATGCTTCGCCGGTGTCCCAACCCCGCCGCCGCGCGGCCGCTTCGCCGACCTCGCAAACAGTCGTTGGCGGCGAATCAGGGCGACCGCAGTCGGTGACCTGGGAGTTGACGGACTCCCGTGTCACTGTGCTGCCGGTACATGAAGAGGAGATCACAGGAGCCCGAGTAGAGTGGCATCCGGCCGTCGGCGTCATCGCCGCGGTCGTTCTCGGGGCCGTGGTGCGACTCTGGGGCGTCGGCGACATCGGCTTCAACAGCGATGAGGCGGTCTACGCCGGACAGGCAGCCGCCCTCGCCGGAAACGCCGACTTTGCGCAGTTCTTCGCCATCTTCCGAGCCCACCCGCTGCTGGTCCAGTTCCTCCTGTCGATCGTCTTTCACTTCGGCGTCAGCGACGTCGCGGCGCGCCTCGTCTCGGTGTTCATCGGCCTGGCCGCCGTCCCGCTGGTCTACCTGCTGGGCAAGCAGCTCTTCTCTCACCGCGTGGGACTCATCTCCGCGGTGGCCCTGGCGGTGCTGCCGTACCACGTCGTGGTGTCGCGCCAGGTGCTGCTCGATGGTCCGGAAACGACCCTCTTTCTCCTCTCGATGCTGCTGCTGGCGCGCTACGTCGCGACCAACCGGGCTCACTACCTGTACCTGGCGGCGGTCGCCGGCGGGCTGACCTTCCTGGCCAAGGAGACGGCCATCCTGATCCTGCTGGTCGTCGGCGCGTTCGTCCTGATGACCCCCGAGGTCCGGCTCGGCACGCGCCGCCTGCTCCTTGCCTTCGGAGCCTTCCTGATCGCGATCGCGCCCTACCCGATCTCGATCGCTGTCAGCGGCGCGTCGGGCACTGCCAAGAACTTCCTGATCTGGCAGCTCCTGCGTCGCCCGAACCACACCTTCACCTTCTACGCCGAGATCCTGCCGTCTGCACTCGGCATCACCATGCTGGTGCTCTCCATCATCGGGATCGTGATCGCGCTCCAGCGGGCCACCTGGCAGGACCGACTGCTGCTGGCCTGGATCCTGGTGCCGCTGGTCTTCTACCAGGTCTGGCCGGTGAAGGGCTACCAGTACCTGCTCCCGATCGTCCCGGCCCTGATCGTGCTCAGTGCGCGGGCGATCGGGCTGTCCTCCGACGCCCTGGCCAGGTACCGCGTGCGAAAGCCATACCTCGGGGATCGTGCGGTCGCGGCCACGCGGCACGGTGGCACCGCGATCGCGCTGGTGCTGATCCTGCCGATGGCCTTCACCAGCTTCACGCACATCGGCGCGCAGGGGGCCGTGGGGTCACTGGCAGGCACCGGAGGGCTGCCCGGCGGCCGGGAGGCCGGCGCTTGGATCTCGCAGAACGTCCCGAAGGGCGGGGCCTTCATGACCATCGGTCCAACGCTTTCGAACCTGATCCAGTTCTATGGCCATCGCCGCTCGCAGGGCCTCAGCGTCAGCCCGAATGCGCTGGACCGCAACCCGGCCTATGACCCGATCATCAACCCCGACAATTCCATCCGGACGCTTCGCATCCAGTACCTGAGCTGGGACATCTGGTCGGCTTCGCGCTCGCCGTTCTTCGAGAAGCTGCTGATGAAGTACGTGGACAAGTACCACGGGCGGCTGGTCTACGAGCAGGTCGAGGACACGCGGAACGTCGACGGCAGCCTCAGCAGGCGGCCCGTGATCCGCATCTACGAGGTGCGGCCATGAGCAGGCGTCCCGCTATCGCTGCCCTCTTCGCCCTGACCGTGCTCGGCGTCGCGACCCTCCCGTCGCAGGCCGCGACCCCGACGGCCAGCCCCTCGCCGACCCTGGGCCCACCGTCGACGCCGATCAAGCACCTGGTCAGCCTGATGCAGGAGAATCACACCTTCGACATCTACTTCGGGACGTTTCCCGGCGCCGATGGCATCCCGAAGGACGTCTGCCTTCAAAGGACCATCTCTGCACCGGTCACCAACTGCATCGCGCCGTACCACCTCACCGATCCCCGGACCTCCGACCCGGACCATGAGCGCGACACGGCGCTGTCTGCGTGGAATGGGGGCGCCATGAACGGGTTCGCCTGGGCACAGAGCCAGCGCAATCTCGATCCCAAGGGGCCGATGGGCTACTGGGATGGCAGCGATCTGCCCCTGTACTGGAACCTCGCCAAGGACTACGTCCTGGGGGATCGGTTCTTCAGCTCGGCCTGGGGCGCAAGCCAGACGAACCACCTCTTCTGGATCGCCGCCCAGTCGGCCGGTGGGCACGGTGGAATCCCGGCCGCAGGCTTCAGGGCGACCACCATCTTCGATCGCCTGCAGGCGGCCCACATCTCTTGGAAGATGTACATTCAGGACTTCGACCCGACTCTCACCTACCGATCGCCAAAGGGACGCGGTCCGCAGATCATCTGGGCCCCGCTTCTCGCCTTCCCTCGCTTCATCGACACACCAGCCTTGCGCTCACACATCGTGGACCTGTCCGAGTACTACACCGATCTCGCCAACAACACGCTGCCCTCCGTCTCGTACCTGGTGCCGAAGGGCTCGAGCGAGCACCCCCCGGGCAACGTGACCTCGGGCCAGAATTTCGGAGCGGCGGTGGTGACCGGGCTGATGCGCAGCAAGGCGTGGTCGAGCTCCCTGTTCGTCATCACCCACGACGATTGGGGCGGCTACTACGATCACGTCTCTCCGCCCCAGGTCGACGCCGACGGCTACGGCTTCCGCGTTCCCGCCATCTTCGTCTCGCCGTACGCGCGGAGGGGGACCATCGATCACACGACCTATGACTACACCTCGATCCTGCGGTTCATCGAGCTCAACTGGGGAGTGGCACCCCTGACCGCGCGGGACGCGACCGCCAACAGCATCGGCGCGGCACTCGACCTCAAGGCGACTCCTGCCGCACCGGTATTTCCGGATCGGACCTACGTCGCCCCGGGCCCCGCCAGCAGCTCCAACGCGGCGCTGATCCTGCAGGTCACCTACGCCGCAGCGGTGCTCATCCTGCTCGGCGGGCTGGTGTACGTGCTCCGCGGGCGCCGGCGCGCGGTTGGCTCGCCGGAGATCCCGTCATGAGCCCGCGTCACGCCGGCTGGCGGTTGGCCGCGCTCGCGCCGCTGCTGATGGCCACCCTTGGCCTGCTCGGGATCGACACGGAGCGGGCCGTGGCCGCGACCCAGGCCACCACGATCACGATCGTCAATGCCCCGAAGGAGACCGTGATCGGCCAGGACCTCAACATCTCGGCCCGGATCACCGCGAACGGGGCA
Source organism: Chloroflexota bacterium (assembly GCA_030853945.1). Lineage (GTDB taxonomy): Bacteria > Chloroflexota > Limnocylindria > QHBO01 > QHBO01 > CF-167. Next base: position 8,510 of record JALYUB010000048.1, read on the forward strand.
CCGGTCACGTCCCGGCTGTTGGTGCTGATCCTGGACGGAACGACGCTGCGCACCGCGAGCGTGAACAAGGACGGTGTGGCGCAGCTCGCCATCAAGGGCGCGGAGATCCCGCACGCCCACGCCGCGAATGTCACCGTCAAGTTCTCCGGCGCGCCGGCCCTCGCTCCCTCGCAGGCCTCATTCACTATCTTCGTCACCCCTGCCAAGGTCACGATCGAGACCGTCCCGACCATGGACGGCGTCACCTTGTCGCTGGGCGCGGCGACCGCGGTGACCAAGAGCGGCGTCGCGGTGTTCGACGTGCCGACCATCGGCGCATACACACTGACGCCGAACATCAACTCCGCAACCAACGGCGATGTCCGGGCCGACTTCGTGCGCTGGTCGGACGACGTCTTCAGCTCCGTGCGCCGCATCAACGTCGAGGGCAACCTCAACCTCCAGCTCGGCCTGCGAGTCGCTTATCGCGGGTCCATCGAGTTCCGGGATACCGACGGCACCCGGCTTGACCCCGCCGAAATCGATTCCGTGACGCTCACCAGCGGGAGTGGCGTGGGCGAGACGCTGACCGGGGGCTACGACCTCATCTGGCTCGAGGGCGGCGCCGCGGTCAAGAAGGCGACCGGCCCCGAGAAAGGCAGCACTGCCCCGCAGGCGGCCAGCCTGGTGGTCTCGCCTCGGGCATGGCGCGTGGTCGAGGTCCTGATCCACGGCACCAATGTCGTGAACCGCGGACAGCAGTCGACCCAACCGACCGCCGGCGCGGTGTGGCGTGTGACGGTGCTGCTCTTCGACCTCTCGGTCCAGGGCCATGACGCCCTTCTCGGGTCACCCCTCAGCGGGACCCTGGATCTCCAGTACCCCGACGGGTCTGTTGTCTCCACGAGGCTCGGCGGCTCGCCGATCGACTTCAAACGTCTGCCTCGCGGCAACTACACGCTGCGGCTGCATGCCGGTGGCCTGGCGGCGGCAACGCCGGTCGCGCTCTCGCGGTCCCAGACCGTTTCGGTCCGCGTCATCACCTTCCTCGACGTTGGAATGGTGGGCGGCGTGGCCCTGGTCGGGGTCGGCGGGCTGCTGTGGTTTGGACGCCGCCGCCAGGTCGTCTACGTGTGGACCGGGACCCGGCGGCGCCTGGCGACGGGCTGGCAGGCGGCTTCGAGCGTGATTCTGCGATCGGGTCAGACGACCCGCAGCGCGGCCAGCGGTATGACCGGCCGCCTCTCGTCCGCCAGTCGGACCTCAGGTGAGGGCGGGCGGAGTGAGCTGCCAATGGATGAGGTGATCCGTCGCATCAAGGCGGCCGCCCCGCCGGGCGAGAACCTTGCCGGGGATGCGTTGGGCACATCGGTCAGCACGCCCGCCCGCCGGCGGCTAACCTGCGCAGGCTGCGGCCGTTTCGTTTCCCCGCGGGCGCGCTCCTGCCCTTCCTGCGGGCTGACAATCCCTGGGTCCGAAAAGGCGAAAACATGACGTTGCGGCCCAGCCGGCGCCTTCCCCGCCGCCGCGCGCTGCTCATTTCCACGCTCGGCACCGGCGTGCTCGCGGCCGCCTCGCTGCTGGCCGGCGCAACGGTGGCTGTCGGCGCGACGCCGACAGCAGCGCCAACCACCGCCCCGCATTCGGGCAAGGTGCCGGTCTTCGCCTACTACTACATCTGGTTCACGCCGGCCAGCTGGGAGCGCGCCAAGATCGACCTGCCGCTTCTGGGCAAGTACACCAGCGACGATCCGGCAGTCATCGCCAAGCACGTCGAATGGGCCAAGTCCGCCGGGATCGACGGCTTCATCGTCAGCTGGAAGCACCAGCCGCGGCTGGACCGACCGCTCCAGCTGCTCGTGCAGGAGGCAGAGAAGCGCAACTTCAAGCTGATCCTGCTCTACCAGGGTCTCGACGTCGATCGGAATCCCATCGACCCAAACCAGGTCTCGACCGATATCCAATGGTTCTCGCAGAACTACGGCAGCAACCCCGTGTTCAACGTCTTCGGCAAGCCGGCGGTGGTCTGGTCCGGCACCTGGAAGTTCACCGACCAGCAGATCGCCACGGTCAGGTCCCAGATTGACGCACCCAACAAGCTGCTGCTGCTCGGGTCAGAACGAAGCAACGTCGACTACCAGGCTCGGGCGAGCGTGCTCGACGGCGACGCGTACTACTGGTCCTCGGCCGACCCGCTCAACACCCCCGGCTATCCGCGGCGGATCGAGGACCTGGGCGCGGCGATCGCCGCCGACCACGGTCTCTGGATCGCGCCAATCGTGCCGGGCTTCGATGCCCGGCTGCTGGGTGGCACCACCGTCGTGGACCGCCGGGGCGGCGCGACGTACCGGGCTTCGTGGAAGGCGGCTTCCGACACGCAGCCATCGGTCCTGGGCATCATCAGCTGGAACGAGTTCAGCGAGAACTCCCACATCGAGCCCAGCAGCTCGAACGCGCTGTTCTACCTGGACGCGACCCGAAGCCTGATTGGCGCCACTCCGGAGCCGGCCCCGTCCGCAACCCCGGGCAAGTCGGTCGATCCCGGGTCGCTGGGACCCGGGGACTCTTCCGAGCTCCCTCCGGCCCAGAGCGGCATCGAGGAGAAGCTGTCGCTCGCGGCAGGCATCGCGCTGCTGGTGGGACTGACAGTGATCATGCTGCGCATGCGCCGCCGCTCCGCGCGAGACATGGGGGAATGATCCGTTCGGTCCTGGCCCCTTCTTCCCACGCCGCGAGGTACATAAGGGCCGCGATGCCCAGCGCAGACGACGGACTACGGTGAAGGGGACACAACCCGAGCGAGAGCCTATGCATCGGTCATTCCAAGCTTGATGGTCCTCTTCCGACGCGGCCGCCCCTGGCTGGCGGGATCGCTCGCGCTCGGCACTCTCACGATCGCGGTCGCAGCATTCATGTTGCCCAAGCTCGGATCGCACCCTCCGTCCGCCTCCGGGGATCGCCGCCCATCTCCATCCGGACAGGTCGGCTTCCTCGTCCCCAGCCCCGGCAACGGCTCCGGCACGCCGAATGGGTCCTCCGAGCCAACCGATCCGGCGTCCGGTGCGCCCGCTCGCAGCTTCACCTCGGCCGGCGCGATACCGACCACCATTCCAACGACACCCGCCACGGCCCTGCCGCCCACGGCGGCGCCACCGCCGCCTGCAGTCACGCCACCCCCGAAGCCGTACGGCACGAGCCAGTCGACGGTGTACATGCACTACTACCTGTGGTGGAGCCCCCAGCACTGGAAGGACAAGCTCGGGTCCAGCTATCCATATGCGACTGTGCCGGCACCGGCTCCGGGCGCCATGAGCTCGGCCGGCTGCAACCCGACGGTTTCATACCCGGGCGCCACGATCATCGACGTGCCGAGCGAGGGGCTCTACGACCAGAACCAGGCCGCGGCCCTCGACACGCACATCGCGGCCGCGGTCGGCGCCCGGATCAGTGGCTTCCTGCTCAACTGGCAGGGGACCGGGGCGGCGTCGCAGGCCCCATCCTCGTCGGGCTACAACGCTCGGCTCGAGCTGATGGTCGCGCGCGTCAACGCGTACAACGCCGCGCACGGGACCGCCTTCCGGCTGGCGCTGGCGCTCGATGCATATGGCGACTACTCGCGATCGGCCACCGCCATGATCAACGACCTCAACTACTTCCGCAGTCGCTATGCCGGGAATGCCGCGTTTGCCAACAAGTACGGCAGCCAGCCGATGGTCATGCTGATGGCCAGCCGTCGCTTCGCGGTCTCCACGATCCAGGCGGTG
>JALYUB010000056.1 GCA_030853945.1 Chloroflexota bacterium
CCCTCCCAGCGCTGCCAGGCGATCGCCCCGCCACAGCCGAAGAGGGTTGTGCTCCAGACCCCCATCATGCCGGCCCCGAGGGCGACATACAGCAGCGTCTGCCCCGCCACCCCGCCTCCCGACTGGAACAGGAAGAAGGCGAGCGTGGCGAATATGAGCGGCGCGATGAAGGTGGTCAGGATGAAGAACTCGCTGCCAAGCAGAATGCGCACGTTGAACCAGGTCACGAACCAGATCAGTCGCAGCGTTCGTCGCGTACTCACCTGCAGTTCTGCCTACTGGACCGATGCCGCTCGCGCCGACCGCGCCGCGTCGTCGCCGGTGGTCGCGATCAGGTGGACGTACGCGTCCTCCAGGGTCGGCTCGCGGGCCACCACCTTGCCGACGCGCGTGTCGCCCAGCAGGGCCAGGAGGCGCTGCGTGATGTGCGCACCCCGGTCGCTCTGCACGAGCAGGATCTGGCTCTGGTCGCGATCCTCAACGTTGATGGCGGTGACATCCTCGTCGCTACGCAGCCGCTCGAGCGCCTCGTCGGTGACGCCGAAGGTCTCGATCTCGACGATGGTGCGATCGGCGATGGCGTCCTTCAGATCGCTCCCGGTGCCGGCCGCCACGATCCGTCCCGCGTTGATCACCGCGATCCGGTCGCAAAGGGCATCGGCCTCGAACATGTAGTGGGTGGTCAGCAGCACCGTCTTGCCGGCATCTACCAGCGAGCGCACGGTCTGGCGCAGCTCGCGCGCGCCCACGGGGTCGAGGCCGATCGACGGCTCGTCCATGAAGATCACCTCGGGGTCGTGCAGCAGGCCGCGGGCGATGTGCAGGCGCTGTCGCATGCCGCGGCTGTAGCCCTCGACCTTCTCGTTCTCTCGCCCGGTAAGCCCCACCAGCTCCAGCAGCGCCCCGATTCGTCGCTTCTGCTCGCTCGGCTCCACGCCGTACAGCTCGGCGAAGTAGCGCAGGTTGTCCATGGCGCTGACGCGGTCGTAGAGTCCGCGATCGCCGCCGAAGACGTAGCCGATGCGCTGGCGAACGGCGGTGGTGTCGTGCACAACGTCGAAGCCCATCACCCGGGCCGTGCCCGAGGTGGGGAGCAGCAGGGTGATGAGCATCTTGATCATGGTCGTCTTGCCGGCGCCGTTCGGCCCGAGCAGACCGAACAGCTCGCCGGGACGCACCTCGAAGCTGACGCCGCGGACCGCTTCGACCGTCATCGGCCTGCGGCGGACGACGCCGGTATGGGTCCGATAGGTGCGAACCAGCTCGATTGCCTCGATGGCGAGGACGGAGCCGCTGGCCGCCATGCCCCGGGTCAGAACCAATCCCTGGCGCGGAAGAAGACCGCCGCTCCGGCCATGGTGACGAGCATCACCAGCAGGGCGAGCGGATAGCCAAGGGGCCAGCTCAGCTCGGGCATGTTGCGGAAGTTCATGCCGTAGATGCCGGCGATCAGGGTCGGCACCATGAGCACGACCGTGAAGGCGGTGAGGCGCTTCATGATCGCGTTCAGGTTGTTGCTGGTGACCGACAGATGCGCTTCCAGGGCCGACGCCAGCAGGTCGCGCTGCAGGTCCAGCTGGTCGAGCACGCGCACCAGGTGGTCGTAGAGGTCCTGGAAGTAGGGTGCCGATGCGTCGTCCACGAGCAGCAGCTCCCGCCGAAGCAGCCCGTTGGCGACGTCGCGCTGCGGCGACAGGGTTCGCCGCAGCTCCAGCAGCTCCCGCTTCAGGGAGAGGATGTCGCGCAGCGTCGCGCTCTGCTGGCCTCCCGCCAGGATGCGATCTTCCAGGTCTTCGATCCGGTCGGAGAGCCGATCGAGGAGTGGGAAGTAGCCGTCGACGACGGCATCCAGGATGGCGTACAGGAGCGCCCCCGCCGTCCTGCCCAGCGTCTCCGCCCGCTGCCGGAATCGGCGTTCTACGTCCGCCAGCGCGGGTGACGCCTGCCAGCGCACGCTGATCAGGTAGCCGGGCCCGGCGAAGATGTGCAGCTCGCCGAGGTCGAAGGACCTTCCCTTCTCACTGGCAGTCAGCACCTCGTACGTGACGATCATGTGCTGCTCGGAATAGGTGTCGATCTTCGGGCGCTGCCGTCGCTTCTCCATGTCCTCCAGGGCGAGCGGATGCACGTCGAACTCATCCTTCAGCAGGGTGAAGTCGTCGGCGGTCGGCGAGGTGATGTCCAGCCAGACAAGGTGATCGGGCTTGGATCGCAGCCGATCGATCGTGTGGAGCTCGTCCGGGCCCAGCTCGCGCAGCTTCCCGCCGGGGAGTCGCGCCAGGCAGGTCCGGTTCGGCTGCTCCTTCATCGCACGGCGGAGTCTACGCGCCGATGTGGCCCGCTCCGCGGCGGGCGCGGACTATTCGATGGACCAGCGCTGGCCGTCCCACGAGGCATGCAACAGCTCGCCTGCGGCCGCGGCGAACAGGTCGATACGATCGGAACCCCATGAGCAGGCCGAGGGATCCGTGTCGATCGTGACCCCCAGCGACTCCCACGGCTGCCAGCCGTTCGGTTCATACCAGCGGTGCTGAAGGGTTCCATCGCCCGCGCGCGCGAACAGATCGATGCGCTCTCCCGAGCTGCATGCGGCGGGATTCCCCACGAACTCACCCCCGTGAGCATGCCGCTCATGCCATGTGACGCCGTCCCAGTAGGTGTCCCACACCTGGCCATCGGCCCCGATGAAGAAGACCTGCACCTCGTTCTCGGCCAGGGCAACCACGGCCGGCCTCGACCCGACTCCGTCGCCCAATGACTCCCAGCCCTGCATCGATCTCCTCTCCATTAACGGCGTTCGGCCGGGCCATGATGGCCCGCCCAGGCCCAGCCCGCATCGGTCTCTGCCCGCATTGGTCTCAGCCCGTATGCTCCGCGTCGTGGATCGCTGGAAGACGATCATCGAGCCGTTCCGGATCAAGAGCGTCGAGCCGATCCGGATGACCTCCGTGGCAGAGCGCGAAGAGCATCTGCGCGAGGCCGGCAACAACCTGTTCAACCTCCACGCCGCCGACGTGATGATCGACCTGCTCACCGACTCCGGCACCGGCGCCATGTCGGCCGAGCAATGGGCCGGCATCCAGCGCGGCGACGAGTCCTACGCCGGCTCGCCGTCGTGGTTCCGGTTCCTGGACAGCGTCCAGGCCCTCTTCCCGTTCAAGCACGTGATCCCGACTCACCAGGGTCGAGCCGCCGAGAAGATCCTGTTCTCGGTGGCGGGTGGCCCCGGCAAGGCCATCCCCAGCAACACCCACTTCGATACCACGCGTGCCAATGTCGAGTTCACCGGAGCAGAGGCAGTCGACCTGGTGATCGAGGAGGGAAGGCACCCATCGGTCATTCACCCGTTCAAGGGCAACATGGACCTGGCCGCGCTCGACGCCTTCATCGCCGCCCGGGGCGTCGATGTCGTGCCGCTGGTGATGGTCACCGTGACCAACAACTCCGGCGGCGGCCAGCCGGTCAGCCTGGAGAACCTGCGCGGCGTGCGCGAGGTCTGCGACCGATACGGGCTGCCGCTGTTCCTTGACGCGTGCCGTTTCGCCGAGAACGCATGGTTCATCAAGGAGCGCGAAACCGGCTACGCCGACCGCTCGATCCCGGACATCGTGCGCGAGATGGCAGGCCTGGCCGATGGCATGACGATGTCCGCCAAGAAGGATGCGATCGCGAACATCGGTGGCTGGCTCGCCCTGAACGACGACCGCTGGGCCGAGGCCGCTCGCAACCTGCTGATCCTGACCGAGGGATTCCCGACCTATGGCGGCCTGGCCGGGCGCGACCTGGAGGCGATCGCGCAGGGCTTGCGTGAGGTCGTGCAGGATGACTACCTGCGCTATCGCATCCGCTCGACCGCATACCTGGGCGAGGCCCTGGTGGAGGCCGGCGTGCCCTGCGTGCAGCCCATCGGCGGGCACGCCGTGTACCTGGATGCCGCCGCGCTGCTGCCGCACATCCCGCCGCTCCAGTACCCGGGTCAGGCGCTCGCGATCGCCCTGTATCGCGAGGGCGGCATCCGCGGCTGCGAGATCGGGACGGTGATGTTCGGCATGCATCCGGATGGGTCGGAGACGCCCGGACCGATGGAGCTGGTGCGGCTCGCGATCCCGCGACGGGTCTACACGCAGTCGCACATCGACTATGTCATCGAGGTCGTGCGCTTCGTGGCCGAGGGAGCCGCCGAGCTGCGCGGCTATCGGATCGTGGAGCAGCCGTCTCAGCTGCGCCATTTCACCGCCCGCTTCGAGCCACTTTCATCCGCATGAGCCGCAAGAACTGGACGCTCGTCGCGGTGGTGCTTGGCTCGGCCATCGTCTTCCTCGACTCCACGATCGTGAACGTCGCGCTCAAGGCGATCGGGGAGCAGCTGCCGACCTCGCTGGTCGGCGTGCTGGAGGGCGAGTCCTACGTCGTCAACGGCTACCTGCTGACCGTCTCTGCGCTGCTCATCCTGTCCGGTGCCCTGGCCGATGCCTACGGCCGGCGGCGCCTCTTCATCATCGGCCTGATCGGGTTTGGGGCCAGCTCGGTGCTCTGTGGCCTGGCGCCGACCATGGAGCTCCTGATCGCCGGTCGGCTGGTGCAGGGCATCTTCGGCGCGTTCCTTGTGCCCAGCTCGCTGGCCATCATCACGGCGACGTTCGACGGGCCGGAGCGCGGCCGCGCGTTCGGCATCTGGGCAGCCGCGTCGAGCGCGACGACCGTGCTCGGCCCACCGGTGGGCGGCTTCCTGGTGGACACGTTCAGCTGGCGCATCGCCTTCCTGATGAATGTCCCCCTGGTCGCGCTGGCAGTCGTGATCGCGTTGCGCTGGGTCGCCGAGAGCCGCAACGAGTCAGCGCCGGCTCGCTTTGACTGGCTCGGCGCCATCGCGGTGGCGCTGGCGGTGGGCGGGCTCGCGTTCGGTGCGATTCGCGGGCAGCAGCAGAACTGGAGCGATCCGGTCGCGTGGGTCGCGCTGGTCATTGGCGCCGTGGCGACCATCGGGCTGGCGCCGCTGATGCTGCTCCGTCGCGATCCGCTGATCCCGCCCCAGCTCTTCCGCTCGCGCAACTTCACGGTGACCAACATCTCGACCTTCCTGATCTACGGGGCGCTGTACGTCGTCTTCTCCTACCAGGCGCTGTTCCTGCAGGGCACGCTGGGCTACTCGGCGCTCGCATCGGGACTGGCGGGCCTGCCGATCAGCCTGGCGCTCGCCTTCCTGTCGACGACTTTCGGGCAGCTCGCCGGCAAGCGCGGGCCGCGCTGGTTCATGGCCGTGGGTCCGGCATTGATGGCCGCGGGCCTCCTCTGGCTGACGCGCATCCCGTCCAGCAGCCCGCCGTGGCTGGCGCGCGTCGAGACGCCGGCCAGCCTGATCCCGTCGAGCGGCTACCTGATCGACGTCCTGCCGGCGATGGTGCTGTTCGCCCTCGGCATCTCGATCCTGGTGGCGCCGCTGACCACCGCGCTGATGAACTCGGTGCCGTCGCGCAATTCCGGCCTGGCCTCGGCGATCAACAATGCGATCAGCCGAATCGGGCCGCTGCTGGCCGGCGCGGTGATCTTCATCGGCGTCTCCGCCAGCTTCTACGCTGTGCTGCACGACCGGGTGCCGTCGCTCGACACGAGCTCAGCGGAAGTGCGCGCTGCGATTCCGCCGCTCAACCCGCCCGATCCGAGCGTGCCTGCTGACCAGATGGCCGCTGCGCGGGAAGCCTCGGCCGACGCCTATCACCTGGCGATGCTGATCGCGGCCGGCCTCTGCGCGGCGGGGGCGATCACCAATGGCCTCGGCATCCGCGACCAGCCACCGGCCGACTAGAATCGTCACGTGACCACGCTCGCCCAGCGCCTCACCACGTGGCGCTACGTCATGAACCACGCCAACATGCCCGACGGCGTGAAGATGGACTCGGTCAGCAAATGGCTGATCGTGACCCGCGCCGCGGTCTTCACGATGACCGCCACGTCGGGCCTGATCGGCGGGCTGCTGGCGATCGGCACGGCCGGCGCGCAGGTCAACTACTGGTACCTGGCGCTGTCGATCATCGGCCTGGTCATCGCGCATGCGGCCAACAACATGATCAATGACTACTTCGACCTGGAGGGCGGGGTCGACACCGACGAATACGTCCGGGCCCTCTATGCGCCGCACCCGATCCTCTCCGGCTGGCTGACCAAGGCGCAGCTGCGCAACGCGATCCTGCTCATGCAGGCCTTCGACCTGGCGATCCTTGTGGTGCTGGTCTGGGCCCGCGGTCCCTGGGTCGCCGCCTTCGCCCTGGGAGGACTGTTCATCAGCGTCTTCTATGTCGCCCCGCCGATCAAGCTCAAGCACCGCGGGCTCGGGGAGCCCGGCGTCTTCATCGTGTGGGGTCCGCTCATGATCGCGGGCACCTATTTTGTCGCGACCGGCACCCTTCCCGGCTGGGTCTGGGTCGATTCGCTGCCGTATGCGATCCTGGTGACGACCGTGCTGTTCGGCAAACACATCGACAAGATCGCTGCCGACACCGCTAAGGGGATCCACACCCTGCCGGTCATCCTGGGCGAGGCGCGTGCCCGGCTGGTGGCCCAGGGACTGATGATCGCCTTCTACCCGATCGTCATCGGTTCGGCCCTGGTCGGCTGGATCGGCCCGTTCGTGATGCTGGTGGTGCTCGGCCTTCCGCTGCTGGTCACCGTGCTGCGCCAGTTCTCGAGGCCTCGGCCCGAGTCGCCGCCGCACAGCTACGTCGGGTGGCCGCTGTGGTTCGTTGGCGGCGCATTCCTGCACACGCGCCGGGCCGGCGGCCTGCTGATCCTGGGACTCCTCCTCAACGCCGTCCTGCCCGGCGTCCGGCTGCCCTGGACCTAGGCGCGATACTCGGGACCGATGTTCCCGATCGCTGACGAGAACCTTCCGGGCAGAGG
>JALYUB010000069.1 GCA_030853945.1 Chloroflexota bacterium
CGAAAATGAAGACGCACAAGGGAACGGCCAAGCGGTATAAGAAGACCGGCTCCGGCAAGTGGGTCCGACCCAAGGCGGGCAGTGGCCACCACCTGGAGATCAAGTCGAGCAGCCGCAAGCGCCGCTACGCCGGCAAGACGAACGTCGATCCGGTCCACGACAAGCAGCTCTCCCGCCTGCTGCCGTACGCATAGAGGCTGAAACATGGCCCGAGTCAAGCGTGGAGTTCCCGCGCACAAGCGCCACAAGCGCCTCCTCGCCCAGGCAGAGGGGCGACGAGGCACGCGCTCGAAGCTGGTCCGCCCGGCGCGCGAGGCGCTGTTCCACGCCCTGGTGTATGCCTATCGTGACCGCCGCGACCGCAAGCGCGACATGCGACGCCTGTGGATCGAGCGGATCAACGCCGCCTCCCGCCAGCACGGGATGCCGTACGGGCGCTTCATCGCCGGTCTGAAGTCGGCCGGGATCGAGGTCGATCGCAAGGTGCTCGCCGACCTCGCGATTCGCGACGCGGGCGCGTTCGGCAAGATGGTCGAGATGGCCAAGGCCTCGTTTAGCGGCTAGCCGGCGTCGCCGCAACACGCCGGCCTCGTCGGCCCTGCTCCGAAAGAACGGAGCGGGGCCGTATGTTTTCCCCGATGATTCCGGAGCACCGATGAGCGACCTGCCCGACCGCCTTGAACAGCTTCAGACCGATGCCCTCGCCGAGCTGGCGAAGGCCGCCGATGTCGATGCCGTCGATGCGCTGCGTGCCGCGCTCCTTGGCCGCTCGGGTCGGCTGACGACGCTCCTGCGCGGTCTCGGCCAGATCGATGCCGTCGAGCGACCAGCCGTTGGCAAGCTGGCCAACGCGGTGCGCGACGCCGTCGAGGGCGCGATCCGCGGACGGCTGGCCGAGCTGAGCGAGGGCGCTGCCGGGGCTCGCATCGCGAGCGAAGTGCTCGACATGAGCGCTCCGGGACGACCCATCCGGGTTGGCCACCTGCATCCGCTGCTGACCGTCGAGCGCGACCTGCGCGAGATCTTCCACGCCTTCGGGTTCGAGGTCTTCGAGGGCCCCGAGATCGAGACGGAGGAGATGAACTTCGAGGCGCTCAACATCCCGCCCGACCACCCGTCTCGCGACCTGTGGGACACCCTGTACGTTGCCGAGCCGGGGACGGAACCGCCGCAGCCCGCGATCGACGGCACCATCCTGCGCACCCATACCAGCCCGGTCCAGATCCGTGCCATGCACGCGCTGAAGCCGCCGATCCGGGTGATCATGCCGGGACGCTGCTTCCGCTACGAAGCGGTCGACGCCTCGCACGGCTTCGAGTTCTTTCAGGTCGAGGGGTTGGTCGTCGACCGTGACACCAGCCTGGCCGACCTCAAAGGCATGCTGGAGGAGTTCGCGCGCGCGCTGTACGGCGGGACGACGCGGACCCGGTTCCGCCCGGGCTACTACCCGTTCACCGAGCCGAGCGTCGCGTTCGACGTCAGCTGCCTGGTCTGTGGCGGAAGCGGCTGTGCCGCATGCGGGCGATCGGGCTGGATGACGATCCTGGGCGCCGGCATGGTGCACCCGGCGGTGCTCCGAGCGGGCAACATCGATCCCGACGAGTTCCAGGGGTACGCGTTTGGCATGGGCCTCGATCGGATCACGCTGCTGCGCCACGGAATCCCCGACCTGCGGCTGCTGATGAGCGCCGATCTGCGCTTCCTCGAACAGTTCTCGGCCGGGCGCTAGCGAGATGCGTGTTCCACTCTCCTGGCTGCGCGAGTACGTGGCGTTCAACGTCTCGCCACAGTCGCTGGCCGACGAGCTGACGCTGCGCGGCCTCGAGGTCCAGGCGATCGAGGTGACGGGCGCCGACTGGACCGATGTGGTGGTCGGGCGGCTGCTGTCCATCGACCGCCACCCGAACGCGGACAAGCTCTGGCTCACGACGGTCGACATTGGCTCGGGGACGCCGCTGCAGATCGTGTGCGGCGCCGACAACATCTCGGTCGGGCAGCTCGTTCCGGTGGCGGTGGTGGGCTCGATGCTGCCCGGCGGTCGCCGCATCGAGCGCAGCAAAATCCGGGGCTCCGAGTCCCAGGGGATGCTGTGCTCCGCGATCGAGCTGGGGCTCGGCGACGACGCCGACGGAATCCATGTCCTGGGCGGAGGAGAAGACCTGCCGCTGGGGGCGGACCTGCGCCCGATCCTGGGCGAGGTCGTCCTCGACGTGGACGTCAAGCCGAACCGTGGCGATGCGCTCTCGATGGTCGGCTTGGCGCGCGAGGTCGCCGCAATCGCGAATTCGGCGGTGCAGCTGCCTGACGCATCGGTCAAGGAGGACCCGGACCTCCTCGTGGCAGATCATGTCAGGGTCGTCATCGAGGACGCGGAGGGCTGCCCGCGATTCGTGGCCCGCTGGTTCGAGGGTATCGCCAATGGCCCCTCGCCGGCCTGGATGCAGCGGCGGCTGCTCGCCGCCGGGATGCGGCCGATCAGTGCGGTCGTGGATGTCACCAACTACGTGATGCATGAGCTCGGCCAGCCGCTGCACGCGTATGACGCCGATGCCGTGCCGGATGGCCGGATCGTGGTGCGCCGTGCCCGGGACAGGGAGCAGCTCGAGACGATCGACCACGAGCAGCGCACGCTCGACGCCCGGATGCTGGTTATCGCCGAATCCGAGCACGCGATCGGCCTGGCCGGGATCATGGGCGGGGCCGGCACCGAGGTCCGGGACGTCACGACCCGGGTCATCCTGGAGTCGGCCATCTTCCACGGCCCGACCATTCGGAACACCGCGCGGCGGCTCGGCCTGCGATCGGAGGCGAGCATGCGCCATGAGAAGGGAATCGGGCATCATCTGCCGCCAGTCGCAGCGGACCGTGCCGCCCGACTGATCGCCGAGATCACGGGTGCCCGCGTGGGGACCGGTATGGTCGACAACGACCCGCAACCCCGGCCGCGGCGGATCGTGACGGTGGACACCGCGCGCACCGAGCGGCTGCTGGGGCTGCCGCTGGACGAGGCCAGGGTGGCCGAGCTGCTGGCGCCGCTCGACTTCCAGGTCGAGCCCGCGGGCGAGGGGCGCGCCGCCGTATCCGTGCCCGAGTACCGCCTGGACGTAGTTGCGCCCGAGGACGTGGCCGAGGAGATCGCGCGCAGCCACGGGTATGGGCGTATCCCCGGCCGTCAGCCACAGCCGGCGCTGCCGCCGTTCCGTCCAGACCCCAGCGAGCCGCGCCATCGGCTGCGCCGGGTGCTCGCCGGGCTGGGACTCGATGAGGTCGTGACACATGCGCTGGTCGGGCCTCTCGACCTGGAGCGCTCCGGCTACGACGCATCCGACCCGACCCTCGTCCGGGTCGCCAATCCGCTGGCCGAGGCGCACAGCATCCTGCGTCCCAGCCTGGCGATCTCGATGCTCGCTTCGCTCGGCGAGAACGTACGCCAGCGGCGGACGGACGCGTGGATCTTCGAGGTTGGCAAGACGTACTGGTTGGGAAGCGGGCAGGGGCCGGCCTGGGCGGATACGGCGGGCACGGGGCGATACGAGGCGTGGCATGTTGCGATTGCGCTGCTCGGGCCCAGGGCGCCGCTCTCGCCTGGCGCGGAGATGCGCGACGCGGACGTTGCCGACCTCAAGGGCGTGGTGGAGGCGCTTCACGGCGCACTCGGCGCCCCGCTGCCGGGCTTCAAAGCGGAGACATCGGAGCAGCGGCACCCATATCTGCACCCTGGCCGGGCAGCCCGCGTGGTGGATGCCACGGGCCATGTCTACGGGAACGTGGGCGAGGTCGACCCGGGCGTGGCCGCGGCCTGGGACCTGCCGGGACGCCCACAGGTCGCGGTGATCAACCTGCCACAGCTCGCCGCACTGGTGCCGGCGGAGACGCGAGCGGCCGACGTTCCCGCCGCACAGCCGCTTGACCGTGATCTGGCGGTGGTGGTCGATCTCGCGTCCCCGGTCGGCGAGGTCCTGCGGATCGTGCGGTCCAGTGCCGGGCCGCAGCTGAGCGCGTCTCGCCTGTTCGACGAATACCGCGGCCCGCAGGTGGGGGAGGGCAAGGTGTCGTACGCCATCGCGCTTCGCTTCCAGCCCGAGGCGGCCGGCGACGAGCGTGAAGTCGAGCGTGCCCTGAACCGGATTCGCGGCGCGCTCCAGCACCATCTCGGCGCTGAGATCCGCTGAACACCTTCCCCCGCGGGAATCGGGCTGTTACCCTTCCGATCGGCCGAGACGCGGCTGAATCCACGCCAGGGAGGCAAGCATGGAGTTCCTGACCAAGCTGGGTCCGATCGACCTGGTCATCGTGGCGAGCCTGGCTCTCGGCGTCTTTGCCGGCTTCACGCAGGGCTTCATCCGCTACCTGCTGAACATCGTGGCCGTGATCCTTGCCTTCATCATCGCCGCTCAGCTGCGCGATCCCGTGTTCCAGGTGCTCGGCTTCTGGGAGGCGTTCACCCCGGAGCTCCGTCGCGAGATCGTGTTCCTCGTCCTCTTCCTCGCGCTGACGGTGGGCGGGTGGTTCCTGGTGCGCATCGTTTGGAAGGGCACTCGGCTCCCGATCGCCAAGCAGCTGGATGAGCTCGGCGGGGCCGTGCTCGGCCTCCTGTTCGCGGCACTCTCGATCATCCTGACCATGGTGGTGATGGATACCTTCTTCAAGTCTGCGCCCGACGCCGCGGTGAACGGGGCGGGACTGCTCGGCACCATCTACCGGGCCTTCAACGACTCGGTGCTGGTCGACTTCTTCCGCAGCACGCTGATCCCGACCCTCGGGCAGGTGGCCCGCGTCTTCGTGCCATCCGGCATCTCCGAGTTCCTCTCCTCGCCGTGAGCGAGGCGGCTGCGGCCGCCGCCCGCGGGCCGGCGACGGAGGCGGATCCGTCGTTCGTCACTGACCGCGCCTGGTTCGACCGTTCCGCGGAGCAGGTCGCGCCCGAGCTGCTGGGCATGCTGCTCGCCCACGACACGCCGCAGGGCCGCATCGCCGGCCGCATCGTGGAGGTCGAGGCCTATCTCGGCCCGGAGGACCTGGCCGCCCACTCCTCTCACGGCCTGACGCCACGCAATGCGGCGATGTTCGGAGAGCCGGGCCACCTGTACGTCTACTTCGTGTACGGAGTTCACTACTGCGCCAACGTGGTCTGTGGCCCCGGCGCCAAGCCCGAGGCAGTGCTGCTGCGCGCGGCCGCCTTGACGCAGGGTGAAGAGCTGGCCCGCTGGCGGCGGGGCCCGGTCGACGCGCGTCGGCTGGCCGCCGGTCCGGGCAACCTGGCATCGGCTTTCGGGATCGATCGACGGCTGAACCGTGCCGATCTGGTGACCGGACCGATCCGGCTGGCCGCGGGTCCTGCGCCTGCCGCCATCGAGCGCACCGCCCGGATCGGGGTTGCCTACGCCGGGGACTGGGCCGCACGGCCCCTCCGCTTCGTGATCGCCGATGACCCGCACCGCTCTCGACGCTGAGCCGACGCCCGGCGCGGCGGCGGACGTCGGCACGCTGCGCGCGCTTGAGTTCGCGGCCATCGTGGGGCAGCTCGCCGCTCTGACGGCGTTCGCGCCTTCGCGCGAGCTGGCGGAGGCGACCATCCCGATCGCCGACCAGGTGCACGTCGGGCTGCTGCACGACCAGACGGACGAGGCCGTCCGGCTGCTGGCAGAGCAGTCCCATTCGACGATCGGCGGGGCGCGCGACGTACGGCCGGCGCTCGAGCGAGCCCGTCGCGGCGGCCGGCTGGCACCCGCAGACCTGCTCGAGATTGCCGAGACGCTGCGCGCCACGGGGCTGTTCAACGAGCGGCTCGCCGACTGGCGGGGATCGCATCTCGCCTCGGTGCGCGACGAGCTGGACGACGCGCCCCAGCTGCGGGCACGGATCGAGCGCACCGTTGACGAGGCCGGCGAGATCCTGGACTCCGCGTCCGCCGAGCTGGCCACGATCCGCCGGCGGCTGCGCACCGCGCAGGATCGCGTGCGCGAGCGGTTGAACACCATGCTGCGATCGAGCGCGCTGGCCGGGGTGATCGGCGAGGCGATCGTGACCATGCGCGCCGGCCGCTACGTGATCCCCATCCGCGCCGAGGCCAAGGGCAAGCTGAAGGGCATCGTCCACGACCAGAGCGCATCGGGCGCGACCCTGTTCGTGGAGCCGCTCACGGTGGTCGAGCTCAACAACACCTGGACCCAGGCGGCGCTGGACGCAAGCCGGGAGGAGGAGCGCATCCTGGATGAGCTGTCCCGCGAGCTCGAGGGACGCGCAGAAGCGCTCCTCGGCTCACTGACGGCGCTCGCGCGGGCCGACCTGTGGATCGCACGCGCCCGCCTGGGGATGGAGATGGACGCGGTTCGGCCAGTGACCGCCGATGACGGCGCCGAGCTGCTCTCGGCACGGCATCCCCTCCTGGGCGCCGGGGCGGTGCCGATCGACCTGCGGATCGGGGAGCGGTTCGGCTATCGGGCCCTGATCGTCACCGGCCCGAACACCGGCGGCAAGACGGTCTCGCTCAAGACGCTCGGCCTCCTGGCGCTGATGCACCAGGCGGGGCTGCGAGTCCCGGCAGCAGAGGGCGCCAGGCTGCCGGTCTTTCGCCGGGTAATGGCGGACATCGGCGACGAACAGAGCATCGCGCAGTCGCTCTCGACCTTCTCGAGCCACCTGCGCAACGTCGTTCGCTTCGTTGCGGAGGCGGGTCCCGGAACGCTGGTGCTGCTCGACGAGATCGGTGCCGGCACCGACCCGACCGAGGGTTCGGCGCTGGCGATGGCGATCGTGGAACGGCTGCTGGCCGCCGGCGCGACGGTGGCGGCGACGACCCACTACTCCGAGCTGAAGGCCTTCGCCCAGGAGCACGAGCTGGTGACGAATGCGTCGGTTGCGTTCGACGTGGCTACGCTGCGCCCCACCTACCGGCTCGAGATCGGGTTGCCCGGCAAGTCCCAGGCGTTTGCGATCGCCCAGCGTCTCGGGCTGCCTGACGACATCCTGGCCGATGCGCGCTCTCGCCTGGCGGCGGAGCACGTCAGCATGGAGGAGACGCTGGCCGCCATCGGTCGCGCCGAGCAGGAGCGTGCCCTTGAGCTGGAGCAGGCGCGCAGCGAGCGGCAGGCAGCCGAAGAAGAGCGCGATCGCGCACGGAGTGGCGTGGCGCGTGCCCGCAGCGAGGCCGCCCAGATGCTGTCCGATGCGCGCCGCGCCGCCGATGACCTCCTGGCGCGAGCGGAGCGCGAGGTGGACGAGATCCGCCGCGAGGTGACCCGGCAGCGCAACCTGAGGGGCGGACGATCCGCAAGCAAGGTCGCGCAGGCCGCCTTCGACGAGCTGGCCACGCGAGCTGGCCGCGCCCGCTCCGAAGTCCAGGCAGACGAACGGGACCCGACCAGCGAGGCGAATGAGGAGTCGGCACAGCCACGGATCGGGCTATGGGGTCGATCCCGCACGCTCGGAAGCGCCGGCCGCATCGTGGAGGTCAGCGGCCGGACAGGCCGCGTCACGCTCGAGACGGATGAGGCACGCGTCGTGGTCCCCGGGGACGACATCGAGATCGTGGGCGAGCCGATCGCCGGTCCGCCCCCGCGCGACAACGAATTGGCCGAACTGCGGCAACGGGCAGCCAGCCGCATCGCGCCGCGGCTGGACCTGCGCGGCGAGCGGGTCGAGGCCGCGATCGAGCGGCTCAGCGCCTACCTCGACGAAGCCATCCTGGCCGGCCTGGACGAGGCGGTCATCGTCCACGGCGCCGGAACCGGGGCATTGCGACGCGCCATCCGCGAATTCCTGGCGGATCACCCCCGCGTGCGCGGCACGCGTCCCGGTCGGCGCGAGGAGGGCGGCGACGGCATGACCGTCGCCCAGATCTAGGGGACCGGCGACGGGGCTGGTGACGGGGTCGGCGTTGGGGTGGGCAGAGCGGTCGGCGACGGAACGGGCGTGGGCGACGGGGTTGGCGACGGAACGGGCGTGGGCGTCGAGGGCGGGATCTCGCCAGGCGTGCAGGTGTCGACCGGGGCCAACGGCGCGTCGAACGCCGGGGCCGGGGAGCGCTTCACCTGGCTCTCTTTGCCCAGGTACTTCTTGATCCACGTGTCGTCGGCCTGTTCCCAGGTCGGATGGCTCGCCTCGTAGCCGACCAGGTCGAGGTAGACCTTCTCGTCAGGCGCCGGCGTGGCTCCCGGCTGGGGTGTGGCCGCGGGGTCGGGCGGGACGACTGCCGGATCTCCGCAGCCAGGCTGCCAGATCTTGCCGGTCGCCGCCTCCACGACCAGCTTGCGATGCAGCGTGTCCGTCTGGGTCGGCTTGTGGGCGGCCGCGAACACCTCGGTCACGGTGGCGGTGGTGAACTCGCCCGGCAGCATCCCCGTCAGGGAGTCGACCTTCATTTCGACGATGTCCTTGGGCCGCGGGAAGTCGCGCACCGGCAGGCTGTGGGCGGCCGTCACCTCGGCCATGAAGTCGTGCCAGATGAAGGTCGGGCCATCGGCGGCGAACACATCCTTGATCGCCGAGAAGTCGCTGTTGCCGACCCACACGCCGGTGATGATCGCGCCCTCGGAGACGGTCGGATCGGCATCGGGCGCCAGGTAGCCGAACGCCTGCAGATCGCGGAAGTCGTTGGTGGTGCCGGTCTTGAGCGTGGCCGGCCGACGTCCCGCATCGGTCGTCAGCTGGAAGCGCTTGCCCCAGATGATGTTGGTGGCGGGGTTGGTGTTGTCCTTCAGGATGTCGGTGACCAGGTAGGCGGCGTCCTCGCCGATCACGCGCTGGGGCTTCGGCGCATCGGTCGCGTGGTCGTAGATCACGTTCCCGGCGCGATCGGTGATCTTCTCGATCAGGTACGGCGGCGCCAGGATCCCGCCGTTGGCCAGCGCCCCGTACGCGCCGGCGAGGTCGAGCATATGGACGCCGATGGTGCCCAGCGTCAGCGATGGCACGGCGACGTTGTTGGCCTGCGAGGGATCCCACTGCAGGCCCATGCGCTTGGCCTGGTCGACCACGTTCTGGGTGCCGATCAGCTGCTGCGCCTTGGTGACCGGGATGTTCCACGAATATTTCAGGGCATCCCGCACCCGCACCGGCCCACGCTGGTTGCCGCTCGCGTTGGGGACGGTGTAGCCCTCCGCGATGACGCCTTCGACGTCCATGAACATGGTGGCAGGCGTGATCGTGCCGCGGTCGAAGCCGGTGGCATAGGTGATCGGCTTGAACGCGGAGCCCGACTGGCGGTAGGCCTGGCCGATGACGTCGTAGGCAGGCTGGTGGGCCGGGGTCGCCTCGCCGTAGTAGTTGGCGGAGCCGACATAGGCGATGACCGCGCCGGTCCGGTAGTTGAGGCTCACCAGCGCGTCGTTGTTGATGTTGCGCTTCTGCAGCTGCTTGATCCACTTCAGCGCGGGGGCGCCGTACTTGGCGCTCAGCTCCGCATCGGTCAGGCGGTCGAGGTCGTAGGCGACGGCGGCCCACTTCTCGGCGCTCACCTGGTAGCCGTTGTAGTCGAGCGTGGTGCTGATCACCAGGCCCCCACGGTCGAGCAGGTCCTCGCTGCCCAGCAGCTGTGCCGCGGCACGGCGCACGGCGTAGACGAAGTGCGGCGCCTTGTACTGGCGGTTCTTGCTGGGCGCCAGCACGATCTGCTGCGCGGCGGCCTCGTCACGCTGGGCCTGGGTGATCGCCCCGGTGGCGACCATCCCGTCGAGCACCCGCCGCTGGACGACCATGGCCTGTGCCTCTGGCGGCACGACCAGGGTCGCGTTGCCTGCCGCGTCGGTGCCCGGGATCGCCACCTGGGTCGGGTCGAGCGCCGATGGTGCCCGCACCAGCCCGGCCAGGAGCGCAGCCTCGCCGATGGTCAGCTGCTGGGTCGGGTCCTTCGAGGTGATGTCCTTGCCGAAGTACAGGTTGGCGGCCGCCCAGACCCCGTACGCGTTATTGCCGTAATAGACCTGGTTCAGGTACATCTCGAGCAGCTTCTGCTTGCCCTCGAGCCCGGGGTAGCGGTCGCCCACGCGCAGCGCGAGGATCGCCTCCTTGATCTTGCGCTCCCAGCGTCGTGCCGGGTTGGCAAGCAGGTCTGCGTCGAACAGGCGGATGCGGACCAGCTGCTGGCAGATGGTCGAAGCGCCCGAGACCGTCTTCGATGCCGAGAAGTTCTGCAATGCGGCGCGGATGATGCCCCGGAAATCGATGCACGGGTTGGTCCAGAACGTTCGATCCTCGGCCGCCACCTGGGCATCGGCCATGACCTGCGGGATGTCGGCGAAGGCGAGCACCCGGCGCTGCTCGGCTGCAAAGTTGGCCAGCTCCACGCCATCTGCGGACATCACGCTGGAACCTTCGCTGAGCGCGAAGTGCTCGAGCTGGCCGGGGTCCGGCAGGCCCCCGGCGAAGGAGGCGAAGACGGCCACCGTCCCGATGAACAGCGCAACCGCCAGGGCGGCGAAGCCACCCAGGATCAGCGCCGGCAGCGGCGCCAGGTCCGGACGAGCCTTGGAGTCGGGGGAGCGCTGGCCCTGCGGGCCGCCCGAGTAGCGGCCACGGGCGCGCCGTGGGGGACGTCCATACATGGAGGCCCAGAGAGTAGCACGGGGCTCGCGGCGAGACAGATAGGGCCTTCGATCGACCCGGGACTCGATCGTCGCGCCGGAATCGGCCCCTATACTCATCCGCCCATGGGCGCCCACCTCCTCGACGACCTCGGCTGGCGAGGCCTGATCGCTCACAGCACCGACCTCGACGTGCTGCGCGCTGCGATGGACTCGGATCCGATCACGTTCTATTGCGGTTTCGATCCGACCGCCCCCAGCCTCCACTTCGGCAACCTGCTGCAGCTGGTCACCATGCGGCGCCTGCAGCTGGCGGGACATGACCCGATCGCGGTGGTTGGCGGCGCCACGGGGCTGATCGGCGACCCCAGCGGTCGTTCAGCCGAGCGCAACCTGAATGAGGCGCAGGTGGTGGCGGACTGGGTGGACCGTATCCGGGTGCAGGTGGAGCGATATCTCGACTTCACCGGGCCGCACGCGGCTGGCGTCGTGAACAACCTCGAGTGGACCGCCCCGCTCTCGGCGCTCGACTTCCTGCGAGACATCGGCAAGCACTTCGGCCTCAACCGCATGCTGGACAAGGAATCGGTGAGCGCCCGCCTGGCGGGGGAGGGAATCAGCTTCACCGAGTTCAGCTACCAGATCCTGCAGGCGTTCGACTACCTGGAGCTGCACCGCCGCTACGGCTGCCGCCTCCAGACCGGCGGCAGCGACCAGTGGGGCAACCTGACCGCCGGCGTGGATCTGATCCGGCGCGTGACCGGGGAGACGGTGCACGCACTGGCAACGCCGCTGATCACGAAGTCGGACGGCACGAAATACGGGAAGACCGCCGACGGAACGCTGTGGCTCGATCCCAGGCTGACCAGCCCCTACGCCTTCTACCAGTATTTCGTGAACTCCGACGATGCCGATGTGGGCTCGCTGCTGCGTGTCTTCAGCTTCCGATCGCGCGAGGAGATCGAGGCGCTGGAGGCCGAGACGCTGACTCATCCCGAGGCACGCGCGGCGCAGCAGGCGCTGGCCGGAGAGCTGACCGCCCTCGTGCACGGGACAGAGGCGGCAGACCAGGCGATCTCCGCCAGCGCGGCCCTGTTCGGGCATGGAGAGCTGGCGGCGCTGGACGCAGACACGCTCCAGGCAGCTCTGGCGGAGCTGCCGCACGCCCAGGTGCCAGGTTCCATGCCGTCGGTTAGCGACCTGCTGGTGGCCAGCGGCCTGGCCGAGAGCCGAACCGCGGCGCGGCGGACGGTGGCGGACGGCGGCGCCTACCTGAACAACGTTCGCGTCAGCGACCCGAACCTGGTCCCGGCCGACGTGGATCTGCTGCATGGACGCTGGCTGGTCCTGCGTCGCGGGAAGCGCAGCCTCGCCGCAATCGAGAAGGTCTCGTAGCTTCGGTCGTCAGAAAGCAGACGGCCGGCGCGCGAGTTGTCTCTGCGTGCCGGCCGCTGTCGGCGGGACCACCGCCGCAGCATTCCCAGATACAGCGAGTTAGCGGGCGGTCATCGCTTCGTCGCCCGACTTGAAGTAGATCGCCGCGAACGCGGCGATAGCGACCGCGAGGTGCAGCAGGTTATCGGACGGATTCTCCAGGTTGGAGATGCCGAAGGTGTTCGGGTGCATGTCCGAGCCCGCAGGCTGCAGGAAGCCGTAGATAGCGAAGAAGAGCGCGATCACGCCGACGAGACCGACGATCGCCCGATAGTAGGGTGCCAGGGCCGTGTTCAGCCCGGGCACGAAGACGGCTGCCAGCGCCACGATCCCCAGGAACGTGTGCGCCAGGTTCTCGCCGCCATCCAGCCAGAAGTTGGGGGACCCGGACTCGGTGAACACGTTCAGATAGCCAACGATGCCAAGGAGCAGGAGCACGGCGCCCCCTACGGTCAGGAACAGGCGTGCATACACCAGAGACACCTCCCTCGGAAGCTGCGTTGCGTTGGTCCCATGGGGACGATACGCGCCCACGTCAAGGGTGTATCAGTGCTTCTCCCCGGCAGCGACCTTTGCCTGGTGCTCGGCGATGACCCGGTCGGAGATGATGGACGGCACCTCGGCGTAATGGTCGAGCTTCCAGGCGAACCGTCCACGGCCCTGGGTGATGCTGCGCAGCTCGGTGGCGTAGTGGAACATCTCGGCCTGCGGGACCTGGGCATGCAGGTGCTGCATCCCGTCGGATGAGTCCATTCCCAGCACGTGGCCGCGCTTGGCGGTGATCTGCCCCATCACGTCGCCCATGTATGAGTCGGGGACCACCACCTCGACCTCCAGAATCGGTTCGAGGAGCGTCGGATCGGCCTCGGGGAAGGCGCGCTTGAGCGCCTGGCTGGCCGCCACCTTGAAGGCCATCTCCGAGCTGTCGACGGTGTGATAGCTGCCGTCCACCAGCCTCGCCCTGAGGTCGACCACCGGGTATCCGGCCAGGACTCCCTCGGCCAGCGTCTCGCGCAGCCCCTTCTCGACGGCGGGGATGTACTGCTTGGGCACCACCCCGCCGACGATCTTGTCGCCGAACTCGAAGCCCGAGCCCGATGGGAGTGGCTCGAACTCGATCACCACGTGACCGAACTGCCCGTGGCCGCCCGTCTGACGCTTGAAGCGGTTGTCGATCTTGGCCGGCTTGCGAATGGTCTCGCGGTATGGCACGCGCGGGCTGCCCGTGCGCACCGACGCGCCGAACTTGCGCTTCAGGCGCTCGACCAGCACGTCCACGTGAGCGTCGCCCATGGCTGTCAGGATCGTCTCGCCGGTGCCCTCCTCGCGATGCACCCGGGCACACGGCTCCTCCTCGAGCATGCGCGCCAGCGCCTGGCCGAGCTTGTCCAGGTCGGCCTTGCTCTCCGGCTCGATGCTGACCTGCAGGCTGGGCGCCGGGAAGTGCAGCGGCGGCAGGCTGAACGCCTGCGCACGGTCGCCGACCAGCGTGTCGCCGATCTGGGTGCTGGCCAGCTTGGCGACAGCCACGATGTCCCCCGGGCCCGCTTCTGGCATCGGCACCTGCTCCTTGCCGAGCAGTCCCAGGATGTTCCCGATCCGCTCCTCCGCCTTGCGCGTCGCGTTCCACAGGTGTGCCTGCGAGTGCAGCCTGCCGGCGATGACGCGGAAGTAGGTGAGCCGCCCAACGAATGGGTCGGCGGTCGTCTTGAAGACCTGCGCCACGAATGGCGCTGCCGCATCAGGCTCGATTCGCTTGTCGTCGGTCGTGGTTCGTCCGCCGACCTCGGCGGCGGACGGAACGTGCTTGGCGATCATGGCGGCCAGCTCGCGCACGCCGATGTTCTTCAAGGCGCTGCCCACGAAGACCGGCACCACGCTGCCTTCGCGAGTGCCCTTGTGAACGGCTGTCTCGATCTCCGCGTCAGTGATCGTCTCCCCGTCCAGGTACCGGGTCATCAGCTCGTCGCTCGCCTCGGCGGCTGCCTCCAAGAGGGCTTCGCGACGGGCCTCCTCGCCTGCCCGCATGTCGTCCGGGATCGGCACCTCGGTCGGCTTGCCGCCCTCGTACACGTTGGCGTGCTGCTCGATCACGTCGACGTAGCCGCGGAACGAATCGGCGGCGCCGATGGGCAGATAGACGGGCGCGATCTTGGGTCCGAACTTTGCCTTCAGGCCATCGAGCACCGCGTCGTAGTTGGCGTTCTCGCGGTCCATCTTGTTCACGAAAATGAAGCGCGGCAGGTTGCGCTCCTCGGCCAGCCGCCACACCTCCTCGGTGCCGACCTCGACCCCTGCCGAGGCATCGACCACCACGATCGCGGCATCGACTGCGGCCAGCGCCTCGACGACATCGGCCTGGAAGTCGGCGTACCCGGGCGTGTCGACCAGTGTGATGCGCGCGCCGTCGGCCTCCAGCGTCCCGATCGCCAGGTTGATGCTCTGCCTGCGCTTCTGCTCGTCGGGATCGTGGTCAAGCGTCGCCGATCCGCTGTCCACGCTCCCGAGACGCGCAATGGCGCCGGCGTCGAACAGCATCGCTTCGGCGAGGCTCGTCTTGCCGGCGCCACCGTGGGAGATGAGGGCGACGTTCCGGATGCGGTCGGGGCTGGTCGGCTTCATCGGTGCTCCTTGTGCGCGGGTCGCAGCAGCCGAGGCCGATTCCGCCTCGTGCGAGTCGTCGAGCCGGGGATGGGCGCCAATTATAGGGAGCCGGCCGAGACTGCCGGCGCCTGCCGGTCGGTCAGCGGCGACGCAGCTCGAGCCCGAGCAGGACGTAGAAGAGCGGGCTCAGCACGAGGCCGGTTGCGGCAGCGGGTATGGCGACCAGCATGTTGGTGGGAGTCAGGATCGTCAGCCGCCCGAGGTACACCACGATCAGCAGCGCGCCGACCGCCATGCCCAGCCACGCGAGGTTCGCCGGCAGCGTCCGGCTGCGCTGCGACTGCCAGGCCAGGACGAGCAGGCCGAGCCCGCTGAGGCCGAACGTGAGCAGCCCACGCGGATCGATCGGGCTGGGAAGCTTTGCCTGCGCCAGCACGTCGCTGACGGGAGAGTTCAGGGTGTTGGCGAGGTCGTAGCCGCCGTGCACCATCGCCCCGGTCGCCCCGATCGCGACGAGCATCAGCCCCAGCAGACCGACAGCCGCTGCGCTGCCCACCAGGCGGCGGTAGAGAGCCACTAGCACGAGCACCGACAGCAACCCGCCGACCATCAGCGCGATCGAGGCGACGGTCAGGCCGAGCTCCGGAGCCTTGCCGGCCACCACGCCACCAAGGAAGGCCACCGAATACACGATCCCGCCGATGCCGGCCCCTATCGCGGCCGTGCCGGCCAGGCGCTCATAGGCGGCTGTCGCGTCCTGGGATGCGTCGTCGGACATCGGTGGCAGCATGCCACGCCGCCACGGCGATCGACAAGGCCTTTCCTGCCTCAGTGGGCGTTCGCCTCGTAGGAGGCTCGCAGCCACGCCGCCTCGCGCTCGTCGAATCGGCCGAACACCCAATCCGCTCCGAAGGTTGCCGGCAGGTCGAGGGTGGTGCCAACCGTCGTGAAGACATGCACCAGCTCGGACCCGGCTGCAACCGCGGTCGTGAGGTCCTGAGGCAGAACGCGCAGCGCGTACTGCGTTCCGATGGCCGCCGCCAGGAGCATCCCGCTTTCCGGGTGTACGAGGGCCGGTCCGTCAAAAACCAGCCAGCGGGCATCGGCGGGCAACGCCGCGTTCAGCGCGTCCCACAGTCGGTCGACGATGTCGGGGTGGGTGCCCAGGTGCCGCCGATCGACGTCGGCGGGCGGCGGGCCGGAGTAGGCATCGGCCTCGTCGCGTCCGTGCGCCAGGTAGCGAAGCGCCTGCGCGTTTTCGGGGCGGTCGATGAGAGATGCCATCGGCGCATGGTAGGGAGGGCCCGACTGCGTTGCTACAATCGGCATCCCATACGGACCGGAGGCTCGATGTCCGGCCACAGCAAGTGGTCCCAGATCAAGCGGCAGAAAGGCGTCAATGACGCCCGACGTGGCGCGCTGTTCACCAAGCTGACCCGCGAGATCATCACCGCCGCCCGTCAGGGCGGGGGCGACGTGGATGGCAACTACCGCCTGCGCATGGCAGTCGACAAGGCCCGCGGCAACAGCATGCCGATGGAGAACATCAAGCGGGCCATCGACCGCGCCACCGGCTCCGGGGCCGATGCGGTGCAGTTCGAGGAGATCACGTACGAGGGCCTCGGCCCGGCCAAAGTGGCCGTTATCGTGACGGTCATGACCGACAACCGGAACCGGACCGCGTCCGACGTGCGCAGCATCTTCACGAAGGTCGGCGGCTCGCTGACGCCGGTCGCCTGGCAGTTCGAACAGCGAGGCCTGCTCAGCGTCCCGCTCAATGGGAACGATCCCGACGAGGTCACCCTCGCCGCGATCGATGCCGGTGCCGCAGACGTCGGCTCGCCGGAGGGAGGCGCGATCCTGGTCGTGACCGATCCATCCGATCTCGAGCCGGTGCGAGTCGCGCTGGCCGCCGCCGGCTATCCCGCCGAATCGGCGGAGCTGTCGATGGAGCCCACCACCCGGGTCGACATCAGCGACGAGAAGGCGGCGCGCCAGGTGCTCGCCTTCGTGGAGCGGCTCGAGGAGCTGGAGGACGTGCAGAACGTGTACGCCAACTTCGAGCTGCCCGATGCCCTGATGGAGCAACTGGAGGCCTCCATCGCCTAGGCGCCTGCGGCGCTACCATGCGGGCGTGATCGCACTCGGCATCGACCCCGGTACCGCCCTGTGCGGATTCGGGGTCGTTGCGCTCGAGGACGGAAACCTGCGGCTGATCGACGCGGGGGTGGTGCGCACCGATGCTGGCCAGTCGGACGCCGAACGGCTGAGGACCCTGCACCTTGCCCTCACCCAGCTGCTTGCGGTGCACCGGCCGCAGCGAGTGAGCGTGGAACGCCTCTTCTTCCAGCGCAACGTGCAGACCGCCATGACCGTCGGGCAGGCACGCGGCGTGGCCCTGCTCGTGGCGGCTGAAGCGAGCCTGGAGGTCGACGAGCCAACGCCGAACGAGGTCAAGCAGGCGGTCTGTGGCAACGGTGCCGCCGACAAGCAACAGGTCGCCGCGATGGTCGCCCGGCTGCTGGGCGTGACGATGGATGGCATGCCGGACGACGCGACCGACGCGCTCGCGGTGGCCATCGGCTGTGCATATCACGGCGCGACGCTCGCCCGGATGGCAGCCATCCGTTGATCGGCTCGCTCCGGGGCCCGGTCACGCATGTCGGGCAGGACCACGTGTTGATGGAGCTCGGCGGGGTGGGCTACCGCGTGGTCGCCGGTCCCTCGCTGCTGGCCCGGATGCGACTCGGCAGCGAGGCGCGGATCTTTGTCCATCACCTGGTGCGCGAGGACCAGCAGGCGCTGTTCGGCTTCGGGTCCCCGGAGGAGCTCGCGTTCTTCGAGCTGTTGATGACGGTCAGCGGTGTGGGGCCGCGACTGGCCCTTGCCATCACGAGCGCCCACGCAGTGACCAAGCTGCAGCTCGCGATCGTCACCGATGACGCCGATCTGCTCACCTCGGTGACGGGCGTCGGGCGCAAGACGGCCCTTCGCATCATCCTCGAGCTGAAGGAGAAGATCCATGCCGCCGGGATCGCGGCCGGAGGTGGAGCGAGCACCGATTCCGACGTGGTGGCGGCACTGGAGTCGCTCGGCTACACCGCGTCCGAGGCGCGCCGTGCCGCGAGCGCGGTGGCCGGCAGCGAGGGCGGCCTCGACCTGCGCATCAAGGCCGCACTTCAGGAGCTGGCTCGCTCGCGATGACGGTCGAGGATCGACGATTCGACGACCCGGCGACCAGCGAGCGTGTGCTGCGCAGCTTCCACACCTGGGCCGTGGTCGGCTGCTCGTCGAACCCGGCGCGACCGAGCCACGGCGTCTCCCGGGTGCTGCTGCGACATGGCTACGAGATGATGCCGGTGAACCCGCGGGAAACCGAGGTCCTCGGCCAGCGCTGCTATCCCGATCTCGCGACCGCCGCGCTGGCGGCCCGGGCTGCCGGGCGCCCGATCGAGGTGGTCGACATCTTTCGACGCTCGCAGGAGGCAGGCATCCATGTCGACGAGGCGATCGCGATCGGCGCCAGGGCGGTATGGCTGCAGCTGGGCGTCATCGACGAGGCGGCCGCGGAGCGCGCCGAGCGCGCCGGACTGCTGGTGGTGATGGACCGCTGCCCGGCGATCGACCTCCCGCGCCTCGGCCTGGGGTGAGCGAGCAGATCCGCCCGGCGCGGCCGACCGAGGCGAGCGCGCTGCGAGAGCTTGCGCATCGATCCAAGGCGTATTGGCCGTACTCCGAGGAGTTCCTGGCGGCAGTGCGGCCGCTGCTTCGCCTGGAGGCAGCCGATATCGAGCGCGACCAGGTGCGAGTACTCGAAGTTGACGGGACGGTCGCGGGATGGCACCGGGTCTCCTTCCGTGGCGAGCACGCCGAGCTCGAGGACCTGTGGCTTGAGCCCGGCTTCATCGGACACGGGCGGGGAAGGCTGCTGTTCGAGGATGCGGCCGTCGTCGGGCAGCTGGCCGGCGCCCACGAGCTGGAATGGGACGCGGAACCATTCGCGCTCGGCTTCTACCTGGCGATGGGCGGGGTTGTGATCGGGGAGGTACCGTCGGCCGCCGAAGCCGGGCGGATGCTGCCGCGCATGCGGCTGGACCTCCGTGCTACTCCCGGTGCAGCACCAGGCCGATCCGTCCGAACGGAGGACGCGGGTCCGCGTAGGTCTTGACCCGTTCGTCGACGGAGGATTCGGGGCTGGGGTCCCAGAGCCGGTTGGTTGCCTCGAAGCTCACCTCGGCCAGCTGTGGCCAGCGCTCCAGCATGCGCGTCCCGATCTCGTTCATCAGGTGTTGGATCGAGAGGCTCACGAACTGATGGAAGACGGATGCGGCAAGGTCCGCAACCTGCTCGCCGGCGACGTAGCGGGATGGATCGCTGCCGACCGCGTCCTGGGCGTCGCCGTACCGCCAACCGATGTCGCACCAGACGTACAGCGGCCGGTCCCGGCGCTCCGGCAGGGTCGTGTGCTCGTCGCGCGCGAAGTCGGCGAAGGCGCTGCCGGTGATCTTGATCAGCTGCAGGTCGGTGCGGCCGCAGGCATGGCCGGTGACGCGAACTACGCCCTGCTCATCGCGCTCGAGATCGAGCGACGCGGTTGAGCGGTCGTTGCGATCACGGGCGAACAGGACATCCGAGGCCATGAAGCCGTCACCGTCCGCGGCTGGCACGAGGGCGGCCGGAAAGGGGAGCTCGCGCCCGTGCATGGTGAGCCGCTCCATGTGCGGATAGGTCGACAGGAAATCGCTGCCGACGTCGAACAGCCAGCCCTCCAGGGTCGCCGCGGTCGAGGCCATCGTGGCGGCGTGCATGAAGTTCTTCATCGTGTCGGTCGCGACCACCAGCCGGTTGTCGCCGCGCGTGTAGGCGTCGAGAAAGGCAGTTCCCTTGACGGCCACCTCGAGCTCCGCTGCCATCAGGATGTTCTCGCGCCCGATGAACGGCGACTCTGCGATGGGTGTCACGCCACGCAGTGGCGAGCCATGGGTGCGATATACCTTGACATCGGCCTTGCCGTAGTGGATCTCGTATCTCACGAGCGGATGCCCTCCGCCTGCCTGGCCGCCTCGCGTGCTCGCGCAAGCCGATCCTCGGCGATGGAGATCGCGTCGTCGGTGCCTCGCCGCAGCTCGCTGGCGCGATCGTTGTGCAACGCTGCCCGCATGAGCGGCGCGATCGCAGAGCGCGGACGGCCCGCGACGAAGACCACATAGCGAAATCCGAAACGCGCTTCATAGGTGACGTTCAGCGCGGCGAGTTCAGCGACGAGCGTGGTGCCCGAGGCACCGTCATCCTGCTCGCGGCGCGAAAGGTCCGACAGGAGATCCGGGGTCGCGCCGATGCGCGGATGCGCCTTCAGGAGCTCGGTCAGCTCGTCCTCCGGCGCGCTGGCAGCGGCCGTCCGGGCAGCGGCCAACAGGGCGGCGTCCGATGCGAATGGGCGAAGCCCTGCCAGCCGATCGAGAAATCGGGGTGCTCCCTCGAACAGTGGAGCGAGCGCATCGACGAAGGCTGAGGCCGAGAGCGCGTTCAGCGCGGCCACCTCGGGGAGCTCCATTCAGGTGCCACGGTAGGCCGAGATGCCGAACGGCGAGACCAGGAGCGGCACATGGCAGCTGCGCTCGGCGTCGTCGATGCGGATGCCGACCGCCAGGTTCTCGAAGAAGTCGGCGTCGCGATCGAGGCTGGCGGCGTAGGCGGCCAGGTCGAAGACGAGCTGGTATTCGCCGACCTCGAGCTCATCGCGGAGCAGCGACGGGATGCGGCCATCCGCATCGGTCTTCAGCTCGGTCAGGAGCTCGGGACGCCCGTCCGGCTCGAGGCGAAACAGCGCCACCGGCACGCCCGCCGCAGGCACGCCCAGCTCCAGGTCCAGCACGTGGGTCGAGATGGTCGGGCGGGAATCGGCCACTGCTATCCTCCACGCATGGGGAACCTGACGATCCGGGTTGGCGACCTCCACTTTACCGCCCGCTGGGAGCAGGCAGCCCCGCGGACGCGCGAGGCGCTGCAGCCCTGGCTGCCGATCCGCGCGCAGCTGATCCACTGCCGCTGGAGCGGCGAGTCGACCTGGATTCCATTCGGCGATCGGCGCCCGGACGTCGGCTACGAAAACCACACCTCCCACCCCGCGCCCGGTCAGCTGCTCATCTACGTCGGGGACATCTCCGAATCGGAGATCCTGTTCCCATACGGCGCCTGCAGCTTCTCTTCGCGTGTCGGTCCGCTGGCGGGCAACCACTTCGCGACCGTCGTCAGCGGCGCCGACCAGCTGCCCGAGATGGGACGCCGCGTGCTGTGGGAAGGGGCCCAGGAGATCGAGATCGGGGAGGCTGACTGAAATGGACCCCCGGGTCGTCATCCTGGCGGTCGTGATCGCCGTCCTGCTCCTCATCGTGGCGCTCAGCGGCAAGCCCTCCCGCGGCGGCCGATCGACGGCGGGCCATTACGACCCGGACGCGATCGGCGGATACACCCTCGACCCGGCCACCATGCGCTACCGATACGACCTGCCCACCCTGCCACGAGGGTCCGCGCCGGCGGGACGGGGGAGTGGCCCGCCTCGGGGCCGGCGTCGCCGGCGCCACGCCACGCACACCGAGGATCACCTGTCAGGGTGACGGATCTCGTCGTCACGGACGGCACTGTCGTCACGGCCGAGCGCTCCTTTCCCGCCGACGTTGCGATCACCGATGGCCGCATCTCGGCGGTGGGGGAGGCCCTCGCCCGTGCGCATCCGGACGCGCAGACCATCGATGCGACCGGCCTCCTGGTCCTGCCCGGCTGCGTCGATGTCCACACCCACACGCGCCTCCCGAGCGATGAGGAGCCGGACCGCTTTTACCAGGATTCGGTGGCGGCAGCCTTCGGGGGAACGACCACCTTCCTGGCCTTCAACAACCCGGGCACCGGCATCAGCCAGGAGGGCTCGCTCTCGCTCCTCGCCGGCATGCGCGAGTTCCGCACGCGAACCGGGGGTGAGTCGGCGGTCGACTTCGGCCTGTCAGCAGTGATCACCGGACAACAGGGATCAGCGGTGGAGGAGCTGCCCGAGCTGATCGATGCGGGCGTTCCAACTGCCAAGGCGTTCATGGTCTACGACTTCCGACTGCCCGACGACCGACTGTTCGCCGCCCTGCAGGCAATGGGTCGCCATGGCGGGATGCTGCAGGTGCACTGCGAGAACGCGACGGTCATCGACGCACTGATCTCGCGTGCGCTCGAGCAGGGCAACATCGCCTGCCGCCACCATGCGCTGACGCGCCCGACTTATGCTGAGGCGGAGGCGACGCACCGTGCCATCGCGCTGGCGCAGGCGGCCGAGGCGCCGGTCTACATCGTCCATCTCTCCTGCGCGGACGCCCTGGCCGAGGTGCTCGCCGCCAAGGCGCGCGGCTGGCCGGTCTGGGCCGAGACGTGCCCGCACTACCTGGCCTTCACGGAGGGGCGCTACGCGCAGGCCGACGAGTCCGAGGTGATCAAGAGCGTCATCTCGCCGCCGCTGCGGTCGGAGGCAGACCGCCAGGCGATGTGGCTCGGGTTGGGCGGCGGCGGGCTCGACCTCGTGGCGACCGACCACGTCCCGGACCGGGTCGCCGTCGAGAAGCAGACTCCGGCGCCGCCGTTTCCACAGATCAGCAACGGTGCGCCCGGCATCGAGACGCTGCTGGCGGTCGTCTACGCCGAGGGAGTGTCGAACGGCCGGATCAGCCTCGAGCGCATGGTCGACCTGCTCGCCACGGCGCCGGCGCGGCTGTTCGGACTCGGCTCGAAGGGAGCCGTCGAGCGGGGCCGGGATGCAGACCTGGTCCTGTTCGATCCGGCTACGCGCCGCACCATCAGCCAGGCGGACCTGCATCACACCAGTGACTTCACCCCATATGAGGGGATGTCGGTGAGCGGGGCTGTCCGGACGGTTCTGCTCCGAGGCGAAATCGTGGTGCGGGACGGTACCTTTGCAGGGCGACGCGGCGGCGGCCGATTCATGGAACGGTCGCTGACCTAGTAGCTCTGCGCCTCGAGGAAGGCTGCGCGTACACTCGCGGCCTGACACTGAATTTGCGCGGAGGGCGTCATGGCGGATTCTAGGCCGGTCAGCGGTGAAAAGCACCCGTCGCGGTGGACGGCGCTCGCGGCGCTGCTTGCCGCGATCCTCCTGCTGAGCGCGTGCAAGTCCGCCGCCGTCCCCTCGACCGGGTTCGGCTCATCGGCTCCGCTGGCGCAGCCGTCCTGGCCGACGCCCGCTGATCCCATCACGCTCGCGACCCACGCCGGTCTCGTTTCCGAGCAGCAGGAGTACCTGATCACGCACATCCATGCGCACCTGGATCTCTTCGTCGACGGCCACCCGGTGCTGGTCCCCGCGGGGATCGGGATTGAGATCGGGGCCGCGGGCGTGCGCGACGAGAAAACGCCGGACGGCACGGCGCATCAGTACTTCGTGGACATTTGCCAGGCCCCCTGCCTCTCGCCCCTTCACACGCACGATCCGTCCGGCATGATTCACGAAGAGTCGCGAACCCCGAACCATCCGCCGTACTCGCTGGGCCAGTTCTTCACCGAATGGGGCCTGAAGCTGGACTCGTCCTGCGTCGGGGAATACTGCCGGCCCGATGCGCTGATCCATATCTATCTCGACGGCATGCCGTTCAACGGCGACCCGGCCTCGATCCAGCTCAAGAGTCATCTCGAGATTGCGATCGTGATCGGCCAGCCGCCTTCCCTGGTCCCGTCGACCTACGCCTTCGGCGACCAGCCCTAGCATCGGGTTAGCGAGCGTAGGGCCAGCCCAGCAGGGGGTAGGCCGGAATGGTGAGGAATTCGGCGAAGTGGTCCGAAAGCACGAGGCCGTCGAGCAGATCCGCGGCATCGGCCCACCGGTATTGCGCGGCTGAAGATTGCAGCCTGCCGAGCTCCTCGTCGCGAATGCTCGCGTAGAGCTCGGCCGTCAGCGGCCGGCCGGCGTCCAGCTCGACGCCGTGCACGCGCCACTGCCAGAGCTGGCTGCGGCTGATCTCGGCCGTGGCTGCATCCTCCATCAGGTTGTTGATGGCGGCCGCCCCGTTGCCGGCCAGCCACGAGGCGAGATACTGGAGCGCCACGCTGATGTTGGTGCGGACTCCGGCCTCGGTGACCCGGCCGCCCTCCACGCGAACGTCGATCAGCTCAGCCGCGGCGACGGTGACATCCTCGCGCAGGCGATCCTTCTGGTTGGGCCGATCGCCCAGCGCCTGGTCGAAGACCGCGCCGGCCACCGCCACGAGGTCGGGGTGGGCGACCCAGGTCCCGTCTGACCCGTCTCCGGCTTCGCGCTGCTTGTCCTCGCGCACCTTCGCCAACGCGTTCTCGGTCACGTCGGGCTGGCGACGGTTCGGGATGAAGGCGCTCATGCCGCCGATGGCATGGGCACCGCGAGCGTGGCAGGTGCGCACCAGCAGCTGCTGGTAGGCGCGCATGAAGGGAACCGCCATGGTCACCTGGGCGCGGTCGGGGAGCACCATGTCGGCGCGGGAGTGGAACTTCTTGATCAGGCTGAAGATGTAGTCCCAGCGCCCGGCGTTCAGGCCCGATGCGTGCTCTCGCAGCTCCCAGAGGATCTCCTCCA
This sequence comes from Chloroflexota bacterium, assembly GCA_030853945.1. Lineage (GTDB taxonomy): Bacteria > Chloroflexota > Limnocylindria > QHBO01 > QHBO01 > CF-167. The sequence goes on from JALYUB010000069.1 coordinate 24,163, forward strand.
TCTCGAATGCGGCCAGGATCGTCTCGATCAGGACGGTGGCGCGGATGCTGCCCTGCGGGATGCCGAGCGCCTCCTGCGCCTCGACGAAGACGTCATTCCAGAGACGTGCCTCGAGGTGCGACTCGAGCTTGGGCAGGTAGAAGTAGGGCCCAGAGCCTCGCGCGAGCTGCTCGCCGGCGTTGTGGAAGAACGCGAGGCCGAAATCGAAGAGGCTGGCCGAAACCGGCTCGCCGTCGACGTCCACGTGCGCCTCGTCCAGGTGCCAGCCGCGTGGCCGGATCACCAGGGTCGCGATCTCCGGGTTGAGCGCATATGCCTTCTCCTCGGTCGAGAAGGTCAGCCGGCGACGAACCGCCTCGTGCACCGCCCACTGGCCCGTCACGACATTGGCCCAGGTTGGGGAGAGAGCGTCCTCGAAATCGGCCATGAACACACGTGCGCCCGAGTTGAGCGCGTTGATCATCATCTTCGGCTCGACAGGCCCCGTGATCTCGACACGACGGTCGGTGAGGTCAGCTGGTGCGGGCGCCACGCGCCAGCTCGGGTCATTGCGGATGTGAGCGGTCTCCGGAAGGAAATCCGGCAGCTCGGAGACGTCGAAGCGCCGCTGGCGCTCGCCGCGGGCGGCGAGGAGCTCAAGCCGGCGTGGATTGAAGGCCCGATGCAACCGCGCGACGAAGTCCATTGCGGCCGGCGCGACGATCTCCTCGGCATGCTCAACCGTCGGTCCGCCGACACCGACCCATGAATGCGTCACCAGCGTCCCGCTTCTCGCAGCAGTCGATGCAGCACCCGGGCTGCCACGGCGCGCCGGTAGTCGGCGCTTGAGCGCACGTCGTCGATCGGGTTCAGCTCGGAAGCCAGCGTCGAGGCGGCTCGGTCTGCGGTCTTCTCATCGGGCGCGGCGCCCTCGAGCACGGCCTCCGTGCCAGCTGCACGAATCGGCGTGGCGGCCACCGAGCCGAGCGCCAGGCGAACGTCGCGCCAGCCGCCGGCGCCGTCCTCCGTTCGCCAGGCCAGCGCCATCACGACCTTGCTGATGGCCTGGGCACGCCGCGTACCCACCTTTCGAAATCGGATCTGCCGATCCGCGACCAGCGGCACGCTGATGCGCAGCAGGAGCTCATTCGGTGCCAGCGCCGTGCGACGGTATTCCGGCCAGAACTCGCGAGCCGGCACCCGACGCTCCCCTCCGGCGCTTCCGACGACGAGCTGCGCGTCGCATGCAAGCAGCAGCGGCAGCATGTCGCCGGCTGGCGAGGCATTCGCCGCGTTCCCGCCGATGGTGCCGCGATTCTGGATCTGCGCCGCCCCGATGGTTGCCGCCGCCTCGGCGAATGTCGGCAGCAACTCGGCCACCAGCGGGGAGCGACGCAGCTCGGAGTAGGTCGTCAGCGCACCGATCACCAGGGCATTCGACTCGACGCGGATACCGCGCAGCTCATCGAGGCGCCAGATATCGACCACGCGTTCCGGAGGCTCGCCCAGCTCACCGGTGAGCTGCACCAGCAGATCAGTACCGCCCGCGAGGGGCCGATGAGAAGCGCCATCGAGGATGGCATATGCCTCCCCAAGCGACGTCGGGGACACGACCGGAGGTTCGACGGGCATGATCAGTCCGGTGGGGGAGCGGCGGAGCGTCGCCCCTCGGCGGCGAGCGCGATCGCCTCGACGATCTTGGTGTAGCCGGTACAGCGGCACAGGTTGCCCGCGATCGCCTCGCGGATCGCATCGTCGTTGCCCGGCCCGCCAGCCGCCAGGAACGCCTCGCCGGCCATCAGCATGCCCGGCGTGCAGATCCCGCACTGGGCGCCGCCGGTCTGCAGGAACGCGGCCTGCAGGTCGCTCAGCGCCTCGACAGTGCCGAGCCCCTCGACGGTGCGGACGCTGGTCCCGTCCACCTGGCAGATCGGGACGAGGCAGGAATCGACCACGGCGCCGTCCACCAGTACGCTGCAGGCGCCGCATTCGCCCTCGCCGCAGCCCTCCTTGGTGCCGGTCAGGGCCAGATCCTCGCGCAGGACGTCGAGCAGCCGGCGCATCCCGGGCACCACCACCTCGACCGGATCGCCGTTGACGTTGAATCTGAAGGTCAAGTGGCACCTCGCTCCGGCGCAGGAGCGCTCACGCCGGGCGCCCCGGGCGCCGGTGCTCCGGTGAGGGCGGCCAGGATGCGTTCCGGGGTCGCGGGCAGGTCGTGGATCCAGACCCCGGTGGCATCGTGAATCGCGGCCACCACGGCCGGCGCCCCGACATCCATCGGCAGCTCACCGATCCCCTTGGCCCCGTGCGGTGCACCCGAGAACGGCTTCTCGACCAGGATCGACTCGATGCGCGGCGCGTCGAGGGAGGTCGGAATCAGGTAGGTCGCCAATCGGTCGTTGAGGTAGCGGCCGTCGACCAGCTTGATCTCCTCGATCGTCGCATAGCCGACCGCCTGCAGCGTGCCACCCTCGACCTGGCCTTCGGCGAGCACCGGGTGGATGATGCGGCCGGCGTCATCGGCCGAGACGACGTCACGCACGGTCACCTCGCCCGTGTCCAGGTCGACATCCACCCGCGCCACCGCACACGCCCAGCCGAAGGCGGGGTAGGCGTCGCCGATGTAGGTGGTGTCGTCGAAATGAATGTTGGGATATGGGCCGAAATGCTCGTCCACGCGCAGCGCTCCATGCTCCATGGCGAAATCACGGTAGGTGTCGGCGAACGTCCCACCCGTGACGGCCTCGACCTGCCCGCGGAGCTGGCGCGCGGCGTTGATGATCAGTCCCCCGACCACCATGGCGGTGCGCGACGCCACCGTCGGGCCGGAATCGGGAACGAGGCTGGTGTCCTGCGGAGCCACTTCAACCGCCTCGATCTCGAGCCCCAGCTCCTCGGCGACCAGCTGCGGAAAGATCGTCCTGGTGCCCTGGCCCATCTCCGTCTGCGCGGTCAGGATCCGCACGGCCCCGGAATCTGTCAGCTCCACCGAGGCAACTCCGGCGATGTGGACCTCGCCGGAGCCGGTGAAGCCGGCGCCATGCCAGCCCATCGCCAGGCCGACCCCCGACCCGATGCGGGCACTCGAGTGCCTGGCCTCCCGTGCGCGGCGAGTCTGCTCGCTGTGCCGTGCGAAATCGCTGGCCTCGGCCGCCGCCTCGAGCACCTCGAGCGCGGCGACGCTCTCGCGCAGCACCTGCCCGGTGGGCGTGAGGTCGCCCTCCTGGTACGCCCAGCGGCGTCGAAGCTCCAACGGGCTGACCGCCAGCGCCTCCGCGACGCGGTTCACCTGCATCTCGGCAGCGAACTCGGTCTGCGGCGCGCCGAAGCCGCGAAACGCGCCGTTTGGCGGCGTGTGCGTCGCCATCGATCGCCCGCGGATGCGCACGTTCGGACAGCGATACGGCCCGCCTGCATGCAACACGCCTCGTGACAGCACGACCGGGCTCAGGGTGCAGTACGCGCCGCCGTCCATGACCACCTCGATCTCCTGCGCCACCAGCCGCCCATCGCTGGTGACTCCAGACCGATACCGGATCACGGCCGGATGCCGCTTGGTGGTCGCACTCAGGTCCTCGTGGCGGTCGTAGATCATGCGCACCGGCTTGGCGACCTTGAGCGCAAGCAGGGCCGCGTGGAGGGCGATCATGGAGGGGTACTCCTCCTTGCCGCCGAACCCGCCACCGGTCTCGGCCTGGACCACGACCGCCTGGGTGTCGGTCATCTGCAGCGAGCGCTTCATCGCGCGGTGGATGTAATACGGGCACTGGCACGAGCCGTGGACGGTGACCCCGCCATCGGGCTGGGGGACCGCGATCATCGCCTGGTTCTCGATGTAGAGCTGCTCCTGATGGCCGACCCGATACGTCCCCTCGACCACCAGGTCCGCCTCTGCAAAGCCTGCCGCGAGGTCGCCTCGCGCCACCTCCAGGTGCGCGAACTCCTCCGTCGAGACGAGGGGATCGAAGACCGCCGGCAGGCGCTCCGTCCTGACGCTAAGGTGAGCTTTCGCGGCTCGGAGCGTCTCGCGGTCAGGGGCGGCGATCAGGCACAGGGGCTCGGCCTGGTGGCGGATCTCGCCGCCGACCGGCACCAGGATCGGCTGGTCATCGCGGATCAGGCTCACCACGTTGTCGCCGGGGATATCCGCCGCGGTGACCAGCGCCACACGGCCCCAGTCAAACGCCTCGTCGAGGTCGATCCCCAGCAGCCTGCCGTGCGGCTCGGTGGAGCGGATGGTCGTGCCGAACCAGGCTCCGGGGAAGACCAGGTCGTCGGCGTAGCGGGCCAGCCCGGTCAGCTTCTCGGGCCCTTCGCGCCTCAGGGGAGAACGAGTCGTGACACGGCCCGTGGTGGGAGCCCCCGGTGCCACGATCAGGGCGTCCGGCGCGACCGTCGATCGACTCCGCGGGGGCAGGGTGCGCGTCATGCGGCTGCTCTCCTCCTGCGGCGGACGATAGCACCGTTCCGGCGATCAGCGAGCCTGCGAGATCTCCAGCAGATGACCGTCAGGGTCGCGAAAGAAGGCGCGGGTCTCCCATTCCGACGAGACGGGCGGTGTCAGGAACACGGCACCGCGAGAACGAAGCTGCTCGTAGGCCGCCGCGCAGTCGGCGACGCGCATCGTGAAGGCGTGGTCGACCCGATCGGGGTCAGCTGCGGTAGCGAAGGTGATCGTCGGCTTGTCGGCCGTGGGCGGCCCGCCGGTGACGAGCAGGATCCAGGCGCCAGCCAGGCGGAGCACACAGGAGGTGCCTCCGTACTCTCGGTAGACTTCGGCACCCACCACGTCCCGCCAGAAGTCGCGAGCGCGGTCGACGTCGCTCACCACCAGGATCGTGGTCAGCTCGACCTCGGGACCCGGGAATGAGGTCACGCCCGACCCTTGCGCAGGGCGCGCCCGGGCAACGCCCCGGTGTGCACGCCCGCGTCCACGACGAGCTCGCCGTTCACCGCGACGTACTCGATCCCGTCCGGAAATTGCCTCGGCGCGTCGTACGTCGCGTTCGACCGAACGCGCTGCGGATCGAAGACGACAAGGTCCGCGGCGAGGCCGTCGCGCAGCAGGCCGCGATCGGCCAGCCCCAGGCGGGCAGCCGGCGCACCGGTCATCTTGCGCACCGCCTCCTCGAGGGAGAGCAGGTGCTCGTCGCGCACGAACTGGCCGAGGATCCTTGGGAACGAGCCGTAGGTCCGCGGCGATGGCTTCTCGCCGAGGAACGTGGAGTCGGTGCCGACCATGCCGACCGGATGGCGCACGAATTGGGGGAGCGTCTCGCTCCAGGGGCCGCTGGTCACCTGCGCAACTCCGAGGTTCTCGTCCATCAGCAGGTCGCAGATCGTGTCGACCGCGTCGCGACCTGATTCTCGCATCACGTCGGCCAGGGTCAGGCTCTCCCAGCGCAGGTTCTCCGGGCGTGTGAAGGCGCCGAGGCGCACGTCGGCCCAGCCTGCGGCACCGGTGTAGGCCGCACCGCGTGCGTCAAGTTCGGCTCGCAGCCAATCGCGGGCGGCCCCGTCGGCGAGGCGCTCCTTCAGCGCCATCGGTCCACCGGCCTGCACCCATTGGGGCAGCTGGATCAGCAGCCGGGTGCTGGCCCACTCGTACGGGTAGCTGTCGAAGGTGACATCCATGCCGGACTGCCGCGCGCCGTCGACCAGGTCGAGCAGCAGCTCGGGTCCGCCGGCGTAGGCGCGCCGATGGTAGAAGTGGGTGAGATGCACCGGCCCGCCACTGACTCGCCCGATCTCGATCGCCTCGCGGAACGGGTCGAGAAAGCGATCCCCCAGCGCATAGCGGACGTGGGTGTGATAGAAGCCGCCTGCCGCGGCCGCCTCGGCCGTCAGGGCCGCCAGTTCATCGGTCGAGGCGTAGGAGCCCGGCGGATAGTCGAGCCCGCTCGAGATGCCGAACGCACCCTCCTGCATCGCTTCGCGCAGCCGGGCCCGCATCTCCGCCAGCGAGCCCTCGTCGGCCGGCCTGTCGTCCCAGCCGATGGAGCCGATCCGCAGGGCGCTGTTCCCGATCATGACCGCGATGTTCACGGCCTGGCCACGGTCGTAGCGAGCGACATAGCTCGCCACCGAGTCCCAGTCGTAGGCTATCTCCGGCCGCCCATCGAGGCCGGCATTCAGGTCGACGAAGGCGGTCAGGTCATGGTGGTCGAGGAACGGGGCGTAGCCGTTGCCGTCGACGCCGATGACCTCGGTCGTGACCCCCTGTCGCACCTTCGGCTCGTGTCGGGGATCGGCCAGGATCACGAGGCCACCATGTGAGTGCAGGTCGATGAAGCCGGGCGCCACCACCATGCCGCTGGCGTCGATGGTTCGTGCTGCCTGGGCCGGCCGCCACCCGACATCACCCAGGTGCAGACGGCCTGCCAGGCTGGCCACGCTCCCGAGTCGCGCGTCGGCGCCGCTGCCGTCCACCAGCGAGCCGCCGGTGATCAGGAGATCGACAGCGTCCGGCCGGCCATGGCCGTAGCGGGCGTTCATCGGCGGCATGCGGCGCAGTCTAATAGCCCGATGAGCGAGGACCGATCGGTCGGCGCCGTGATCCTGGCAGCGGGCACATCGCGGCGCTACGGCAGCCCGAAGCAGCTCGTCGTCATCGACGGCCGCACCATGCTCGAGCGCGCCATCGAAGCGGCGATGGCCGCCGGCCTGACGCCTGTCGTCGCGGTCGTGCCGGCCTGGCTGCCGCGTCCGGCAGGTCTCGATTCCGAGCAGCTGCGATGGGTCCGCAACGCGTTTCCGGAGCGGGGGATGAGCCTCTCGCTCCGGCTCGGGTTCGATGCATTGGGGAACGAGGTCGAGG
>JALYUB010000042.1 GCA_030853945.1 Chloroflexota bacterium
CGTCCCTCGCTCGAGCGAGACCGATGCCGGAGGCTGCGCAACCGAGTTGGACAGGCCGCGGGAGCGACCCAGCGGCAACGCTTCTCCGTCAATCGCAAAGCGCAGGCCCTGGGTCCGGACCCCGACCGCCTCGCCATCGATCGACAGGAGCGTCACGAGATCTCCCTCCATGCCATCCAGCACGAGGGTGTCCCCGCCCGGCAATGCCCGCACGCTGATGCGACCGCGAACGATGCGCAGCGCATGGCCCCGCCACCTGGCGTCGCCCAATAGGAGGAGGTTTGCCAGCTCGTGGTCGAGCCGCTGCCCGCCGAGCGCCCCAAGGACGACGACCTCGTCGGCTCCTGCGCCAACAGCCCGCTCGACCGCCAGCTCTGCGTCCGACTGGTCCTTCTCCGTCGGGTGGCGTTCGATCTGCACGCCGTCTGCGGCAAGGCGGCCGAACAGCGCGGGATCGATCGAGTCCATGTCGCCGATCAGCACATCGGGCCAGCGATCTGATCCTGCCAGCCATGCCGCGCCGGAGTCGGCCGCGATCAGCAGGTCGGCGCCGCCCAGATGGGCGACGTCCTCCGGCACGGCATCGCCGCCGGCCACCACGATCGCTTTCACTACCGACTCCCTTCGCTGGTATGACCCAGATCAGGTTCGAGGGTCTGCGGCCTTCCGCACTCTCAGCGCTTGCGCGCTCCCCTGTCGCTCTTGGGGTTGTCCCGTCGAGGGTAGCACGCGTGCGATGATCGCTCCGTGACCGGATCCTCGGCCGAGCCGCTGCACCCCAACGTTCTGCGCGTGATCGAATCCGCGGCCCGCGCCGGGCTGGCGATCGAAGTGGTGCGATTCCCGGCCAGCACTCGGACGGCCGCGGATGCGGCTCGCGCCGTCGGATGCAACGTGGCGCAGATCGTCAAGTCGCTCGTCTTCATGGTCGACGGCGAACCGGTGGTGGCGCTGCTGTCCGGCGCCGATCGCCTCGACCCCGGGCGGCTGGCCGCTGCGATGGGCGGCTCAGACGTTCGTCGCGCCGAGGGCGACGAGGTGCGTGCGGCAACCGGCTATGCGATCGGCGGCGTCCCGCCGATTGGCCACGCGCGGACACTGCCGGTACTCATCGATGACCGCCTGATGCTGCAGCCGCAGGTGTGGGCCGCTGCCGGCCTGCCCGACGCGGTCTTCCGCGTGATGCCGCAGGCACTCGAGCGCGCCGCGGGAGCGCGGCGCGCCAGTCTGGCAGTCGATCCGGCCGTCTAGGGGCGGTCCAATCTGACCTCGATCGCTTCGGTGCCACCCGCCCCGCCCTGCGCCACCATCTGCCAGATCGCATCGCCGGAGCGAAACCTGATCACTGCGACATCGCCCCCCGGATAGAGGCCGACGATCGGGTAGCCGGCTGCCGGCAGTGCCGAGACATAGAAGTCGTACGCCGCCGACCCGCGTTGGTCGCTGCTCCAAAGGCCGATCAGGCCCGGATCGTCATCGGCCATGTTCATCGGGACGGCACCGGGCAGCACCGGAAAGCCGCTCGGCAGCGGAACGCGGTCGATGGACGACGAAGGGACAGGTTCGGCAGCTGTGGGTGCGTCAGTCGGCAGCGAGGCCGCCGCCGACTGACCTGCGCTGGGCGAGCTCACCGCGGCGTCACGGCCGCATGCGACAACGACCGCCACAACCACCAGCGCCGAGCCGAGGCGCAACATCGCCTTCATGGCGTCGCGTTCGATACGACGATGGGCACGTAGTAGTTGCCAAGCCTTGGGTAGCTGAACCATCGAACCGTTTGCGCCTGCAGGTTGAAGCGTTCGACGTAGCTGCCGGGCGCCGGCGAGCCGAGCAGCCCGAAGGTGAAGCGACCCACGCCGTCCGGCGGTACGGAGGGCGCGTCGAGGAAGGTCGCCATCCAGGCAAATGGCCAGGCCGGGGCCCTGAACGGTGACGCGTGAGCCGGCGGGCTCCAGGTCGCCAGACCGATGCGGCCCATTGACCCGGTGTTGCGCCAGGTCCGACCTCCGGTGTTCCGGAACTCGACCCAGTGGGTGATGACCTGGCCGCGATGGATGACCTCAGTGCCGGCGTTGCTCTCGCGAACGTAGGACGCGTCGAAAGGGATGCGACCAGGCCATGTCGTCCATCGACGCTCCGCGAGCGGGTCGACCGGCTGGTAGGCCCTGGCCGTCGAGTTCCAGGCCAGCATCTCGAAGTGGAGGTGCGCCCCGTTGCAGTTGCCGCTGCACCCGGAGCGCCCGATCGACTGTCCGGCCACGACCGCCGTTCCCACGCCGACCGCGACGCCACCTTCGGCTGCGCTGGCAAGGTGGTAGTAGAGGGTCCGCCGGCCATCGGCATGCTGGAGCAGCACGAAGTTCCCGAACGCCCCGAACTGCGTGGTTCCGAACCCCCCTTCCTCGTCCACCACGGTCCCGTCCTTGGCCGCAGCGACCTCGCTGCGCAGCGCCATCGGATAGTCGACCCCGGTGTGCTGGTCGTACACCCGTCCGTAGTGGGTCAGGGCGTCGTTCCAGACTTGCCCGGTCCAATCCAGCTGGTGATTCAGCGCCCGGTTGCGATCGACGCCGTAGCTCATCGTCACGGCCGGGTCGTAGAAGGGGAGCGAATAGTCATCGGTCGCCAGCACGGATCCGGCGCTCCAGCAGACGATGGCAAGCTGGAGCACGACCCACGCGCCAGCTCGGCCTGCTCGCGCGCTCATGGCAGGCACCCCACGGATCCGACGAGGCTGGTCGGCCGATCCATGGCGGCGGCCATCACCGATCCGTCGAGGGCCAGCGCGACGGTTCCGGCGCCACGCCTCACCAGCAGCAGGGATCCGTCAGCAGCGAAACACGGCTGCGAACCGGCGCCAACGCTCCGCGCGCCGGACCCTGGGCCGTCGATCATGGCGATGCCGCGATCGGCGACCTCGAAGGCGATATGACGCCCGTCCGTTGCCACCGCCACACGGCCGGCCTGGGCTCCCAGGTCGGCCAGCAGCCGTGGGCCGCCGTGGCCGATCTCACGTACGACGGTTCGACCGGGCTCGTGCGCCACGACCGCCACGCCGCCGTCCGTGAGAGGAAACGCCCCGTAGACAAGCCCCTCATCGGATAGCGGTGTGACAGCGCCCGTCGAAGAGCCGACTCGCACCAACCGTGACGAGTAGGGAGCCTCGACGGATGGCACCGAGAGCAGCATCAGCGACCCGTCGGCGTCGACCACAGGCGACCCCAGGAACGGGCCGTCTGCCAGCTGAGTCGCGCTGCCGGTCGTGGCGTCGATCTGCCACAGGGCGCCGCGGCCGTCGACCACGGCCAGCCACTTCCCGTCCAATGCGAATCCGGCAGCGAGCAGCCCGGGCAGCTGGACCCGCAGCTGCGAGCCATCAGCGCGAGCGATTGTGAGCAGGCCTGAGAGCTCACCGAGCTGGTCGGCCAGCGCAGCCTGGCTGGCATCCGACGAGACGGCCAGCAGACTCGCGCCTCGACGCCCCGGCAGGCTGGTCGCGCGAGGCTGGACCTCCAGGAGCGTCGAGCCACTCACGACGTGCGGCAGAAGGCGGATGGCTGTGCCCGCTAGTTCCACCTCGGCCGCACTGAGGCGCAGCGCCGATGGCGGCGGATCGGCTGATGCGACTCCAACCCAGAGAAGGATCACGAGGACCGGAATCGCGGCGAGCCACCCGAGCAGATGAACTTCGCGCGGCGGGTGGCGGCGCAGTGCGGCACCAGGGGATGCGGACATGGGGACCTCCGTAGCGTGAACGACTGACGAGTAATGCCGAACGCTGCGGTGGCGACAGACCCTCCCTGTTGCCGATGACGGACGCTGGTGCGAGCCCCGATCGGTGACGGCCAGCCTAGGCACGACCAATTACCAGGGGCTTATCGGGCGATAATCGGATCCCGATGCCCTCGGCCCTGACATTCCCCCTCTTGCTCACCCTCGCCGGGGTCGTGCTGCTGGGCGTCGGCCTCGCGCTGGTTCGCCGTTCGGGAGCGCAGCCGGCCATGGCGCGGCGGCTGGCGGGCGCAAGGCAGATGCGCGTCGGTGAGCTGCTGGACCTTCGGCCTGGCGACCGGATGCCAGCCCGGCCCGTCCGTATCGTCGGGCGCATTCGCTGCGCGGATCCGCTCGTCACCGCCGACGAGGATCGCCTGGTCGCGCTCCACCGGGATGTCGAGGTGATCGGCCCGCGAGGCGGCTGGAGGAGCATCCAGCGCCTGCGCGAGACTCGCTCCTTCGAGCTCTGGGACCACGACGGGTCGCTGCCGCTCGACCCCGCCGAGGCCCGCGAGCCGCTGGTGGCACTCCCGCACGTATGGTCCGGCTCGCCCAATGAGCTCGACGCCTCGTACGGAGCGGCATTGTCGCGGGTAGCAGCCGAGCAGGGGCCCCTGCTGCAGGCCAGGGCGACGACGCGGATGATCAGCATCGTCGATCGCCTGCTGGTGCTGGCGACGGTGACCCAGGATGGAGGCGGTCGGGCCGCATTGGCCCCGCCGCCCGGCGGCTACATCCTCAGCGCGCTCGAGCTGGACGACGCCATGCGACTGCTCGGCGGCGGACGACCGCGGATGCTGCTCGCGGGCAGCGGAGCGGTGGCCGCGGCGATCACGCTTTTCGGGGTCGCCGCCATCCTGGGCATCACGCGCCTGGCAGCCCCCTGACGTCGCCTCCATGACTAGTGCCGGGTCCAAACCGGTACGAACGGGGCATCGAGTCCGCGCCTACCCACTTCTACCATCCGGTCCACGGCACTTACCAGAAGTTCCAATTCGCTGGTCAGGCCGATCGATGCACGAGAGCAGGAGCGCGCGTGGCGCAATCAGGTCGCGAGCGAGGAGAGGACCGGGAGACGCTGGTCAGCGTCGCCCAGGCGGCCGCGCTGCTCGGCGTCCATCCCAACACCATTCGCGCCTGGACCGATGCCGGACGGCTGCCGGCGTTTCGGATCAATCCTCGGGGCGATCGGCGCTACCGTACCGGTGACGTCCAGCGCCTGCTGGCCGAGGGCACGGCTGACGGCGCGCCACCCCAGCCCGAGCGTCGCGTGGACGCCGAGCTGGCGGTGCTCGGCCGGCTGAGCGCCGGACCGGGCGTGGCTGCCAATGCAACTGCGGTCTGCCGCACGGCGGTCGAAGCCCTCCGCTCGCATCTCCGCGTCGCGAGAGTCGCCGCCTACCTGGCGCGGGAGGGTGGCAACGGCATCCTGCACCTTGAGACTCACGCCGGCTTTCCTGCCGCCCCGCCCGAGACGTTGCGGCCCGAGAGCGCAGCGGAACTGCCGGAACCCCCTGTCCCCGATAACGTTCTCGGGCCCGTCCGCCGTCGCGTCGCGCTTCGTGTCGGAGGCGAGGTCGTTGGCGCACTGGTGCTCGAGGACGATCCGGGGGGTGCGCTGGCTACCGTCTCGCTCGCCTTCCTGCGGACCGTCGCAACCGCCGTCGCAGCCAACGTGGTCACTGCCCGCACCCTGGCCCGTGCCAAGCGGGAGGTCGTGCGCTCCCGCGCGCTTCGTCACGTCGCACAGGAGCTTGCCGGGCAGCTGGACCTGAGCACCGTGCTCGATGACATCGTCGATCGCACCCGAACGCTGTTCGACGCCGACAAGGCCGGCCTGTGGCTGATCGAGGAGGGCGAGTATCCCTTCCACGTGGCCGCCGCCAGGGGCATGGGCGAGGCGTTCCACGCAAAGGCGCGCCAGCTCACGTGGGACTCGACCGCGGTAGGCGTGCAGGCTTCGCTCGAGCGCCGCACCATCGTGGTTCGCGACGCCGATTCCCGCGCGGGGGTCGGAGAGATGCAGCAGGCCTACCACGACGAGGGCATCAAGACCGCGTGCCTCGTCCCGCTGGTGAGCCACGACCAGGCCCTTGGCGTGATCGGCCTGTACCACACCCGGGATCGCGAGTGGCCGGATGACGAGGTTGCCCTCGCCCAGTCATTCGCCAACCAGGCGGCGGTCGCGATCAGCAACGCGCGCCTGTACCGCTCGGTTGCGGACCAGGCCGCGCGAATCCGGTCGATCCAGGACCTTTCCTCCCGCCTGAACCGCCTGACCGATGTGCAGGCGATCGCGGACGCCATCGTGTCGGAGGCGAGCACCCTGGCGGCCTACCACGACATCCGCGTCTACGTCGTGAACTGGGAGACGCGCTTCTGCGAGCCGGTCGCGTTCACCGATCGCCTGCTTGGCGAAGGCGACTTCCACGAGAAGCTGCGAGTCGAGATCGGAGAAGGATCATTCACCGGGTGGGTCGCCGAGCACGGGGAGCCGATGCTCATCAACGACGCGCTGAACGACATGCGCGGGCACACCATCGAGGGCACCGACGACATCGACGAGTCGATGCTGGTCGTCCCGATGCTCTTCGAAGGTCGTGCTGTCGGCGTGGTGGCCCTTTCCAAGCTGGGCAAGGACCAGTTCAGCAACGACGACCTGCAGACCCTGACGATCTTCGCCGGCTACGCGGCCCAGGCGATCGCGAACGCCTCCGCGTACGAGCGGCTGGAGCTGCAGTCGACCGAGCTCGCGCGGCAGCTGCAGTCGCAGCGCCGCCTGCTGGAGATCAACGAGCGCCTCCTGTCGACGCTCGACCAGCAGCTCGTACTGGATACCATCGCCGACGGCCTGCGGGCGGTGGTCCATTACGACAACCTGTCCATCTACCGCGCCGATCCGGAGAATCGGGTCCTGGTGCCGGTGCTGACCCGCGAGCGGCACGCAGCGGAGGTGATGGCGTACATCGTCCCCTTCGGGCGCGGCCTGATGGGATGGGCGACCGATCACGCCGAGCCGGTTCTCGCCAACGACGCGCTCAACGACCCGCGCGCGATGCAGATTCCAGGCACGCCGGACGACCCCGAAGCCCTGGCGGTGGTGCCCCTCGTCAGCGGCGGCGAGGTGATCGGCTGCATGAACATCTCGCGCGTTGGCGGGCCGGAGAGCTACTTCAGTGAAAACGACTTCGAGCTGATCAAGCTGTTCGCCGGCCAGGGTGCGATTGCGCTGCGCAACGCGGAGGCCCACCACGCCGTCAGCAAGCGCGCCGACACCGATGCGCTGACCGGCCTCGAGAACCACGGCGCCTTCCAGCGCACCCTTGGCGAGCTGGTCGATGCGTTCGCGACGCCGGTCGGCAAGGGTCGCGGCAAGCGGTCGCGTGCAAAGCCGGCCCCGATCTCGCTGCTGATGATGGACCTCGACGAGTTCAAGGGCTACAACGACCGCCTCGGTCACCCTGCCGGGGACGCCCTGCTGCACGCTGTCGGGACCACCATCTACGGGGCGGCTCGTTCGGACGACAAGGTCTACCGCTACGGTGGCGACGAGTTCGCGCTGGTGCTGCCGGCAGTCGACGCGGATGCTGCCGCGGCAGTCGCCGACCGCATTCGGCAGGCCGTGTACCGACTCACCGCCAACGACGCAACGCCGGTGACCATCTCGGTTGGGGTCGCGACTCTTCCCGATGATGCCAGCGACAAAAACGAGCTGATCGGCGCGGCCGACACGGCCCTCTATTACGGCAAGCAGTCGGGCGGCGACCGCGTGGTGCGCGCCGGCGAGGTGCCGGAAGAGATGCGACGCCTGCGCGGCACGCTGGATCAGCTGGCCCGGACCGCGCTGCTGCATCCAGACGACGCGGTCGAGACGCTGGTCGGCCAGGCCAGCCTCCTGGCCGGTCCGAGCATCGACGCCGGCGAGTCGGGCGTCATCGACGCTCTGCTAGCCCTGGCCCGATCCATCGATGCGCGCGACCCCGGCGCCCGCGGCCACGCCGACCGGGTCGGGAACCTGGCAGTCAGGATCGCCAAGGAGCTGGATTGTCCCGCCCAGCAGGTTGGCGAGGTCGCGCTGGCCGCGCGACTGCATGGCCTCGACATCCTTGGCGCCAGCGAGCTGGAGGCGATCCAGGCGCTGCGACCGGCGGCCCTGCTCGTGCGCCAGCACCGGGCAGCGACCAGCCCCGATGCCGCGCTGCTGGGAGCACAGATCGTCGCGGTCGCGGACGCATACGACACCGCCATGAGCACCCCCGCGGGCAAGCGCCACGGCCGTGCAGCAGCGCTGGCCGAGCTTCGCCTGGGTGTTGGCAGCCGCTATCGAGCCGATGTCATCGAGGCCCTGGCGGGGATCGTGGCCGCGCGCACGGATCGCGGACAGCGGCGACGCCAGGTCGACACACAGGCCGAGGAGCGCGGAGCAGCCTGATCCGTTCGGCCGGCGAGGGCGCGCTATCATGACGCCTCCGATGCCGACCACCCGACTGGACGCTGCGCCATGCCGGCGCGGCGCTCGGGCACCGGCCTTGGCCCTGCTGATGGCCTCCCTGGCCCTGGGCGCCTGCGGAGCGCCAGTGCCGACGCCGAGCCCATCCCCGACCCCTACCGCGGCTCCCACGGCGACGCCGGAGCCGACCCCGCAGCCGACGCCCATCTTCAGCAACACGGCTGACCCGGCACTGGTTGCATTAATCCCGACCACGGTTGCCGGCAAGGCGGTCCAGATCCCGCCGATCACCGACTTCTCGATCACGCCCGGTGACATCGGCCAGGTCTTTGGCCAGATCGGCGCGCGATTCATGTCGCTTCAGGTGGCCTATTTATCGCGGCCGCGGCTGTCGCTGTTCGCGATGCGCCTGAATCCGCCACCTGTCACGACGGCCGACCTGGAGCCATATCTCGCCGAGGCGGGGCGCTACGTGGGGATCGCGGGCCTTCATCGCGAGCCGTGGACGCTGCAGGTCGTCGCCGGTCACGTGGTCTGGGTACGCCCGGAAGACAACGCCACGCTACCGGGAACGCGGGTCTACACCTGGGCGACGGGGGATCTCGTGTTCCTGATGATCGGCACCGACGAGGCGCAGAACCTGGCGATGCTGGCCGGGCTCCCCGGCGAGGCGCCTCCCACCCCGACGCCCCTGCCATCCATCAAGCAGAGTCCCTCCGCCGTGGCTTCGCCCTCCGGCAGCTGAACCGGGCGCGCGAGGGGGCCGTCTATGATCGGTCGCGTGCTGATGCTCCTCGAGGCGTCGCGATGACCGACCCGGGCTCCTGGGTCGATGACGCCCGCGACGACCGGCTCTCGCGAAAGCGCGACCGCCTGGCGCGCCTGCTGTCGGTGGCCTCGATCTTGTACGCCCGAGGCAGTGGCGAGAGCGGCGTCCCGGTGTCCGAGATCGCGAGCCTCACCGGAATGACCACTCGCACCGTGTACCGGGATATCAAGGCGCTGGAAGAGGAGCTCGCGATGCCGATCTTCCAGGCCGGCAAGGGTCGCTACGGGATCGAGAAGAAGTACTTCCTGCCGCCGCTGCACCTGTCGGTGCCTGAGGCAGTCGTTCTGTTCCTGGCCTCGCGGCTCATCGCGCGCTGGTCGGACGCCTATGACCAGGCGGTGGTCAGCGCGTTCACCAAGCTTGCCGACCTCCTGCCGCAGCCGATCTCGCGTCACGTGACCGCCACCATGCTCACCGTCGGCGAGGCCAAGCCGAACGACCAGTTCGTGCGCAACTTCGCCCACGTGGCCCAGGCCTGGGCCGATGGACGCGTCGTGGAATTCGACTACGATCCTGGCGAAGGCGAGCCTCGGCGGGCACGAGTGCAGCCCTACTTCCTCGAGCCGGATGCAGCGGGCCGCAGCGTCTACCTGATCGGCTTCGACGAGACGGTCGGCGCCATGCGCACTTACAAGGTAGAGCGGATCCGGAGCTCGACGCTCACCGCGGATCGGTACGAGATCCCGGCTGACTTCGATCCCGACCGATGGCTGACGCACTCCTGGGGGATCTGGTCCTCCGACACGACGGCAACCGCCGACGTGCGCCTGCGCTTCGACGCATCGGTCGCCCATCGCGTCCGGGAGGTCGTATGGCACCGCTCCCAGGTTCTCGAGGAGCTGCCGGACGGCGGGGTCGAGATGCGGGTCACGGTGGCCGGAATCATCGAGATCCGGCCCTGGATCATGTCCTGGGGCGACGCCGTTGAGGTGCTTGCACCGCCCGACCTGCGTCGATCCGTGGCCGATGCCATGCGGAGCGCAGCCGCGCGCTACGAAGCGTGACCCTCGACCGCATCGAAGCCGAGCTGAAGTACTGGGCGTCCGAAGAGGGGCCGCTCCGAGCCTTGGCCGCCGCTCAGACCCTGGGACCGGCCGAGCTGGGCTCAACGCACATCGTCGACGAGGTGGATCGCTACCTCGATACCGCCGACCTGCGGCTGGCGTCGCAGCACTGGGCCTGTCGGCTGCGTGCCCGTGAGGGGCGCACCGTCGTGTCGCTGAAGGGTCCGGCTGAGCATGCGGCGAAGGACTCGCTCCACCGACGGGCGGAGGTGGAGGGACCTGCCGGCCCGAGCCTTGCGCCAATGGCGTGGCCGCCCTCGACGGCCCGCCAGCGCCTGCTGGAGATGACCGGGGGCAAGGCCCTGATCGAACGGTTCAGCCTGGAGCAGGAGCGGACCGAGCGATCCGTCTCGCTGAACGCAACGCGCGTGGGCCTCCTGTCGCTGGACCGGGGACGCGTCATGCACCGGGGCATCGAGCTCGGGCGCCTGGCGGTCGTGGAGCTCGAGCTCGATCCCGCGGCGCTGGCCGCCGGGCTCGATCACGGCCAGCTGGCTGACGCTCTGGCGGCGATTCCCGGGCTGGTGGCCGATCCGTCGAGCAAGCTCGAGCGGGCATTGAGACTGCTGCCCGGCTGAGCCCGGCCTCACTCCCCCAGCGGCAGCCGCAGGATCAGCGCCAGCGTGGGACGCGGCCTCGGCTCGGGTGCCGTCAGCGGTGCTCGCAGCCAGGCCTCGCCGGCCGGCCCCGCGCGATGGCGGGCGCTCAGCTGACGTGCGGACAGGCCGTCGATGCCGAGCGCGGTGAGGGCCTCGGCGACGAGCGTTCCGTCCCCGACGTAGGCGCGCCCCACGGTGACCCGGTCACCCGGCGTCAGGATCGCGTCCAGCCAGCGGCGGCGCGTCCCGAACGAGCGGCCGACCACCGGTTGCCCGCCGCTCCACAAGAGGTCGCTGGCAACGTAGGCCGGTCGACCGGGACGCTCCCTGCCGGCGAGCCGGGCCCGCAGCAGGTCGGCGTCTGGGCGGCCCGCCTCGTCGAGGACGAGGAGCGTGCCGTCGAGCGCGACCCCATCCTCGGCAAGCTGCTCCGGCATCGAGCTCAGCTCGGGAAATGCAGCTAGGGCATCGGCAAGGCCGGAGACCTGCAGCCGCAGCGCGCCACGCTCGCAGAAGGCGACCGCCCTGGCACCCGGCCACCAGGGCTCGAAGAGATACCCGGCGTCGTCGAACGGGGCGTCGATATCGGTGGCCTGCATCAGGGTGATGCGGGAGGGCAGGCGATGAGGGGAGGGGTCGCTGGTTGGCGGAACCGGGAGCGGGAGCTGGTCTGCCGGCACGCGGCTGGCTAGGCGCTCTTGCGACGGCGCTGCGGAGCGGCTTCGGCAGGTTCCTTGGCCTTCGCGGCCCTGGCAGCCCGTGGGGCCCTGGCCGCTCGGGCAGGCGCTGCCTTGGCTGCCTTGGCCGGCTTGGCGGGGGCCTGGCGACGCGCGTCACGTGCGGCAGCCACGCTCGCCTCCAGCGCCGCCATGAGGTCGCCGATGCGGGTCGGTTCGACCTTCTGCGCCGCAACCGGAGCCTCGCCGCCTACCTTGGCCTCGATGACGGCCATCAGCGCCTTGCGGTAGTCATCCTGGTAGTCGTCCGCGTTGAACTCCCCCGTCATCGACTCGATCAGCTGCTCTGCCATCTTGCGCTCGGCGGGCTTGACCTCGATCTCCTCGTCGGGGATGTTCAGCTCCTCGAGCGAGCGGACCTCATCGGGCCAGTGCAGCGTGGTCAGCAGCATCGTCTTCGAGTACGGGTTCAGGGCGGCCAGCTGCTCGCGGTCCTTGAGCACGATCTTGCAGATCGCCGTCTTCTCCTTCTCGGCGAGCACCTGGCGCAGCAACTCGAATGCCTTGTGTCCGATCGGGTCAGGCTCGAGGTAGTAGGCCTGCTTGACGAACTCCACCCCCTGGCCCTCGCGCCTGGCATCGACAACCATCTCGATCTCGATGGCGCGCACCGTCTTGAGCGGCACGGCTTCGAAGTCGGAGTCGTCCAGGACGACGTACTTGCCCTTGCTCCACTCGTAGCCGCGAACCGTCTCCGAGCGCGGCACGATCGCATCGTGGAATGGGCAGTAGATCTTCATCTGGATCCGGTTGCCGCAGCTGGCGTGCAGCATGTTGAAGCCGATCCCGCCGGTCTCGGTCGCCAGGTAGAGCTTGACGGGGATCGTCACCAGCCCGAACTGGATCGCCCCGCGCCACATTGAGCGTGCCATGGAGGCGCCATGCTACACCGGGCGGGCAAGCGCGCCCTGTTCCAACGAAAGGACGCGAAGCGAGCAGGACCATCACGCCATTGGCGCCGGGCGCCCGAGCCCCGAGAGTGATGGAGATGCCTTCAGATGACCTGCGCGCCGTCCGGTCCCGTCACGGCCACCAGCGCGCTGACCTCCCCCTGCCCCTCCCGCGCCAATCGGTAGCGATGCTCGATCCGGACCGCGCGCGAGAGCATGGCGCTGACCGGACAGTACGAGGTGGCGGACAGCTCGATCGCCCGGCGCAGTGCCTCGGGCTCGACCTCTCCCGAGACCTGGTGCTCGATCACGATGCCGGTGTAGACCTGCGGGTGCTCGTCCGCCTTCTGGGCGGTGACCGCGATCCGGTAGCTGGTGGCTGGCTGGCGCTTCTTGCGCAGGATGCTGCCGACGTCCATGGAGGTGCAGGCGGCGAGGGCGGCCAGCACGGATTCGGTCGGGCCCGGGCCGGCGCGGAGCTCCCCGGAATCGGCCGTGTCGAAGGTCAGGTTGAAGCCCGTTTCGGTGCGAACGTCGACGCGCATCGAGCGCTCGGCGTCGACGATGGTGGCCAGCGCCGTGACCGTGATGGGCATGCCCTGAGCCTAGCAGTCGGAGGTGTTGCATGCGCCTGATCCATCCCGCCCTCGTTCGCGGCTTCCAGGACAACGCGCTGGTGGTGGCGCTCGCGATGCTGCTGGTCGGAGCCACCTCCGTGCTGCTGATGGCACTTCTGCCCGCGACCCGCGTCGCGCCGATCGCGCTGCTGGCCCTCTCCGCGGCGCTGGCCCTCGGCGTCGGTGCCGCGATGGCCGGGCGCGCACTGATGCGGGCTCGTCGCAGGCGCGAGGCGATCGGGGACGATCTTGGCAAGCTGCTGGCGGGGGCATTCGACGACACCTACACCCTGGTCCTGGCGCCGCGCCTGCCCGGCGTGCCGGACGACCTTGCTGCGCTGCTGGTCGGGCCGCCAGGCGTGCGGGCCCTGATCACGCGCAGGTGGCGAGGGCGCTACCGCGTCCGCGGCCGCGGCTGGGAGTTCGACACCCGCTCCCGCGCGGGCTGGATCCCAACCGTCACCAACCCCTCGTTCGACGCCGACACGGTCGCCGATGCGGTCTCGCGCTGGTCGAGGGCCACGCTCGACGACCCGACCGTGGCCATCTCCCCCACCATCGCGTTCCCGCGGGACTACACGACAGTCGTGCTCGAGGAGCCGAGCGGAGAGGTGGTCACCGCAGACAACGCTCCGTGGTGGGCGCAGAGCATCGGGCGCGTGCAGCGACTGGACACCCGCCGCGCGGCCCGCTTCGTCGAGGCCGTTCTCAGCGCGACCGAGGCCGAGGCACGAGGCGCAACGCAGGCGCCCTCGCCGCACACGGCCTAGCGCTCAGGCGTCGGGTTCGGGCTGCGCCGCCTCGGGAAGCGCCATCAGGTGGGCCTTTGAACGCTGCACCGCGATCGCGCTGGCGCTGCGCTGCAGCCACGGGTAAGCGGCGCAGGTCACCTCTGCGGCAGTGATCGCCACGAAGCGCTCGACAGTGTTGATCAGCCCGTCGATCGGGCGAGTCTGCTGGAAGACGTGGATCGAGCCACTGATTCGGAAGGGTGGCAACGCCATCTCGACCAGGAACGCCTCCTTGACGATCCGCATCTCCGGTCGCGCGGCCCCCTCGACCTCCGGCGCAATCACGAACAGGATCTCGCCGATTGCGATCAGCACCTCGGGCGACGTGGCGGTGAGCTTGGGGTAGGCGTGCTCGGTGAAGGCGGCCTGCTCGATCGCCAGGTATCCGTCCTGCAGGGGGTTGACGATGTCCGCGACACGGCTGAAGCGGCTGGCCGTCAGCCCCGAGACGCGGTAGTCGCGCGTGTAGATCTCCAACCGCACCATCGGCGGCGGGGTCGAGGCAAACGGATCGGTTGCGGAGGCTTCCACCCGACGGATGCTAGCAGGGGCCTCCTAGTCGGCCGCCATCTCCCCGGTCGCCGCGATCCGCTCCGTTTCCCCCTTCGCTCCACGCGCCAACAGGATGCGACCCGTGGCCTGGGCGGCGAACAGCTTCTCGACCGTCGCCAGGTCGTCGATATCGGCGGGCGTCTTGTCCTCCCGGATCCTGACGATCCGCGGAAAGCGCATCGCGAATCCGCTGTTGTGCCGCGCGCTGCGCATGATCCGGTCGAACGCGATCTCGACGACCACCTCCGGCACCACGGTGCGATACCTGCCGAAGTCGCGCAGCGTGATCGACTGGAAATGCTCGGTCATGGCGGCGATCTCGAGATCGGTCAGTCCGGTGTAGGCCTTGCCGATCGTGCGCAGCGACTCGCCGTCCGGCCCGCGCACCGCGAAGGTGTAGTCCGACAGCACGCCGCGCCGCTTGCCGTGGCCCCACTCGACGCCCACCACCACGCAGTCCAGCGTGGCCAGCGCCTTCTTGAGCTTCAGCCAGCCGAGCCCTCGGCGCCCTGGCTGGTAGACCGAGGCAGGGTCCTTGACCATCAGACCCTCGTTGCGCCGTTCTCTCGCGTCGTCGAAATGCGCCTCCACCTCGTCCGACGAGCGCGCGGTGGCGAGATGCGAATAGAGGAATCGCTCGCCGGTCCGCTCGGGCAGGCCGAGCGCTTCGAGCGCCGCTCGCCGTTCGCGAAGCGGCGTCTCCAGCAGGTCCTGCCCATCGAGGTGCAGCAGGTCGAACGCGACGAGCACCACCGGCACCTGCTCGAGCAGCTCGGGACCGGGGTTCACGCGGCCGAGCCGCGTCTGAAGGCTGGCGAAATCGAGCACCGATCCGGACCGATACGGGACCAGCTCCCCGTCGATCACCAGCCGATGGTCGAGCGCGCCGGCGCCGGCCGCGACTTCGGGAAAGGAGACGGTGATCTCGTTCAGGTCGCGCGAGAAGAGCTGGGCGGCAGCCCCCGACCCGGCCAGGTGCAGCTGGGCTCGGATGCCGTCGTACTTGTCCTCGATCCAGGCCTCCGCACCGACCCGACGCATCACTTCGTCGGCATCGGCCACCGGGGTCGCGAGCATGAAGCGGATCGGCCGGCCAAGGTGCAGCGCAGCCTCGCCCAGCCGGTCGTCCCGCGCCAGGGCCGCCGCCTCGCCGGGCTCACCCACGAGCATCAGGGCGCGACGGACCGCCTCGATCGGTCGGTCGAAGGCCGCCGCGATCGCCTCCTCCAGCAGCCCTTCCCGCAGCCCGATCCGCAGCTCGCGAGCGGCGATTCGACCCACGAAGCGGGCCTCATCGGGCGTCGCTCGCACGAACAGGGCTGTCATGCCTGCCACCCGGGAAGCGGTGCTCTCCGCCTCGCTCATGCGCCGGAAGGCCGCATCGAGATCGGCCAGCGTCAGCGGCTTGCCTGCCGGTTCGCGTCCGGCCAGCAGCTCGGATGCCGCATCGCCGAAGTCCGACTGCCGCAGGTAGGCAGCATGCAGCGCCTCGTCGTCGGCGCCGGTGGCAGCCGTCAGCGCCTGGCTCTGCTGCACCCAGCCGAGCCCCAGCCTGTCCGAGGCACCGGGCAGCGGCCGACCCGCGAAGAACGTCGCGGCGATGGGAACGTCCTCCGCCGGAAGGCCGCGCAGGTAGGACGCCAACAGGTCCCGCTTGCGGAGCTTCGAGCTGGTCGCCGCCACCGCCTCGGCGGTTCGTGCGAACTCGGCAAAGGCGCTGGAGGGCATGCTGCCAGTCTACGGGGGCCGCCTTGACGAGGGCCATCGGGCCATTCAGTCTTGCGCTCCGATGCACCCCTTCCTGCGCAACGTCGTGATCGGCCTGGTTGGGCTGTTGATTGCGGCCGGCCTTACCGCCATTGCCGTCCTCGGCGACAACACCGGCCTGTCCGTGGCGGCCATGCTGGCCTCGGCGCTGATCGCCGTGACGATCGGCGGCTTCCTCTTCGTGCAGGGCTGGATCTGGTCGCAGCGCGCCTATCGCAGCCGATCGATGGGCATGTCGGTGGCGATCGCGTTCGGCGGCGGACTCATGATCCTGCTCGCGGCGATCGCGCTCGGCGGTGCGGTCGTCCTGGTGGTGCTCTTCTACTTCTGACTTCGGGCGGGCACCGATGGCGCGGTGAGGCGCCTTGCTAGGATGGGCCAGTCACGCGCCCCCATCGTCTAGAGGCCTAGGACGCCACCCTTTCAAGGTGGAGATCACCGGTTCGAATCCGGTTGGGGGCACCACCCTCAGACGTGGTTGATCTCGACCCGATCCCCGCAGTCCGGGCAGTAGAGCAGCACCAGCTTCGGGTCGTCCGGCACGGGGCGCCACGAGTAGACCATCTCCTCGGTCACTCGCTCGCCGCAATGCGGACACTCCGCTCCGAGCTCCAGCCACTGGTCACGCGGGACGTTCTGGCGACCCACCTAGCCGGACTCGTCAGCGGGGTCGTCATCTCGTACGGCGGGCGGTGGCGCCCAGCCGGGCTTGCCGACCGGGTTGGTGGGCCCCGGCGCATCAGCCGGCGTGGCATCGGCGGCAACGATCGCCGCGCGTATGCGCTCGGTCTTGCGCGACGTCGAAAGCATCGGGTAGGCACGCGCCTGGTAGCCGGGCCAGAGGCCGACCGCACCGTCCCGGATCATCACCTGCGAGCGGCGAAAGGCGCCGGTCACGTCGCTGGCCGAGCGGTCGAGGACCTCGTACGAATGACCGGTAACCTGGCGCAGCGCGGGAGGCAGCGTCTCGACGAGGTCGTCGGGATTGGGGTCGGCCGCGAGCGCGATCTCGAGCGCGGCCAGGACCTGCTCGTCGGGCAGGTTGCGCGGCAGCGGACGGCTGATGAATGCCATGCGCGGGTCGCGGCTCGGGCCCTTGAGGGTGCGTACCAGGGACTTGATCATCGGGTCGCGATTGTAGCGTCGAGGCACCCGCGGCGATGAGCGTCGTGCCTGGCCACGAGAGCGGCGCGTCGGTTGGCCGTTGCTATACTCCTTGCCCCGTGAGGCTTCTTGGCATCGGCGTGGCCTGAGACCCGGCGGCGCGCCGCGCGCAGATAACCCGCTCCAGGAGAGACCCGATCCGTGCGCGTCAGAAAGGCCGTCCTGCCGGCGGCCGGCTTCGGGACCCGATTCCTTCCCGGGACCAAGGCCATCCCCAAGGAGATGATCCCGCTCGTCGACCGCCCGATCATCCAGTACGCGGTCGAGGAGGCGGTTGCCTCGGGGATCGAGCAGATCATCATCGTCATCGCCAGCGGGCGAA